>NBNH01000368.1 GCA_004379115.1 Actinomycetales bacterium mxb001
TGCGGTCTTCGCGGCAGCCGAGGGGGGCACCCTCAACATGTGGTCCGACAAGAACGGCGGACGCTATCGCACAGACGTCTTCATGGAGGACAGGATCTTCTCGGGGATTCTCGTCAGCGGACCCGGTCCGTGTCGGTCATCGCAGGTGGAACGTGAACCTAAACTGGGCGAGACGTTCGACTTCATCAACGCGGGAGTGACGGGCATCAACCTTCCCTATCAACGCAACCGTGAGCAGGCAGTTCGCGAGTACACCGGCGTCGACAGCATGTACGTGGACGATTGGGTACGCCTCGACTTCAGGGTCAAGTGGCTGCAGTTCTGCTCAGATTGATAGGCCAGGTCGAGGCTGCGCACACATGCCCTCTCGGCGTCGTGGCTGGCCATCAGCCGAGGAAGACCAGGGACGCTCCGACGATGACGACGACCAGACCAGCCCGCGTCGTAGGGTCATGACCATGCGAACGCTCGTCCTCTGGCCGATCGCCGCGGGGCTGCTCGTCGTCGGATGCAGCGCTGGCGGGACCGTCGCCGAGGGATCGGCCACTGTGGCGTCGGCATCCGCATCGGGAGGGGCCGTGGCATCTGCCGACTCCTGCCCCCAGGGACCGCCGGCACGAAGCCCCCTCGTCAACGACAGCTACGACAACGACGGTGTCGTGGGCACCATCGCCAACAACACCGGCGCCGACATCTGGATTAGCAACGACGCGGGACCGAATTCATACAGGGGCGTCACGGCGGAGAAGCATCGTGCGCCATGTCTCCTTGCGCCGGGTAAGCGCGCGGCCTTCGCCGGCTCCATGGACGCCGTTCTCTACGTGTCGTCGACTCCCACGAACCGCTCCGGCTCGCGCGTCTACCTCTTCGACCCCGATATTGGGTATCCAGCGGCCTACGTCACGGGGTTCACCGAACCCTTCAGCGTCGACAACTATTCCTGCGGGGCGGACCCACTCGACAACATCGACTTCTCCGAGGACGAATCTCGTGACTTCGAGGCCCGCAACGGCGAGGGCTACACCGGCAAGGTGACCGTCGTGCGCCTACCCGACGACGAGGCGGCGGCCAACGAATACACGGGCCGAAGCTCGGCTACCGACGACTGGGCCCGCATGGACGTCACGGTCAATGGCCTGGGCTCCTGCTCCTAGCCCGTGTGACCGCTTCGTCCACGCGAAATGTTCGGTTATCTCACCGGGAACGCCGCTTAGGGGGTCCGACGTCCTAAGGTCATGTTCGTGCGAATGCTCATCTTCTGGCCCGTAGCCGCAGGACTCCTCGTTGCGGGGTGTGGCGCTGGCGGAACTGTCGTCGAAGGATCGGCCTCCGTTGACTCAGCGTCCGCGTCCGGGGAGGTCGCGGGCTCGGCCAACACGTGCATCACGTGGGCTCCGGCGACACGGCCGCTGTCCTACCTCGGCGGTGGCACCGACGGCTTCGTCGGCACCATCGTCAACGCCACCGGAGGGGACATCTACATCAACCTCCAGGATGAATCCCCCTGCCTACTGCCCAACGGTCAATCGGCTCCCTACGCCAGCGGCACTCCGTTGAACGGGCGCTCTCTCTACGCCAGCGCCACCGCCAGCAGTCCTCGCGCCGGGACTCGATTCATCATCAACGACCCCTACGTCGGCCTGCCCTCCGTGCAGGCCTTCTCCTACGACGAGGGTGCTGGTAGTTGCGTCGGCTCCTCCTCCGGCGCTGGCGTCAAGCTCTACGAAGGCGATACCGAGGGCCTCGACGAGACAGGCACGGGCAGTTTCACCGCCGTGCGCCTGCCAGACGATGCCGAAGCCGCACGACAGTGGACCGGCGCATCGGACTCCAGCCAGGTCGACGACTGGGCACGCGTCGACATCACCATCAACCGCCTGGCGCGCTGCTCCTAGCCCGTGTGACCCATTCGGCATTCTCACGAGGAACGGCCCGGACCGGATCGCCCGTCGTAGGGTCATGATCATGAGAACTGCCCCGATCCTCGCCCTCACCGGCGCCGCCTTGATCCTCAGCGCCTGCGGCTCCTCCTCGACCGCACCGGTGGAATCGGCCTCGTCGGGCGCCGGTGCCGTGGCGGGCAACGTCGCGGACTGCCCCGAAGGCCCACCTGCGCGCAGCCCGTTGTCGTTCGGGAAGATCGGTCAGGACGGAGTCGTCGGCGGTCTCTACAACGACACGGGTCAGCCCATCTACGTCACCAACGGCACCGAGACACCGACGGACAACATCGAGACACCCTGCCGACTCGGCCCCGGTAAGGCGACCTTCTACTCCGGGTCCAACCTGGGCGGTAATGACATCGAGCTCTACCTGTCTGCCGAGGACAACAGCTTCAATCGCGCAGGCACCAGGGTCAACATGAGCGATGGCATTGCCTTCTGGCCGCAGGTGTGGGTCGAGGGCTTCAGCTTCCGTCACCCCGGCTGGTCACGCGAGTGGAACTGCACCCCGGACGAGAGCAAGCGCGTCAACATCAGCCAGGGGCAAAGCCAGAGCTACGACACCTACGAGCTCGGCAAGCTCACCGTCTCGCGCCTGGATGACAACGGCTCGGCTGCACGAGAGTACGTCGGCACCGACTCCTCCAAGGTCGACGACTGGGCGCGCATCGACGTGCGCATCTCGCGACTGGGGGGCTGCTCATGATCCGCCGACTGGGCCTCTGGGGCGCGCCCGCCGCTGCCGTTTTCGCGCTTGCCGCGTGTGGTTCGACGGCGACGGCTCCCGTCGAATCCGCCTCAGCCTCCGGTGAGGTCGCTGGGTGGGGGACCAAGGGAGTCGAACTCCGCGTGGTCAACAAGGGTCCGATGATCCTCACCGTGTGGGAACGGGGTACGAGCAACACGCGGATCATCAACCCCGGCGATTCCACGACCTTCCAGGGCGAGAAGTCTTTCGCCGACGACGTCGAGATCGACATGTCGTGGCGGGAGCAGTTCCGCGTCGAGAAGCCTCTGGAGATTGACGCGTCCAATCCCTCGGTGGGCACGCCCAACGTGACCGTCGGCTATGACAACCGTGCGTATGACGTCGGTGACAGTCACTCGTTCAGCGGGATGACCGACGGAATGGACTACAAGGTGACGATCAAGCGTGAGGGCGATACTGACGACAACAAGATGTTCGTCGTCGAGGCATCATGGAGTCGCAACTGATGGAGATCTTCAATCGAACGGCGGGTCGGCGTACGGTCTTGACGATTGCCGCCGTGGGGGTATCGCTCCTGGCCCTGAGCGCCTGCGGATCGTCGGGCACGACCGCTGAGTCGAGCGCCCCGGTCGAGAGCATCACGGCCAGTGGTGCGGTGGCTGGCAACGAGCCCGCCTGCCAGCCGGGTCCGCCAGCGCAGGCACCGCTGAGCTTCACCCGCAACCCCGACTCCTGGACCAACAAGGACGGCTTCGTCGGCACGATCGGCAATGACTCCGGCGAGACGCTCTGGGTCAGCTTCCACCACATCGGCAGCTGGTGCCGACTGGATGCGGGCACGCGCGCGGCATATGCCTACTCCACCTCTTCTGGTTACAACGGCATCTACGTCGTCGACGAATCTGGTCAGGGAAGCGCCATCGAGATCATCGATCCGCCGATGGGCTGGCCGCGCATCATCGTCGCCAGCCACATTCGCGACAGCGAGTGCGCATGGGGCAGCGGCAAGCGAGAAGAAGCCCGCAGCGGCTTCTTCTATGAAGACGACGAGAAGACCGTCGAAGCAGGCGGCGCGGGCAAGGTCACCGTCAAGCGACTGCCCGACGACGAGGGCGCTGCCCGCGAGTGGAGCGGCGACTCCTCCGGGAAGACGGACGACTGGGCACGGATGGACCTCACCATCCGCGAGGTCGGCAGCTGCTAGGGCGCCTAACGTCAGGATCAGCGTCCGATTCTTGATGAGCACGCCACGGACGATGCTCGGATGAAGGCTGCGGTGGGCGTGGAGGTCCTCACCCTCGTATCGCGCACCTGAAGACTCCGGTCCGCTCTAGGCTCGGGCCATGACCAGCCAGGCTGCCGCCAACTACACGCACTACCTGAAGGTGGACGAACTGCTGTCGCTGCAGCAGCCACTGTCGGATGGCCCTGAGCACGACGAACTGCTCTTCATCATCATCCACCAGACCTACGAACTGTGGTTCAAGCAACTCATCCACGAGTTCACGGCCGCGCAGGAGGCACTCGAGGCCGGCGACACCAGTCGCGCGCTCGCGCTGCTCGGTCGTATCCGCACCATCCTCAAGACGTGCGTCGCGCAGATCGACATCCTCGAGACGATGACGCCACTGCAGTTCGATGCCTTCCGCGAGCGCCTTGGCGAGGCGAGCGGATTCCAGTCGGCGCAGTTCCGCGAGGTGGAGGCGATCCTCGGTCGGCGTGATACGCGCATCGCCGCACCCCTGCTGCCCGCCGAC
The DNA here is from genome assembly GCA_004379115.1 of Actinomycetales bacterium mxb001. Classification (GTDB taxonomy): domain Bacteria; phylum Actinomycetota; class Actinomycetes; order S36-B12; family S36-B12; genus Mxb001. The sequence goes on from NBNH01000368.1 coordinate 4,410, forward strand.
CGCGAGCGTGTCGAAGCACTCATGGCTTCGCCGTCGCTATGGGACTCGGTGCTCTTCTACGTCGACAGCGAAGGCTTCCCGATCCCCGCCGAGATCTTGAACCGCGACGTGTCGCAGCCCTACGAGGCGAATGCAGCCGTGCAGGACGCTCTGGTCGCCCTGCATCGCGGTGACGCCGCTGCCGCGCTGGTGTGCGAGCGCCTGGTCGACATCGATGAGGGTCTGCAGGAGTGGCGCTACCGCCACGTGAAGATGGTCGAGCGCACCATCGGGCGCAAGCAGGGCACCGGCGGCTCCAGCGGTGCCGACTACCTGCGCTCGACCCTCTTCCACCCGGTCTTCCCTGACCTGTGGGCCATTCGCAGCGAGTTCTGATCGCGTCGCCGTCCGGGCGACATGGACTCTTACCCCCTTGTGAGGCACCCTGGGGGGATGCGTCCCACCCGTGCCCTTGTGCTCGCCCTTGTTGTCGCGCTCAGTGCCGTCGGTGGCGTGGCGCGCGCACAGATCACGGCCGAGCTCGCGCCGATCACCCTTCCGGAGATACCTAACGATGTCGCCATCGCCAATGACGGCACATCGCTGGTCTCGCTCTTCGACGTCCAGCAGGTGGGAGTGGTGAAGCCCGATGGCTCTATGACACTGGTGGACATCGGTTGCTCACCCTCCGCCGTCGCGATCACCCCCGACGCTTCCACCGGCTGGACCGTTTGCCAGGACCTTCCACTCCTGATGAACATCGATGTCGCGACTGGAGAGATCGCTCTTGCGGACGTGGGCGCCGTCAACCCCGTCAAGCTCGCCTACTCGGCATCGACACAGAGGCTGATCATTGCCGGTGCCGCCGGCCAGATTGTCATCACGAGTGTCACCTCACTCGACGACTACCAGGTGATCCACGACTTCAGCGTGGGCGGCACGTACAGTGCGTTGGCCCTGTCGAGTGACGGTCGTGTGGGGTACCTCGTCACTGATCGCGGGGCGATCAACTCATTCTCGGTTCGAACCGCTGCCCTCAAGACCATCAACCTTGACATGGACATCTACTCGACAGCAGTAGCACCCTCGCCCTCAGGGCGCGTCCTCTATGTCGCCGGTGGAGATATGAGCGTCAGCGAGTCATCTCCGCCCTCGGTCGTCCTTGCCGTAGACGCCACCACAGGAGCAACTATTCAAGAGAAGAAGCTCTCTCTGGCCGTCAGTGCGTTCGGTGCCATCTCTCTTGCAGCTTGCCATCGTGCGCTCTACGTGGGATCGGGGAACCCCGTTCTCGTGGGTCAGGAGCAGACAGGACTCTTCGAGTACACATTGGATGCTCTTGGCGCCATGGGCGCCGGTCCGTCGGTTCTGACAAGCAATCCCATGGTTAGCGCACTGAGCGTGAGCAGCGACTGCACGCGCGGCGCTGTGGGATCCACCAACTCCGAGCTGCTTCGCTGGACCGCCCAGGATCCGCCGCATCCGGTATCCATCACGATCACGGGATCGCTGGCAAAGGGACAGTTGACGCTGACCGGCTCGAGTAGCGGGCTCGTGAAGGGCACGAAGGTGTCTGTCTACGTCAAGGTCTCGGGCAAGAAGGGCGCCACCTTTGTGAAGCAGAGGAAGCAGGCGGTCATCGGCACCGATGGTCAATTCACGTGGAAGGGTGCCGTGACAGGCGCTCGCGTCTCCGTCTACGTGCAGGCGCAGGACGTCAAGAGCACCACGATTACCGTGCGAGGCCGCTAGAGCCGGCCCTGGCCGAAGCAGCGACGAGGTCCGTGAGCAACTTCTTGTCGACCTTCCAGTCGACCGGCACCTGGATCGTCTTCTTGTTGACCTTGTAATCCGCCAGGCGCGGGCGGAAGTCGTCGATGACCTCGGCGTTGAACGGGGCAATGAGAATGTGCGCCTTCTGAGCCGACGCACCGAACACATACCTGCCATCGATCTTGATCATCGGTTGGTTCCAGGCGATGACGAGTTCGGCCTTAGGGAACTTCGCCGTGATCGCAGCAAAGATCGCCTTCATCGTCATTTGTTTCGTGGCATCCAGGGGCTTCAGGTAGTCGGCAAAGGTGTTGAAGCGCTTCGACGTGGTGTTTCCCCGGCTGTAGAGCACGAGGGCGTTGGCATGGGCACGGGAGAAGCCGTAGTTCTCTTGCAGGTAGGCCATCTGATCGGCGTACTTGTCGTCCTTGATTCTCGCCATCACGTCGAACCAGTAGGACATGGGCTGGCCGTACTTCTTCTCGATGGCCGGGAAGTACGAGGCGCGGTCGGGGTTGCTCGCCACGGCTGAAGGCTACGCGCGTCGCAGTCGCACGTGGACGGGTGCCCTCTGGCACAGTGGCCCCGTGGATCTGGCAACGCTCGGAGCGTCGAAGTACATCTCCCTCACCACCTTCCGCAAGGACGGCACGCCCGTGGCCACTCCGGTGTGGCTGGTGCGCGACGGCGACACCCTGCGCGTCTACACGCAGGCCGACTCCGGCAAGGCCAAGCGCATCCGCAACAACCCCGCGGTGACCGTCGCGCCGTGCGATGCGCGAGGCAAGCTCAAGGGCGATGCCATTGGCGGTACGGCGACATTGCTCGATGCGGCGGGCACCATCGCGACAGCGGCGATGATCGAGAAGCGCTACGGCCTCATCGGCAAGCTCTTCCTCTGGCGCGCCCGCCGCGCCGCGCGCAAGGCCGGCATGCCCACCGACGTCGGCATCCAGATCCGACTCACCTAGACCCTTACTCGGAAGGAACCCATGAACATCGCCCTGTGGATCGCTGCCAGCGTGCTCGCCCTCGCCATGCTGGGTGCGGGACTGATGAAGCTGTCGCGCAAGCCCGAACAGTTGAAGGCGGCCGGCATGGGCTGGGTGGACCACGTGCCCGCGGGGGCCCCGCGCATCATCGGCCTGCTCGAGGTCCTCGGTGCGATCGGGCTCATCGTCCCGGCGCTCACCGGCATCGCACCGATCCTGGTGCCCCTGGCAGCCAGCGGCCTGGCCATCCTCATGATCGGCGCGGTCATCGTGCACGTCCGCATGAAGGACTCCTTCGGGCACACACTCCCCGCGATCGTGCTGGCGCTGCTGGCGATCTTCGTGGCCTGGGGACGCTTCGGCGCGTACGCCTTCTAGACGAGGCGCGACTGGCAGGCCGTCAAATCACTACAGCGGGCTGAGTCGGCGAGCGCGTGCCCACTCGGCGTACTCGTCGTCGACAGGAGGCAGCGGCCCGACAATGCGCGAGAGCACCTCGTCGGCCAGCGCGGGATTGAGCGCGAGCACCGGGCCGTGCAGATAGGTCGCCATGATCGTGCCCTGAAGCGCACCTTCCGTGCGTTGACCGTCTCCGTTGCCCACGCCGGTGATGACACGCCCGAGCGGAGTCGCGTCAGGGCCCAGGGTCGTTGCGCCGCGATGGTTCTCGAAGCCGACGATCGCACCGACGGGCAGCGTCGAGTTGATGATCGCCTCGCCGACGGCGCGTTCCTTCAGGGGATGCGTCACCGCATCGAGTAGGCCGAGGCCCGCGTGGGTCTGCCCCTGACCGTCAGTGAAGGACTCCCCAAGGATCTGAAAGCCCGCACACACGGCGAAGACTTGCGCGCCCTTCACGACAGCGCTCCGCAGGGCATCAGCCATGAGAGAGGCGGCGAGTACCTGCGCGCGGTCCTCACCACCGCCGATGAGGTAGAGGTCAGCGGTCGTCGGGATGGGCTCGCGAGGATCGGTGCGTAGGCATTCGGTCGTCAGCCCGCGCAGACGCAAGCGATGCGCGAGTGCCAATTCGTTGCCGACGTCGCCGTAGGTGCCCATGAGACTGGGAAAGACATTGACGATGGTCACGTCTGCCATCTGCGCTCCCGACGCCACCGCACGAAATTGCTGTAGTTGCCGATCAGGTAGAGGTCCCCCGCCGGCAGTCGTCGGGCGACGTCGTGGATGTCTTCGCCGACGACGGGATGTGCTCCCGCGATCTCCAGGCGCAGGGCCAGATCGTGCCGGCGACGTCCGGTGGCTCCGACCTGGCGGCCAGCAAGCCACTCGAAGGGGGCGTCGTATAGCCACGAGGTATCCCGGCCATCCACTCCCTCGGCCCCAATGCCGACGATGACGTTGGCACCGCCGATGAGCTCGAGCGCGGCGCGCATGCCTACGGGGTTCTTGGCGAGCACGAGGCGAGCTGGGCGCCCGCCCACGTCGTAGTTCATGTAGCGGCCGAAGGCGGAGTCGAGTTCGGCCATCCGTCCGAGTGCCGTGTCGGTGTCGATGCCCATGACATTCGCGGCGGCGAGGGCGGCAACGGCATTGCCGTGATTGAACTCGCCGGGAATACGCAGCCGCAGGTCATGTCGATCGCCGACCGGTCCGACGAGGATGGTGCCATCCCGTCGATAGCTCGGTGTCGGCATGGCGAATCCGCAGGCGCATGACCAGGAGTCGACGGTCCAATCGATCAGGCTGCCGCAACGCGGGCACACGTGGGCGTCTTCCGCCCAGCGCGTGCCGGGGTCGAACCACACGGCACGGTCGGGGGGAGTCGCCGCCACGACATTGGGGTCGGCGCAGTTCGCCACGATCGTGGACCGCCCCGTGGCGAGAGTCTCCGACCAGGCACTGACGACGCGGGCGACCTCATGTGACCGCGAGAGCTGGTCACGAGACAGGTTGAGCAGCACGACGACATGCGGATCGATCATGCGCGCGATCGATCCGAAGTGGAGCTCGTCCACTTCGATAGCCGCTACCGGCGCTTCGGAGTCGGCGTACGCGGTCACGATTCCCGTCGCCATGTTCGCGCCGGTGTAGTTGTGCGCTACCTGGTCGCCCAGGGCCTTTGCCAGCAGATAGGTCGTCGTGGTCTTGCCATTGGTGCCCGTGACCAGAGCGCTGTCTCGCCCGCGCGCCAGTCGCTCAACCGCGTGCGGATCGACGGCCATGATGGCGAGTCCGCGCGCGTGCACGCCGTCACCGCCACGGCGCGCGAGACGGCGCACGGTGCCGGCGAGCTCACCGGCGAGCAAAGACGCCCGAAGGCGCGGGTGCCGGGGACGTGGCGATCCGTTGGATGCCGATGTCACACGCTCACCTCAGCGCTGACCGTGCGCGTCACCTGCAGGTCGAAGTGGTCGAGGAGACCTCGTGTGCAGACGCCCATCTCGTAGCCGGTCACCAGGATGTCGTGCTGGCTATCGGTGAGGAAGGCGATCGACATCGTGCCCGTGCGACAGGTGAGACGGGCGACGTCGGAGGCGACTCCGCTCAGGGTGCCCGTCTTGTGCGCGACGAGCACGTCCTCATCGGTCGCCCCCAGCGGGATCCGCGAGTTGCGAATCGAGTGCTCGAGGGCAAAGGCGGACACGGGGAAGCGGGTGCGATCGAGGGTTTCGTCGAGCAGGGTGACGGCGTCACGCGCCGTTGTCGTGCCGGTCAGCATGCCGGGTTCATCCGGATCCTCGTCGACCGTGGTGACGAGGGCGCCGCACTCACGGACCGCTGCACGCACGTCTTGCAGGCCGACTGACCGCAGGGCCCATCGAGCGCACGCGTTGTCGCTTGCGCTGAGCATGAGTCGCAGGATCTCCTCGGGTGCGAGCACGCGGTCCGGATCCAAGGCCATCAGGACGCTGGCGTCGTCACGCTCATCGAGCAGGTCCCCCACCCGCTGCGGCTTGTGGTCTGGGAGCAGGGGCTCGAGCGCCATGGCGAGCGGCAGTTTCAGCAGGCTCGCGGCGGGCCGATTCACATCGTCGTTGACCGCACCGGTCCACTCGGCGTCAGCGGTGCGTACGCGCACGAAGACGGACCGCCCGGGGTCTCGGGCGAACTCCCGGAGCAGGCTCGGCGGTGGGACCACTCGTTCACAGTAGTCGGCACTGCGCGAGGATGGCCGGGCCATGAGAGGACGCACAGCACTCGGCGCGCTTGCGGTGGCGGTGGTCGCGATACCGGCACTGTCGCTCGCGGTCGCGGCGGCTCGAGTGCACATCTACGCACGTCGGGCCGTGGCCAACACCGATCCCGACGGCGCGACCATCGTCGTCTTCGGGTCGCAGGCCCTGGAGAGCGGGCCGGCGGCAGCGCTGCGCGCCCGCCTCGACCATGCCCTCGGGCTCTATCGATCACGACCGGGTCGCCGCCTCGCCATGGCCGGCGGGGTGCCGATGGTGATGGACAACGCACGTGGCGGTCACGACGAGGTTGCCGCGATGGTCGCCTACGCGCGCGAGCGCGGCGTACCCGACGCCGATCTCATCGAAGTGCGTCCCGGGCAGAACACGCGCGAGCAGGTGGCGTCTACTCGCCGTCTCGTCGTCGATGCGGGGCTCGGACCCGTCATCGGTGTCTCGTCGTCTTACCACCTAGCCCGCATCTGCGATGAAGCACGCCGACAGGGATTCGCCATCGCACCGAGCGCATCAGCGGACGGCATGGACGTGAGTACTCCTCGGCAGTACGCGACTCACGTGTTCGCGGACGCCCTGGGCCTGCTCTGGTACGCACTTCCCGAGGCGGTATCGCGTCGGGTGGACACGTCTGCCGGCTCCTGGCGTCATGTGGGCGTGGGCGTGCTGGCTGGGCGCTTCCGGTGGCGTGAGTTGAGACGGACGAACTAGGAGAGTTGGCGCGCGGCGAGCTTGGCGAACAGGCCATCGGCCTCGAGCAACTCTGCCGGCGGCCCCTGCTCGGCGATCGCGCCGTTGGCCACGACGATCACGCGGTCAGCCTGCTGCACCGTGGACAACCGATGCGCGATGACGATGCGGGTAGCAGTCGATGCCAGGATCGTGCGCATCACGACAGTCTGGCTGACATTGTCGAGGGCGCTCGTGGCCTCGTCGAACAGCATGATCGCGGGATCGACGGCCAGAGCGGCGGCCACCATGACGCGCTGACGTTGCCCACCACTCAGCGACGTGCCCGAATCGCCCACCGGAGTGGACAGGCCGAGCGGCATGGCGTGCACATCCTCCGCGAGGCCAGCCTGCTCGACGAGTTCCCACACCTGATCGTCACTGAGGTCCTTCCCGACCGTGATGCATTCGCGGATCGTGCGTCCGAGCGGCTGCGACGACTGCAGAACAACGCCCATTTGACGACGGACGGCAGCCGCATCCAGGCCCGCGAGATCGCGACCATCGAACGACACGAAGCCGGTCCACGGCTCCTCGAAGCCCAGGATCAGGCGCAGGAGCGACGACTTGCCGCTCCCTGACGGGCCCACGATGGCGACGAACTCACCGGGTGCCACATCGAGGGACAGGTTGTCGAAGAGCGGCGCACGTCCCTCGGTGTAGCCGAACGTCACGCGATCCAGGCTCACCTGCCCGCGCAGTGGTCCCGGATGCTGGCCGTGGAGTGCGCCCTCGACCGGGGCCGCGAGGATCGGCCGCAGCCGCTCCAGACTGGGTCCGTATTCGACAAGGGCAAACAGGCTCGTCCCCAGGGCGAGCATCGCGTAGGTGATCTGGACGACCGCCGCGTACAACGCGAGGAACGCACCCGGTGCCGTCGCGCTCCCAGGCGTGAGTGACTGAGATGGGATGTACACGACGAGAGCGGTGAAGATCGCGAGGACGACCGTGGGTCCCGCACGCTCGAGGATCTCGTCCGGTGTCCGCGACACCATCCGGCTACGCAGGGCCTGAGTGCTTCCGCGTTGCCTATCCGCCCACAGGCGCAGTCCGCGCGACTCGGATGCCGTCACTCGCCAGACCACGAGGCTCTGCAGCAGCGACAGGATCGTGGCATCCGTGCGACTGCGGCGTTCGAGTAGGACGGGCAGCACCTGACGGGCACGGTTCTGCGAGCGCAGTGACAGCGCCAGCACGACGACAACGGCAGCGCCCGTGAGTGCGCCCAGCAGGAAGCCTGCGGTGAAGAGGTAGAGCAGGCTGGACAGGCCGAAGGCGGACGTGACGACGGCAACGATGACGAAGTCATCCACCTGTGCGCGGGCACACTGGATCGAGAGCGCGCGATTGGAGATGTCGCCGATGGAGTCCGTGCGGAAGAACGGGACGCGCAGTCGCAGGAGCCGAGCCATCACGCCTTGGCTGAGGACCATGTCGTGGCGGTCGCGCATGCGCACGACCAGTCGGCCGTAGGACAGGGCAAGGACGGCCGATCCGATGCTGATGACGGCGAAGATGACCAGGAGGGCGATAGCCAGCGACAGGTTGCCCGAGGGAATGGCCCACTGGAAGATCAGGCCGGTCGTCACGGGGAGAGCAAGGCCACAGGCACCACCGAGGACAGCCAGGACGAGGAAGAGCCACCAGTCACGACCCTGGCCACGCAATCCCCAGCGCACCAGGTCGATCCATCGGTCACTGGCCGGCAGGTCGGGGGCGAACGCGATGCCCTCGACGTCGATGCCCTCGGTGTGCTGGCGATCGAGAGAGTCGATGGCCCGGTCGCGTCCATCCACGAGGAGCGCACCTCCGCTGCGGGCGAGGACGGCGGAGGGAGCGCCCTTGCGCACGACGTAGAGGGGGATGGCAACACATTGACGCCAGGCACCCGTGAGCGCGACGCGCCAGGTCAGCCACCCGGACGCCGCAATATCAGCATCCACGCCACTCACACCGCGCTCCACATCAGCGTGCGCCGGACGCAAAGGCATCGACAGCTCGGCGCCGATGACCGAGAGCGCATCGCGAGACGGGTCGCTATAGCGCATCGCATCGCCGAGATCCGGGCCCGACTGGCTGAGCGTGCGCACCGAGGCGCTGAGGTTGGTCGACGAGTCCTCAGCCATGGACCAGCTCCTTGAAGCGGCCGCCTTGACGGAGATCATCGAAGTGGCCGCGCTGGACGATGCTGCCGCGCTCGATGACGATGATCTCGTCCGCATCGCGCACCGTGCTCAAGCGGTGGGCGACGATCAGGCATGTCATGCGACGCGCCCGCAACCGAAGTTCCAGCTCGACCTCGACGATCGGATCGAGGGCGCTGGTCGCCTCATCGAGCACGAGGAACCCGGGGCGTCGTACGAGCGCACGGGCAATGGCGAGGCGCTGGAGTTCGCCCCCGCTGAATCCGTGACCTGACGGGCTCACGAGTTCGTGCAGACCGCTGGGCCGCCGATCCACCGCGTCCAACACACACGCGGTCTGCAACGCCACGACCACGTCGTCCTCGGGGATCTCCGGATCGAACATCCGGATGTTGTCGAGGATGCTGCCCGGCACCAGGACCGGATACTGAGGCACGTATCCCACGACGCTCGAGCGCCATGAGCGCGGCGTTTCCAGCCGGGGGCGTCCGTCGAAGTGGATGTCACCGGACCATGGCTGCAACTCCCCAACGCACAGACGAGCCAGTGTCGACTTGCCGCTGCCGCTGCCACCGACGACAGCGACCCACGAACCGGGTGCGATGTCGATGCTCAGGTCTCGGAAGAGCGGTTCATCGCCGTACCCGAAGGTGACATCGCGCACGGCCACGGCAACCGGCTCACCGATCGGCATCGATCCGCTTCCCAGATGGGTGACCTCGGGGTCGATCTCGATATCGAGCAGCTCATCGGCCGCTCGCTGCGTGCTCGCAATGGATTCCATGAGCACGCCTATCCACACGAGCCGTCCCGCGGGCACGAGCAGCGCCGCGAGCACTCCCTGCACGGCGACGAACGTGCCAAGGCTGAGTGAACCGTCGAAGACGAGAAGCGTGCCAACGGCAAGGACGACGCCCAGGCCGAAGAGCGCGGTGAGCGGACTCACCATTCCCAGGCGCTGGCCGTCGGCAGCGAGTCGGGCGGCCGCGGCCCCGGCGCGGCTGCTCGTCCCGCTCCAGCGCTCGTACTCCCACTGCTCGGCGGCAGACGCCTTGATCGTCTCGATCTCGGTGACGATCTCAGTGGTGGACGCCGAGAGCGCTCGCGACGTTTCGACCGCCGCATCCTGCAGCGCACGACGACGGGTCAGCAGCAGGTAGGAGATACCCATCGACGCGACTATGACGAGGAGTGAGGCGCCGCCCAGGATGGGGCTCAGGAAGAGCAGGAATGCGGCGTAGACCACCATGACCAGCCCGTTGATCACAGCGAGCGGGAGGAGGACGCCTGACTGGAAGGCCCGCAACTGCATGGCGGACACGCGCGCGGTCAGGTCGGCTGCTCCGAAACGGTCCACGGCGATGGTGGGAATACGCAGGAGATGCCACACCATGCGAGCGGAGTTGCTCGCGCTCAGCCGAACAGCGACAAGGGCGCAGGCGCGCCATTGCAGACCCACAAGGACACCCATCGACACCGCGCACAGCAGCAGGCCGATGATGACGATCGGCTCCCAACCGGGGTCGCCGAGCACGAGGACGCGGCTGAGGAAGGCGCGCATCAGCATCGGAATCACTAGGCCCGGAAGCGCGGCCAGTACGGCCGCGACCATGATCAATCCGACGGCGGCCCCGAGCCCCGTCCAGTCGGATCTGATGGCCCGCGAGCGTGCCCCGCGCATCTTCATCCCAGGAACCGCGCGAGCGGTGAGCCGTCGGCGAGGATCACCGAGGCCTCGCCGAGCGAGCCCACGGGGATGGGCCTGTCCGGGCCAGTCCCGATCGTCCATTCGTAGCCAGTGGCCGATGTCGGATCAGGATCAAGGGCCACGGTGACCTCGATGAGGGGACCCTGGTCGACGAAGTAGCGCACAAGCGAGTCATTGCCCCCCAGCACGACCTCGAGTCGCTCCGTCGTCACAGGGAGTGTGGATACCGAGGCGACAGTGCCGTCGATCGTGCCGAATTGGGATTGCGGATAGGCAGCGAGGGCGACTCGCGCGTCCATGCCGATCTGCACGGTATTGCCCGAACCTGCCGGCAAGAACGTGACCGCGCGCTCACCGTCCTCGGCAGCCGACATGGTCATCAGGGGCTGTCCCGGAGCGGTGGTCCCGCCAATACGCTCGAAGATGTTCGCGATAGTGCCTTCGACGGGTGCGGTGATATCCACCAGACCTCGAGGCGTTCGGACGCGAGCCACCACCGCGTTGGCCGCGACTTCATCGCCAGGTGCCACGAGCAATTCGCTGACCGCGCCGACCTGATCACGGCCCACGTCGACGAAACCGCTGGTGGGGATGATGACGGAATCGCCGCGGACCTCCTGCGGCAACTGGCCGAAGGCCATCCAACCCAGGACCCCGGCGAAGACGATCGCGATGCCGAGAACCGCGATCCATCCCTTGCGATCGGTGACCGGGAACGCCTCGGCGACCTCGGCACCGGCATCGACCTGGTCGGTGGCGCCACTCGTCGCGGCCACACATGCCTCCCTGGATGGACTCGAGGGCTCAGGCTAGTCGTGCCAAGCTCAGCGCGAGAAGGCCCTTTCGACCATCTTCCCGGCCGTGATCCACCTACGCTGAAGGCCCGGCCCCAGGAGCGTCATGCGTCGATACGTCGTCACCACCCTCGTTGTAGCGCTGAGCCTCACCGGACTTGTCGCCTCCTCCACGCCTGCGGCAGCGGCCACCGGCACCATCCAGGTGTCGGTCAACGCCGGCTCGCTCACGGCCACAGCCACGTCCGGACTCGCCGCTTTCACCATCGCCGACTCGTTGCAGGTGTCGACGCCGTCGCCGGGGACTGTGCGCGTGCAGGTCTGGAATGAGCTCGAGGACAAGACCGGCCCGGCCATCCTGTGGAGCTCGGACCCCGAGTGCACGGCAGCCGGCGTCTCGAGTCCCGTGGCGGTCATCACGTGCACCGCCACCAAGGCAGCGGTCGACTTCTCGGCGGTGGCCGTCGCGACATCCACCGGACGATTTTAGACATCCCCCGGCCCCCGAGACCAGCGGAAACCCCGTACTCCGCCTTCTTCCTGCACACAAAAATTTATAAACTCCTCCCAGCCCCAGAGCCCCGGCGCAATTTCGTATGCGTTTTTCTTTTTGAAACAAA
>NBNH01000369.1 GCA_004379115.1 Actinomycetales bacterium mxb001
CTACTACAACGTCGAGGGCCGCATCAACGTCTCCATGTGGATGCCGCTCGACGCAGTGCCGCGCGAGTCAACGCTCGAGTTCATTGCCGGCTCGCACCTCGGGCCCTGGCTCATGCCGCGCACGTTCCGCGACGAGCAGGCGAAGTGGTTCCCGGAGGGCACGCTCGGCGAACTGCCGAAAATTGAAGACGATCGCGATGCCTACCCGATCCTGGGGTGGGCCCTCGAACCCGGCGACGCCGTGTGGTTCCACATGCTCACGCTTCATGGATCGGCGGGTACGACGAGCATGCGCCGCGCGTTCTCGCTGCGCTTCCTGGGCGACGACATGGTGCACGCGCCACGACCCTGGCGCACGTCGCCAGAGTTCGCAGGCTTGAAGGACGAGCTACCCGAGGGCGTCCCGATGGATCACCCGCTCTTCCCGGTCTTGATCTAGTCCATGGAAGCACGCACCGCGTGGACCGTGACGCTGACGGCGATCTCCGGTCCCGTGGGAGCTGTCGCAACCGGTGCCACGCTCGCGCGCATTGCCGATGCGACGCAGGGCGGCATGGCCGGCCTCGCGGCGGGAGTAGGCGGGCTCTTCATCGGGGGGCCGATCGTGTCGCTCAGCGTGTTCACCATCTGTGCCTTCGCTTTCGCCAAGCCACGTCGCCGAGGTGTGGCCATCGCGCTGATGGTCGCGGCCAGCCTCGTCAACGGCGTCGTCGTACTCGTTGGACTTGCCGTGGTGGCGCGGAGCGAGATGGATGAGCCGGGGTTGATCGCCCTGGCCGTGCTGTCGATGGCCGTGCTGGGAATCGGAGCATGGCTTGCGCTCAAGGGCGGCAACCGGACCCGGCCGGCCGCGGCATAGCCGGCCGGAGTAGCGCGGCAAGGTTGCCCTCACGGATCCCAGGTGCCTGGGGACAGTGACAGCAGGTGTTGACAGCGGAGCACCGATGAAGCGCGCTGAATGAACTACGCGTCAGGGGTGCTTGCGTCCACACCCGCGTGCACCGCGGGGATGGATCCGAGGCGACCGGCCTGGTAATCCTCGAATGCCTGCTGCAGTTCGGCGCGCGTGTTCATGACGAACGGTCCGTAGGCGGCCACGGGCTCACGGATGGGCTGCCCGCCGAGGATGAACACGTCGAAGCCGTTGAGTCGCGACTCCTGCACCGGATCCGCCGCGATCGTGATCGAGTCGCCCGAACCAAAGACGGCGAGTTGACCAGACTTGAGTGCGCGGCGGCCAACGCCCGAGCCGACCTGCCCGTCACCGGACAGCGCGTACACGAGCGCGTTGTAGTCAGCGCGCCACGGAAGCGTGATCTCGGCTCCTGGAGCGATCGTGGCGTGCACGAGCGTGACCGGCGTGTACGTCGACCCGGGGCCCTCGACTCCGCCCAGCTCGCCAGCGATGATGCGCAGCAGCGCACCGCCGTCGGGGGAGGTGGCGAGTCCGACCTGGCCCGAACGCAGGTCCTGGTAGCGCGGTGCGGCGAACTTGAGGTGCGACGGCAGGTTGACCCACAGCTGCAGGCCATGGAAGAGGCCGCCGCTCACGACCAGGTGCTCCGGGGGCTTCTCGATGTGAAGGATGCCCGCGCCGGCCGTCATCCACTGCGTGTCGCCATTGGTGATGACGCCGCCACCGCCGTGCGAGTCAGCGTGTTCGAAGATGCCGTCGATGATGTAGGTGACGGTCTCGAATCCGCGGTGCGGATGCCACGGGGTGCCCTTGGGCTCGCCCGGTCCGTATTCGACCTCGCCCATCTGGTCCATCATGATGAAGGGATCGAGCGCGCGAAGGTCGACGCCGGCGAAGGCGCGGCGCACCGGGAAGCCCTCGCCTTCGAAGCCACGGGGTGCCGTGGTGAGCGACACGACGGGACGATCGACCGCGGTCGCATCGGGCGCGGCTACGCGCGGAAGGCTCAGCGGGTTATCGACGGTGACCGCAGGCATGTCATCTCTCCTTGCACGGGTGCCGGGGCGGCGAATCGGCACCGTCTCGGCAGGTAGTTGAGCATTGAACTACATGATACGCTATCTCTTATGGATGTCCAGCCGAGGGCAGTGAGCGTGGGGGGCCCGAGTATCGGGACCGCCAGCGCCGCGGTGCCCGGCGAGGCTCCGTTCACCGGACGCATGCCCGCCCTCTTCCTGGGGCACGGGGCGCCGCCCCTGCTGGACGACGCGCTCTGGACGAGCGAACTCGCCCACTGGTCGAGCGCTCTTCCCCGGCCAAGGGGCATCGTCATTCTCAGTGCCCACTGGGAGTCCGCTCCGCTGGCCATCTCTGCCACGGCGGCCAAGACGCCCCTGGTCTACGACTTCTACGGTTTCCCCGAGCACTACTACCGCATGACCTACGAGACGCCAGACGCCGGCGATCTCGCGCGTCTCGTGCGATCGGTGCTGCCCGATAGCCAGGAATTGCACGAGCACACGTCGCGTGGCCTTGACCATGGAGCGTGGGTACCGCTCAAGGTCATGTACCCGGACGCCGACATCCCCGTCATCCAGATGTCGCTGCCCGCCAACGACCCGGACGCACTGATCGAGCTCGGCCGTCGACTCCAGCCGCTGCGCGACCAGGGCATCCTGCTCATCGGCTCGGGATTCCTCACCCATGGTCTGCCCTTCCTGACGGACTGGAGCCCGGGGGCGCAGGAGCCGGGCTGGTCGCGTGACTTCGACGCGTGGGCGGCTGAGGCGATGGCGCGAGGTGACGTCGACGAGCTCGCCCGCTTCCGCGAGGCACCGGGCATGCCCTACGCGCATCCCACGGTCGAGCACTTCATCCCGCTCTTCGTCACGCTGGGCGCGGCCACGGATCCTGGCGCGGCCCCCGAGACGACGGTCACCGGATCGTTCTACGGATTGAGCAAGCGCTCCATCCAGGTCGCGTAGCCCCGCGCTCCTTGCGGGTCGTTCGACGGAGTGAGCAAGCGTTCCATCCAGGTCGCGTAGCCCCGTGCTCCTTGCGGGTCGTTACACGGGCGGCCGAGCAAGCGCTCCATCTAGGTCGGCGAAAGGCAACCGCGCTGTCTCCCTCGCGTCGGAAGGTGCCAGACCGGTGGTCCGCGACGCCACCCGCCGACATCGATGCCGCACACTGGGAGCGTGAACGTCGAGTTCCCCCGGGTCGATGGCCGCTCGCTCGCCGGAGACGAGGTCCAACTGCCCCAGGATCTCCCTGCTGAGCGCACCCTCGCGCTCCTGGCCTTTCAGCAGCGCCACCAGGCCTGCGTCGATCGCTGGATCGCGCGCGCCGAGGCTTCGGGCGTACCCGGATCGCCGCTCGACATGGATGCGGACGACCAAGCCTGCGTGGTCGAGATTCCGGTGCTGTCGAGTGGCTGGAAGCTCGGCCGCGGCTTCATCGACGGCGGCATGGCGGCCAATATCCGCATCCCGCGCGTACTCGCCCGCACCATCACCGTCTACACGAATGTGTCCGCCTTCCAGCGCATCCTCGGCATCACCGATTCCGAACGCGTGCAGGCCTGTGTCGTCACACCGCGTGGCGAGGTGCTCGCCCGTGTGCCCGGGGAACCCACCGACTCCGGCTGGCAGGTCATCGCTGAGGCGCTCGGGCACGAGGGGTAGGCGGAAGCGACGTCCTAGGTCGGAGATGCGTGTCTAAGGCACTCGGTCGTGCAGCGGATCTCGGTGAATCCGCGGCTTGACGTAGGGCAGTATCCGATTGAGCACTATCGGCACCACGAGCAGGATGATGACGGTGCCGACACCCCAGGACCCGCCGAGCACGATGGCCCCGAGTAGCGCGATCGAGTCGAGAATGATGCGTGCAAAGCCGAGGCTGCGTCCCGTGCGGAAGGCGATCGCGCGCACGAGCTGGTCGTAGGGGCTGACGCCGAGGTCGCACGAAAAGATGCCGAGCACCCCGCAGCAGAACAGCAGCAGTCCGAGAATCCACCAGGCGATGCGCAGGCCGACCGACCAATCGGGTGCGCCGATGGCCTCGCCGAAGAGCCGCGTCAGATCGACCACCACGGCGATACCAGTGAACGTGATGAGCGTTCCGATCGTCGGCTTCAATCCCAGCGACCACGACAGCAGCACCATGAGCCCGCACAGTGCGAACAGGACCACACCAACGCTGAAGCCGGTCTGTCGCGAGACGCCCGTGAAGAACGAGTCGAGTGGAACGACACCGAAATTCGCATCGATCATCAGTCCGAGCCCGACACCGACGAGCACCGTGCCGATGAGCAGTGACGCCCAAGCACGCGGTGATCGGTAGGGAATATCGACGACGATCTCGTGGCCCGGGCGCAGGGTGGACTTGGGGCGCGAGGCGCCCTGGCTCGCCGCGTCGGCGGGGTCCACGCTGTCGACCTCCCCCGGCTTGTCCACCTCATGAACCTACCGGGGACTCACGAAGGCGCCCCCTGGCCACGCCTGCGTGCCGCCGCATCCTGGGGTCTTCCTCTGATCTGCGGCTACGGGCGCGCGTCGACCTCTCGGGGCGGGGGAGACTGGCGGCAATGTCGAGAGCGCGGACCGTACGTCGGGCCGGACAGCGGGCCGTGGGCGCGCTGGCCGTCGTCACCGCATGCGGACTCGCGATCGGGACCGCGCCGGCCTGGGCGGCTCCTGACGTCGAGCCCGTTGTAGGTGCGGATGTACGCGCAGCCTCGGGCGATGGTGTGGCGGATGTACGCGCGGATTCGAGCGGTGAGTCGACGTTGGATGTACGCGCGGAAGCGAGCGGTGAGTCGACGTTGGACGTGCGCGCGGAAGCGAGCGGTGAGTCGACATCGAACGTACGCGCGGATTCGGCGGTCACGCCGACACCGATCGACGACCTTGTCCGCGGGCTCATTGTCAAGACCACATCGAGCGCCGTGAGTGCGCGTGCCCTCGCCGCCGCCTCGCAGGACGCCCTCGCTGAGGCGGACGAGCCCACTGACGTCGTTGTCGGCTCGGCGGTCGCACCCCGCACGCGGGTGCTCACCTTCGATCAGCCCGTCACGGCTGCCGATGCCGAAGCTGCAGCGCTTGAGCTCCAGGCGCGACCGGATGTCGAGTGGGCCGTGCCCGACCGACTGATGCGCATCGCCGCCTCGCCCGTGCTGCCCAACGACCCCCTCTTCCCCGAGCAGTGGGATGTCTGGGACTCCGCCGCGGTGAATGGTGGTTACAGCGTCAAGGCACCGCTGCTCTGGCCGACGACCGCGGGCTCTTCCTCGGTCGTGGTCGCGGTCATCGATACCGGTGTCACAGCACATCCGGACCTGGACGCGAGCATCGTCCCCGGCTACGACTTCATCCATGACGTCGATGTGGCGAACGACGGCAATGCTCGTGACCCCGATCCTGCGGATCCCGGTGACTGGATCACCGGTGGCGAGGCCGCTTACGGGCCTTTCGAGGGCTGCGAGGTCACCAACTCCAGTTGGCACGGCACCCACGTGACCGGCACCATCGCCGCCGTCCGCGACAACGGCATCGGCGTCTCGGGAGTGGCACCCGGCGTGCGCGTGCAGCCGCTGCGTGCCCTCGGCAAGTGCGGGGGTTACACCTCCGACGTGCTCGCCGCCATGCGCTGGGC
>NBNH01000370.1 GCA_004379115.1 Actinomycetales bacterium mxb001
TTCTGTTTTCTCGCATTTATCTTCCTGCCAAAATCAACACCTTGCAGAGCTTTATAAACCAGAAACTATTTACCCTTTTCTAAACCAGCTTATACAATACAACAAGCAGTTTGAGTGCGATTCTTGTTTTATTAGCTTTTCGTACAATTGGGATAAATACAGAGAACCTAGTTATTGTCTTTCTATATCTCAAAGTTCAACAAACTTTTCTCAGTCTGGTGCACCTAATTTATATCTACCCCCTACAGTAGATATTAAACAAGCTAAAGCCGATGATATCTACAGACTTGTAGAACTCTCTACACTATCTATTCCATACGAGTTTATAAACTACTTTTCAAGAATAGTAGCAAAAGGCTGGAGTGAAAACCAGGAAAAGGATTTTAGTATTTATGAAATACACTCTGTTTTATTACCTACTGATCTATTAACTACAAACGAAAAGTATAAGTACCTGTCAGAGGTATATGCAACAGCTAAACTCTTAAAAGAGAAAACAAGGCATAGGACTAATCCACTTTACACCAAGGATGATCTTAGTGATGATTGGTATTACTTTAATATGCCTAATGGTTTTTTCTCAACTGTAAACCAGCTTAAAAATAAGGAGATTAGTAATCTATTCAGTAAATTAGCAGATCTAACATCTGTTAAACTGTTTATGAATAGCAATATTATTTTCTACTCAACAGATAAAGATGTGCAAATTGAATTGCTTTTAGACAATAAAGTGTCTTTTATAAAGGGTTTGTTGGAAAGTCTCCCAAAGGATAAACCTACTATTTTGATCCCCTTAGCAAACAAGTTTAAAGAAGTAATTCAAAATAAACTAAAGGATTTACCTTTTTTTAGCTTACACCAAAACTTATCGTTTATAACAGTTACACCAGAGCAGTTTAAAACAACAAAACAGGATAGCCTAACAGATAAAAAAGAACAGAAGACGTACCAAACTAATAATCTTAAAAAGATTATTAATAGCAAATGCATAAGACAGTTTATTTCTTCTGTAAGTCTTGTACCAAGGTCTGTTTCTAGTATTTACGATTACACAGAGGTATGCACATCTATACCAAATGAATCTGAAGTTAAATACTTTATGATAGCGGGCCATCCTGGTAATATACCAAGTAATGCTATTAACATTACTAATTTACAGTTAATAGCCCCCTTTATACCTAAGGAGCGGCTGTATTTAGTAACTCCGGCCGCGAGTGATTTTCTTAAAACCCAAGACAATTGGGTAGAAGTAGAATCTCTCTATAAACAGGTACTAATCTGCATGTTTAAAAGGTATAAAGAGTTGTTTGAAAGTCTGAACTATAAGGTTTCAAACAACTTCTTTACAGAGAAGCACACTTCTAATGTCTTTAAAGATGATAGTTCTTTTAACTCTTGTACGTACATCTGGTATATTATGCAAAAAGCTTATACCAAGATAAAAAGCAGACCTTTAAAGCTTTTAATAGAGCTAATGGAGCCTGATTATATAAGGGCTTTAAGGAGAGCTGTACTGGAAGAGAATGAAGATAAAACCTTAAGAGAGTTAGTAGGGTTAATAGACCCAGAGTACTTAGAAAAAGTACAGGAGGCTGAACTAAATAATAGCCCGGCGGAGTACTTAACCTCTCTTATTGATTACAACGAGGAGGTTATAAACCAACAGAACAAAACCCCCAGGACTAGTATAATCCAATGGTTTCTTTATACAAACGCTTATCTTGAGCATAAGTGGGATATACAGATAGATAATAA
This sequence comes from Actinomycetales bacterium mxb001, assembly GCA_004379115.1. GTDB lineage: Bacteria > Actinomycetota > Actinomycetes > S36-B12 > S36-B12 > Mxb001. The sequence continues at coordinate 1,756 of NBNH01000370.1, forward strand.
TGGAGAGCGCCTTAAACAAAGCTATGAATTAGCAATAATTTCAGGGCTTACTGATTTGTACCGAAAAAACTTAGATTATGATAGAGTAGTTTGTCCTCTTTATAAGCTACTTTTCGACAACTATCCTTTATTACGTTGGGTATTTCCTATCTTAGAAGCTAGTCGCAGTAGTTTCAGTTTCCTAGACATGTATCCTCTTGACGAAATCCTTAGTTATATGGAGAGTATTTAATGCACACCCATTACATCAAAACTGACAATTTTATTACCTTATTCCCAGGTAATGACACAAACATAGATACTAGTTACGTTATTCCTAAGTCTAGTTATTACTTCAACTTATTAACAGAAGAAGTACTAGACCAGATAGGAGAGTTTGATACAGCAGCCCGGTTTAAACGAAAAATCCACGAGCTGGAAACAGAAGAGGAAAGTAAGTTTATTAAAGCTATAGTCCGCCAGATGGAATCTGTTAAACTATCCGGGCTACCTTTATTTAACTTTTGGAATGAGTTAGTAGAAAATGTATATAGCCAAAAAGACCGTATGTCTTTACTGACAAAAGCAGTAAAAGGAGAACTGGTTATTACATGGGATGGTAAAATAGTTCTTAATAGTAGGGCTTCCTACTTGCCTAGAGAAGGCTATACAACGCCTGAAATTATGAATCAACCTTATCAACCTAATACGACCTTTTCAGATTTATCTAAACCTGCTATAGCCGGGTCTATTACATGGGCAGCTAATCACTGTCCAGATGCTGGAAACATTTACGAAGTGTTAGTACAAGTAAAGGATTTAGTAATACCTCTAAAGGATAGTGAGCGGTATGAATTAACAAGTTTTACATACCTAGACAACCTAAAGGTTTATGGTTATGGAGTGAATAATGTCCAAGTTACTACTAACAATAGTAGCTACGGTCCTTTAGTTATACGAAAACCCCAGGATAAACAGGCTATGTTTGTTTATCTACAAACTTTAGTACCTGGGACTAATAGTATAAATCAACCACATCAAGTGCCTGTTAAACAGACCGGTTGTTAAGAACTTAAGTATTAAAATGGTAGCCCGCCGAGCTACCATTTTTAGTTTGTTTTGGTTTATTATTTATGCTAGTTAAATGTTTCGTTAGCCGCTTTCGCGGATGTCGAGTTAGAAGTAAACGCATGATCCCAATAATCCTTTCAGCTTTAACATTTACTAACACAAACTATTTAGAACTAGAAAATGACTTTAAACAGCAGCAACTCCAACCTATACCGCCTCTTTTAGAGCTACCTCAAACTCAACTAAAACAACAACTTATATTACCAGAAAAAGCTATTACTCTAGTTAAGTTCTTTGAAGGCTTAAAATTATCTAGATACTACTGCCCCTCCGGTAAACTGACTATTGGCTACGGCCATACAGGTATAGGCACACGCAACTATTCTATCTCTAAACTACAAGCGGAAGAATTGTTAAAGCAGGATTTACTAGTATTCCAAAAGGTGGTCAGAGATAACGTTAAAGTCCCTCTCACCACCTATCAATTCGGCGCTCTTGTCTCTTTCTCTTTTAATGTGGGCGAAGGGGCTTTTAAACGTTCTACCCTTCTAAAACTTCTTAATAATAAACAATACTCCTCCGTCCCCTTGGAACT
>NBNH01000371.1 GCA_004379115.1 Actinomycetales bacterium mxb001
CCAGGTTGCCACGATGGCATCCCACACCACTGTGCCCCGCAGCGTGTTGGCCAGGAAGGTCGGATTGCCACCGGAGAGATAGACGAGGCCGGCCCGCTCGATCATCGGAATCCAGCGCGAGTCATTGGCGTCGTCTCGATCGCGGACGTCGACGACGACCTGCTCGGCGTCAAGGCGCTCGGCGGCAGCGCGTCCGAGTGAGTGCCAGTGGTCGAGTGAGCCCTGGCCCTCGGGGGCGGCTGCCGTCGCGAGTTGCACGTAGATGCGCGGGCCGTCGGCCAGGAGCCAGTCCTCGACGGGCTGCATGACGGGGAGGTATTCCCCACTGCCAACGAGGGCAAGACGGCCGGGCATGCACTCACGGTATCCGGGAGGTGAGGCGCATCACGAGCCCCGGGGAACATCCGGTCGACCTGCCGGGTTGTAGCGTCCACAACTGGGAGGTGGTGTGCATGACCCAGAGCGTCGAACTCGCCGTCTCCGGCATGACCTGCACCACCTGTGCCTCACGGATCGAGCGCAAGCTCAACAAGATCCCGGGCGTGAGTGCCTCGGTCAACTACGCCACCGAGAGCGCCCACATCGACTTCGGGGCCGATGTCGAGGTTGCCGACCTCCTGCGCACCATCGAGCAGACCGGTTACGCCGCGTCGCTGGTGGCGGATTCCGCGCTCGATGACGCGGAGGTCGCCTCCTTGCGGATCCGCTTCTGGGTCTCCTTCGCACTCGCCCTCCCGGTGGTCCTGATGGCGATGGTTCCCGCACTGCAATTCCCCGCGTGGCAGTGGGTGTCATTGGGGCTGACCACAATCGTGGTCGCGTGGGGTGCGTGGCCCTTCCATCGTGCTGCGGCACTCAACGCGCGCCACGGCGCCGCCACCATGGACACGTTGGTGAGCGTGGGTGTCCTGGCCGCTTACCTGTGGAGCGTGTGGGCGCTGGTCTTCGGCGGCGCCGGTGCCCTCGACTACACGATGAGCCACGGACTCTTCGCGCGGTCGCATGGTGGTCCCCCCGACGTCTACTTCGAGGTCGCCGCTGCCGTCCCTGTCTTCCTCCTGGCCGGCCGTTGGTTCGAGGCTCGCGCCAAGCGGCGTTCGACCCAGGCGCTGCGGGCCCTGGCTGGCCTGGCTGCACCGGATGCCGCGGTGCTCGTCGACGGAGCGGAGGTGCGCACTCCCGCGGCATCCCTTCGGGTGGGCGATCGATTCGTCGTCAGGCCGGGTGAGCGCATCGCCACCGACGGGGTCGTCGAGTCCGGGGAGAGCGCCATCGACACCTCCCTCATCACGGGCGAGCCGATCCCGCTAGAGGTCCGTCCCGGTGATGCGGTGACGGGCGCGACGGTCAACGTCGACGGGACACTCGTCGTCACGGCAACCCGGGTCGGGGCTGACACGCAGTTGGCTCACATGGCGCGCCTGGTCGCCGAGGCTCAGGCGGGCAAAGCGCCTGTGCAACGACTGGCTGATCGAGTGGCGAGCGTGTTCGTGCCCGTCGTCCTGGTCATCGCCCTGCTCACGCTGGGCGTCTGGATTCTCGCGACGGGCGATGTCGAGGCCGCGTTCACCGCTGCTGTCGCTGTGCTGATCATCGCGTGCCCGTGCGCCCTCGGTCTGGCAACGCCGACCGCTCTGCTCGTGGGCACGGGTCG
>NBNH01000372.1 GCA_004379115.1 Actinomycetales bacterium mxb001
CAGCTCCTGCACGTCCATCTGCGCCTTCTGGAGTTTGCCGCTGTAGTCCCAGTTCATCGACTGCCAGCGGGTGAATTGGTCGAGGACCCAGATACCGCTCTGGCGCGAGCCGTTGCCGCTGCGGCCGTTGCCGCCGAAGGGCAGGTGGGCCTCGGCACCCGACGTGGAGTTGTTGACCGACACCATGCCCGCCGAGATGCCCTCGCGGAACCGCCACACGGCATTCGGATCCGAGGTGTAGATGGCGCTGGAGAGACCGTAGCCGTGTCCGTTGGACAGCTCGATGGCCTCATCGAGGGTGTCGAAGACGCCCATGCCCACGAGCGGCCCGAACGTCTCCGTGTCATAGAGCGCGTCACCCGCGCGGACGCCGTCAACGATCGTCGGGTGCGCGAACCAGCCTGCGTCGGGATCGCCAACGAATCCGCGGCGGGGATTGTGCGAGGTGATCCGGCCGACTGCGGTGGATCCGTAGACGGTCTGGTGGTCCTGGATGAGGGCGAGATGCTTCTCGTGATTGGCGAGGTACTTCTCGTCGATCATCGGTCCGTAGAGCACCGCCTGCATCGGATCACCCACGATGGCGTTCTCCACCGCGTGGACGTAGCGCTCACGCACGACGTCATAGATGTCGCGATGCACCCACAGGGTGCCCAGCGAGGTGCACCGCTGGCCGGCGGTGCCGAACCCCGCGAAGAGCGCACCCTCGACGACGAGGTCGACGTTGGCGTCGGGCATGACGACCATCGGGTTCTTGCCGCCGAGTTCGAGGCACGGTGACTGCAGGTGACGACCGGCCAATTCCCCGAGCTTGCGCCCGACCTCGGTGGAACCCGTGAAGCCGACCTTGTTGACCAGGCCCTTCTGCAAGGCGAGCTCCAGGCCGTCGTACGTCGTCGCCCCGTCGGCGATGACGACCTTGAGGACGTCGCGCGGTACGCCCCCGGCGTAGAAGATCTCCGCCATCGCGTGCGCGATTGCCGCGGTCTGCTCTGCCGGCTTCCACACGATGGTGTTGCCGGTGACGAGTGCCGGAATGATGTACCACGACGGAACGGCCGCCGGAAAGTTGCCGGCGGTGATGATCATCGCCGTGCCGACGGGCACTCTGAAGGTGAAGAGTTGCTTGTTGGGCATCTCGCTCGGCACGGTCTGGCCGTAGAGGCGTCGACCCTCACCGAGGAAGAAGTCGCACGTGTCGATGACTTCCTGCACGTCACCGAGCGCCTCGGCGTACACCTTGCCCATCTCGCGGGTGACCAGGCGCGACAACGCTTCCTTGTTGGTCTCGAAGAGGCGTCCGACCTGGGCAATCACGCGTCCGCGCGCCGGTGCGGGTACGGCTGCCCAGCCGGCCTGAGCGTCCTTGGCAGCCTGGCACGCCGCGACGACGTCAGCCGTCGTCGCGAGCGGAACCTCGGTCACGACGTCGTCGAAACGCGCGGGATTGCGGGAGGTGTAGGTCGTCATGCGCCGATCCTCCCACCGC
>NBNH01000373.1 GCA_004379115.1 Actinomycetales bacterium mxb001
GGCAACGGCTCGCGCCAGAGCGGTATCTGGGTCCTCGACCAATTCACCCGCTGGCAGTCGATGAACTGGGACTACAGCGGCAAACTCCAGAAGGCGCAGATGGACGTGCAGGAGCTGCCCTACGACCCCGGCTTCCGCCTGTGAGCCTTCCCCCAGAATCCGGCGGGTCGGCAAAGCCGCCCCTGACGGGCCGCGCTGACGTCGTCATCGTGGGCGGCGGCGTGATGGGAGCGTCCGCCGCCTTCCATCTCGCGGAGGCCGGCGTCAGCGTCGTGCTGCTCGAGCGTGACGAGTTGGCCAGTGGCTCGACGTCACGTGCCGCGGGTGGTGTGCGGGCGAACTTCTCCGACGAGCTCAATATCTCCCTGGGCAAGCGGTCGCTCGAGCTCTTCGCCGACTTCCCCCAGCGGCCCGGCCAGGAGATCGACCTGCATCGCAGCGGCTACCTCTTCATCCTCACGCGCCCGGACGATGTCGACCTCTTCACGGCATCGGTAGCGCTGCAGAACTCCCTCGGCGTCGAGTCACGCATGATCGATGTCGAGGAGGCGTGCCGCCTCTCCCCGCTGCTCGACCCCGAGGGAGTGCTCGCGGCCGCCTGGTCGCCCAACGACGGTCATTGCACGCCCGAGTCGGTCGTCCAGGGCTATGCCTCGGGTGCGCGCCGCCATGGAGCCGTCGTGCGCACAGGTGTCGAGGTCACCGGTATCGACTCGTCGGGGGGCGAGATCACCGCCGTCCACTCCACGGACGGCAGCATCCAGACCGGATGCGTCATCGACTGCGCGGGTGCCTGGTCACCGCAGATCGCGGCATATGTCGGCATCAACCTGCCCGTCACGCCGTACAAGCGCGAACTCCTCGTCACCGAGCCCATGCCCGAGCCGATCGAGATGGCCTTCACCATCGACTACGCCACGACCTTCTACTGGCATCGTGAAGGTCCCGGGATCCTCACGGGGTTCTCCCGCAAGGACGTTGACCCGGGATTCGATATCTCCCGAGACGCGGACTTTCCCGAACGCCTCGCCGAGCTCGCAGCGGTACGTGCCCCGGCGCTGCTCGACCTCGGCGTGCGCAGCGGCTGGGCCGGGCTCTATGAGGTAACGCCCGATCACAATGCCCTGCTCGGTGAGTCGAAGGACGTGTCACGCTTCCTCTACGCGACGGGCTTCTCGGGCCACGGCTTCCTGCAGGGCCCGGCGATCGGCGAGATCCTGCGCGACATGTACCTCGGCGTCACGCCCTTCATCGACGTCAGCCCGCTGGATGTTGAACGATTCGCGTCGGGGGAGCTGCGCCCTGAGCGCAATATCGTCTAGCCGCTATCCCGGGAACAGCAGTCGGTAGATCTGGATCCAGACGTAGAACACGTGCTGGCCGCCGTTCCACATGACGCAGGCGACGAGCACCCCCTCGCCGGCGACTAGTGCAACGAACGCCGGCCACGACCACCACCGAGTTGGCGAGGTGCGCCAGCCAGAGCGCCGCCAGGCGGCGATGAGCGCACCGAGTCCGGCCATCGCTACCTGCGAGCCGATGGCACCGAGAACGATCGGGTTGGTGCCGTAGTAGAGGGCCTGCGCGGGCGGGAAGAACGTCAGGGCACCGATGGCCGACACGATGCCGAAGGCGATCGGTGTGGCGAGGACGCCGATCGCGGCGCCAAGTCTTCCAGCGCCCCGCGCGCGCATGACCGGCCACACGATGAGGCCGGAGAACATGATGGGCCCCAGGCGTAGGAGCACGAGTGCGTCCAGAGACGTGCGATAACCCTCCGCCGACCAGAAGGCGTCGGGGCGCCCGACAGTTCGAGCCAATGCGATGTCGAGGACGAGATAGGTGGCGACGGAGATGATCGCGGGCGCCGACACATGGAGCCACCGACGGGAGGGAGCGACGGGGAGGGTGGCGGTGCTCACGTGTAGTCCCGCTGCAGGTCGGCGAGCGAGTGCGGCGAGAGGAACCCGGCGTGGGGGGTGATCACGCAGTCGCTCCTGCCGATCAGGCGGTGGTTCGGCGGCGGGGGCTCCGTCTCCAGGACGTCGAGCGCGGCGAACGCGATGGCGCGCCGGTCGAGTGCGTCGGCGAGTGCCGGCGAGTCCACGATCCCCCCGCGGGACGTGTCGACGATGGTGCTGCTGCCCCTGGTGGCCTCCAAGGTCGACGTGCCCGTGATCGGCGCCGGCGGGTTCCTCGACGGTCGCACCATGGCGGCGGCCTTCGCGCTCGGTGCCGAGGGAGTGCAGTTGGGGACCGTCATGGTGGCGACGCAGGAGTCGCCCATCCACGACAACTGGAAGCAGGCCATCGTCGCCGCCGCCGAGACCGACTCGGTGCTGCTGAACCGTCATCGGGCACCGGCGGTGCGGGTGCTACGCACCGAACGCACCAATGCCCTCGAGTTCGACACCAGCCGCAACGCCATGGACGACATGGTGATGTTC
>NBNH01000374.1 GCA_004379115.1 Actinomycetales bacterium mxb001
CCATCGCCGAAGGTCGCCGATCCGGCTGCGCCGCCGGTGAAGTCCACGACGTCGCCCCATCGGGTGTGGTTGTACATCCACACAGCGTCGTCATAGAACATGTTGGTGCAACCGTGGCTGGTGTTGGCGTAACCGATATTGCCGTTCCACGGTGCTGCGTGCATGAACTCACCGGAGTAGGTCAGGCGCATGGCGTAGGGGACTTCCACGTCGTAACCCGCACCGGGAGCGTTGTTGATCATCCGCTTCATCGTGTAGGCCTCGTGCACGATCTTTACGCCGTTCAGCGTCTCCCAGCCGGGCTTACCCCCGGAGATCGCGAAGGTCTCAAGCTTCTTGCCGTCCTTGAAGTACTTCAGGGTGTGGTTGGTCAGGGACGCCTTCATGATCACCTCGGGGCCGATCTTGAAGTTGACCTCCTCGTCCTTGCCCCAGGTGCCCTCGAAGACCTCGACATCGGCCAGATCCGCCTTCACGGTCACTTTGGTTCGAGCAGGCCAGAAGTTCTGCGGCCGGTACATGACCGTGTCGTTGTCCGGCCAGAACCAGGCGGCGTCACCGATGGGCTGCGAGGTCGTCACCGTGAGCTTCTCTTCGATGGCCTTACGCGACTTCACCGAGGTCGCGAACTCGATCACGATCGGCATGCCGACACCGAAGACACCTTCGGCTGGCGTGATCGTGGCGGCTGCGCGCTCCCCTGCGCCACGCGTCGTGAACTGGGTGACCCGCTCGGAGCCATCCGGCGCGAAGACGCTGAGCTGGAAGTCGGTCGATGGCGTGAGCGAGATCGTGCGCCACGGCTTGTCCGTCGCCTTGCCTGATTCGATGACGGTAGGTGCACCCGTGAGCGAGACCTCGCTCAGCTCGATCACCGATCCGCGGGGAGCGCCTTCAACCGACACCTTGGTGCCGGGGGGCAACGCCTTCGCGGGCTTCAACTCACCCTTGTCCTTGATGGTGAATCGCACCGCGTCAGCCTGAGGCGGAGGCGGAGGAGTGGTGGGCGTCGCTGCCGGAGTAGGTGATGTGCTGGCCTCTGGGGCGGCGGTAGTAGCGCGCAGGTCCACGGCGATCGTGCCGCCGCATCCGGTCAGCACGAGAGCCGCAGCAATCGCCGCGATCGTCCCCCTGCGCACCATGCGTCGCCTCCCTGAACCCATGCGAGGCTCAGGATGCCAAAGATGGGGCGCCTAAAGCCAGGTCGGGGCCGTCTATGACCGATCCAATGGGGAGAACTACGTCACAACGTGGGGCGTGCCACGGGGCGAATCGTCTCGTAGGCACGGGCGGCGCGGATCACGAGCGCGTCCCCGTGAGCGGGGCCCACGAACTGCAGACCCACCGGAAGTCCCGACGATGTCAGGCCGCAGGGGATCGTGATCGCCGGCTGTTGTGTCAAGTTGAAGGGATAGCTGAACGGCGTCCACGACAGCATGG
>NBNH01000050.1 GCA_004379115.1 Actinomycetales bacterium mxb001
CTTTTATGCCTAGCTGGTCCAGAGCTAAGCATAAAAGGAGATACACATCCATCTCCATCCCTCTAAAGTACAAAAAAACCCCACCCAAGGGGGTGAGGTTAAAAAAGAACTAAAAAGCAGCACTAAGCATGGGAACTAGCCTAGTGCTGTCTTTTTAGCGGGTTTTTAAGAACCACTCGATGCCTAGGGCATCAAGTAGTTCTATGTACCAATCCACACCGGGCAAGTGCCCGGTGGGGATAGAAAAATAATGTTTCGAGTAGCGGTCTGAAGACCAGCCGCCCGCCTCACGGCTGGCAGCTGTTAATAAACGTATTAACTCTGTTTCGTCCAGAGGGACGAAACATACAAGGTCTATCCTTGCTTGGGTGCGAGGGGCACCCGAAAAAGAATTTGAAATAAAGAAATACCTAAACATAATCCTAGCGGCTTTATCCACCGCATAAAGTACAAAAAAACCCCACCCAAGGGGGTGAGGTTAAAAAGAACTAAAAAGCAGCACTAAGCATGGGAACTAGCCTAGTGCTGTCTTTTTAGCGGGTTTTTAAGAACCACTCGAGGCCACAGACCTCGAGTAGTTGAATGTAAAAATCCACACCGGGCAAGTGCCCGGTGGGTATACTAAAATATACCACCCCCGGAGGGGTGTACCTGGTCGAGGTCCACCCGCCTGCCGAGAGGCAGGCTTCTTCCATCAAAAGAAGAACCTCCCTCTCGGATGAGGGGATGAAACAAACTAGATCCACCCGCCCCCGGATGGTTTTGGTGGTGCTGGTAGAGCGGGCGGGGGTGGGGGTGCCAAAAAAGTAGTTAAACATAATCCTAGCGGCTTTATCCACCGCATAAAACAACAAAAAAACCCCACCCAAGGGGGTGAGGTTAAAAAGAACTAAAGAGTTATTTTTTTGTCCTCTGCCTCTTGGGCAAGGGCCCTTAAGAGGCTGAGGACTTTCTCTGGGTACATTTCAAGGCAGTAGGCTGCCATCTCTACCCCCCAGAGTTCTGGTGGGTAGGATCTTACAGCATCCCAGATATGCTGTAAGTGGGTTAAATTCCCCTTCAGGTCTGGGTTGACCTGAAGGGGGTTTAAGGTGAACAGACATGGCCCTATACCATGGCGCTGGTATAGAGCCTGAGCGACGTGGACAGCCTCATGGGCTAGGGTCTCCACGTCGCTGTTTTCTTGTACTACGACCAGGTCCCCAATCACCTCGCCGTAGTATGGTAGATTAGGGTCTACCACCACCCGAAACCCTAGCCGCGCCAGGCAAAGGGTTAATACATAAAAGAGGTCCATAAAGGTGTCCTCTAAACAACAAAAAAACCCCACCCAAGGGGGTGAGGTTAAATGAAGTTAATGGAGGCCAAGTACAGTCTTGACCAAAACCATATCTGCGTCCGATATGGTTTGGTTACATGTATATTTAGCCTCCAAGAGGAGGTTATTTTTGGGGTTGTAGCGAACCATAATCCTGTTCTCTACAACCGCGATACGTTCCTCCCCCGAACGTATTGCTGCCTCGTAGCTAGCAGCACAGTTACGGAACTGATGCGCTGCCGCTGCTAGGCTAGCTGGGGAATTTTGGTATTCAACCCCTTCTAGGGGAGGAGGCGGACTATAGAAGAGTTTTTCCCTCTCCTTTTTCCTATTTTCTAGAAATAGTTTATATTCTAGATCAAGGAACGATGCGTACTCCTTGACAGTCCTCCACCGCCGATGGGGCAAGGGCCCCGGCTCGTACTGGATGGGGCTTCTCCAGTCTTCTACCCTGTACATGTACTGATACAGGTGGTCGTCGGTATCTGGGTCCTCCTCTCTTACCCACAGGTTTATTATGCGGGGGGCCTGCTCCCCCAGACGGTTAAATATTGTCCATACTTCGCAGGGTGTTCCCTTGGGTGGGATAATAAGCAGTTTTTGTAGCCCCGCTCGGGACAAGCCCGAGCGCAGGTAATAATACTTTGCTACCTCTACGCCCCAACGGGTGGCGTTTTTTACGTCCTTCGCGGGGACAAATCCAATTCGTTCTACCCATTCATTATTGGTCATCATTTTTTAAAGCGGCTTAATCCACCGCATAAAACTACAAAAAAACCCCACCCAAGGGGGTGAGGTTATGAAGGCCCACGTATAGGTATAAGCCAGGAGTTGTTGAGATTTAGACCCCCGGCTTACCCTGTGAGCGTACAAATAAGGTA
>NBNH01000375.1 GCA_004379115.1 Actinomycetales bacterium mxb001
GCCGGTTACGACCCGCGCGGCATGGCGGATTTTTTCGAACGACTGCAGAAATCGACCGCACTTTATGAAAACAATGCGCCCGTCTATTTGCGCACCCACCCCCTGACAACGGAACGGATTTCCGATATGCAGGGGCGCGCTCAGGGCACGGCTTATAGGCAGGTGAGAGATTCGCTCGATTTTTATATGGTGCGTGCCAAACTGCGCACCTTGGAATATGCCCCCCAGGATGCGCTGGCTGAATTTGAAATGCAGCTTCGTGAACGCCGTTTTACGCATGAGTCAGCGGTCTGGTACGGCATGGCACGTGCGCAACTTCGGCTTGGACGTTTGAGTGAGGCTGAAAAGTCTCTGGCCAATGCAAAAAAGCTGGCGCCCCCTGATCCGATGATGGATGTGCTGGCGGCAGAAATCCGTTTGGCGGAAAAAGATGTTGCGGCAGCGACCCATATTTACCGGGAGGCCTACAAACGCTATCCCAATAACGAGGCGATCGCGCTCGGTCTGATCGGCGCATTGGAACAGTTGGGACAGAATGAGGCGGCACTGCAGATCATCGAAGCACGACTCCGTTCCAGCGGTGCCCGTGACCCCAAGCTCTTTAAACTGCAGGCGCACGCTTACGCAGCCCTTGGCAAGCCGGTGCAGTCGCGGCGTGCAACCGCCGAATCCTACGTGCTGAACGGTCAAACCCAGGCCGCCGTGGAGCAGTTAGAGCTGGCGCAACGCGAGGCCAAAAATTTTTACGACCAGTCCATGATTGATACCCGCCTTAAAACCCTGCGTGGGCAGCTGATTGAAGAGCGTAAGTCGGCAGGGCAGTCACCGTTCTAATGCGCTGAGCCTGAGAGCCATGACAGAGACTTCCACGACCCCGCCCATTGCTGACCGCTTGCTCGACGTCTGCGGCCTGAAATGTCCCATGCCCATTTTGCGCACCAAAAAGGCTTTAGCTGCAATGGCCAGCGGCGAGGTGCTTGAAATCCTCGTCACCGACCCTGCGGCACGCGAAGATTTTGCCGCCTTTGCCCGGCAAACAGGACATGTGCTGCTGCATGTTCAGGATGGTGATGCACAGTGGGCCATTTATCTGCGTTGCAAGTGACCCGCAGCGTCCATTTGCGTAACGCCATCCTGTTTCGGGATGGCTTGGCGGATCCCTCGGCGCGATCCAGTCTACTATGCGCCGCGTCCAGCGCGACCTGGGTGATCCATGATGCCGACTCACTGAGCCGCGCGTTGACGGCGGCTGATGCCGCACGGCGTGCTGGGCACTTCGCTGTATTTGCACTAGATTATGAAGCAGGCGCCTTGATTGAACCTGTGGTGCAAGAGGCTGGTCTGGGCAGAGCTATCGCCCCGGGGGTGCCGCGCGGTTATGTCTGGATTTTTAATGAGGCGCGCTGGTTGACCTTGGCAGAGGCTGATGCCTGGTTGGCGCAGGATAGCGATCTGAAGCCCTCAGGCTGCGTTCGCGGTAAGCCGGCGCTGGATGTGTCGGCGTATACCGAGAAGTTACAACCTATTCGCCAGGCAATTGCCGACGGCGAGGTTTATCAGATCAATTTTACGTTTCCCGTGGATGTGTCGCTCTATGGGGATCCGGCGCATGTCTTCCTGAATTTGGCCAAAGCGCAGCCGACGGCGTATGCCGTGTACGTTGAGATGCCAGAGTATCAGGTGTTGTCGTTGTCGCCGGAATTGTTTTTTGCCGTCGAGAACGCGCAGATTACAGTCCGTCCGATGAAGGGCACAGCCGCTAGAAAAGCGAGTGC
>NBNH01000376.1 GCA_004379115.1 Actinomycetales bacterium mxb001
TGCACGGTGACGACGTCGGCGATGGAGGCGGAGGCGGATGGCGTGGCCTCAGGGACGTCGAGCACGGGGCGCGAGCGGCCCTGCCACCACGTGTAGCCGACGACGGCGAGGATGCCGCACAGGACGATCGCCAGCGCACGCACGGACCGCGCAGACCAGGACACCGAGGCACGCTAGGAGGGACGTCACCGTGCGAGGTGGCGCACGCGACTCCTGGGGACAGTCGCCGGAGTCGGTCGTTGGGGATGGCAGCTAGAGCAGCGGGGACACCACGACGGCGACGATGCCGGGACCGGTGTGCGCGCCGACCACGGCACCGAGCGGGCACTCGATGATGCGCGTGCTCGTGAGGTAGCCCCTCAAGGTGGTGGCCAGATCATGGGCGCGGTCAGCGGCATCGAGGTGCTGCACCGCGATCTCGACCGAGCGCCCGAGCGTGGCCGCGAGAGTGAGTTCGACGAGGCGCGCCATCGCCTTGCTGGTGGTGCGCACGCGCTCGAGGGGCACGACCTCACCGTCCAGGATCTGCAGGATCGGCTTGACCTGCAGGGCTTGCCCGACAGCTGCACGCGCAGCGCTGATGCGTCCGCCGCGTCGCAGGTACTCGAGGGTGTCGACGTAGAACAGCGACATCGACCCGCGAGCCCTGCGCATGATGATGTCGTCGACGTCATCGATTGATGCTCCAGCGCTTGCCGCCTGCGCACCCGCCAGCACGGCGAACCCAAGTCCCATGCCGACCGTGCGGCTGTCGATGACGCGCACGTCGATGTCGACTTCCTTGGCCGCCAGCACGGCCGCCTCATGGGTGCCGGACATGCGCGAGGACAGCGTCGCGCATGCGACCGCCGTCGCCCCGGCATCTTGGGCGGCGGCGAAGGCCTGCCGGAACCTCTCGGGAGAGGGGCGCGACGTCGTGACCGGTTGCCAGGCGCGCAGGGCCTCGGCCACGCGCGCCGGACTTGCCTCAGGATCGGTCTCGTCGTACGCGCGGCCACCGATGACGACCTGCACCGGCACGACGTCGATGCTCGTGCCCACGAGGAGCTCGGAAGGCAGGTAGGCCGTCGAATCGGTGACGACGGCGACGCTCATCCGTCCAGGCTAGTGGCTGACCGCGGACCGCAGCGATCGCGCTGCCGATGACGGCACGACCTCATCCACGCGAATGCGATCGGCACCGACCCAGGAGGAAGCCTCCTGGAGCGCGCGAGCCGTGCCGTCGATAGCGCCGCGCACGGGAGTGCCCGCGCTCGTCACCTCGAGAGTCACTCGCTTGGCCACCAGCGTGCCCTTCTCCCGCGCAGGATCCACGCGCGCAACGAGATGTCCGGCGTGCAGCACCGGCATCGCGAAGTAGCC
>NBNH01000377.1 GCA_004379115.1 Actinomycetales bacterium mxb001
CGCCGTGCTCGCCGCGACCGCTGTGGCGGCTGCCCTCGTCGCCGTGCCCACGGGCGCAGCTCAGGCCCACCAGCCCGTGCGCCTCACCTCGGCCGACCGCACGCCCGCCCAGGGGCCACTCCTGGTCGACGGCACGATCTCCTTCGCCGTCTACGCCACCGTGCGCGAGGGGGCCACCCGCGGATTTCGCGTGGGCATGAAGGCGGGTCAGCGCCTCGAGATCCAACTGCTGATCAACGACCGCGCGCCAGCCAACCGGCTGCCGAATGCGCAACTTCCGCTCGTGACGATCATCGATCCGGCGGGGCGGCGTACGTCGATGGTGATCGATGAGCGCACGCCGTTCTTCGAGCCCTACTCGCAGACCGCGTACCTCTACCTGTCGCGCTGGAGCGCAACGGCGAGCAGCGGCATCTACCAGGTGATCGTGACTGGCCGTGACCGCAGCAAGGTGCCGGTCGTGATCGGCGTGGGCTACCGGGAAGTGCCCGGCGAGGTGCGCGACTAGCGACTAGATGCCGAGGATCTTGGCCTTGGCCGCCGCGAACTCCTCGTCGGTGAGCAGGCCCTTCTCCTTGAGTGCTCCCAGTCGCTCGATCTCGGCGACCGCGTCGACCTGGTCGTCGGCAGCCGGGGCGGCCGCAGCCTCCTGGCCGGCCTCCTTCTCCGCCTGCTTGTCGGCCTGACGCTGCTGGACCTTGCCACTCACAGCGGTGGCGGTACCGGCAACGACGGCGGTGCGGACAACGGCTCGACCAAGACGCGGCATGAGATCTCCTTGACGTGGGGTGGACTTCTCGAAGATTAGTCGCTCCCGTGCTGACCCCACACGGGCTACCGGGAATTAGCGGCCTCCTCCTCATTGGAGGGGGTAAACCGCTGAGATCGTGCCGTCACCCGCGGGGCTACAGTGCCGTCACCATGGCAACAGTGGCGGAAGGCAAGATCGGCTCGGGCCCGATCCTGTGGACCAACCTCCTCATCGTCTGGATCGTGTGGGGCTCGACCTACATGGGGATCCGCTTCGCCAGCGAAACCATTCCACCTTTCATCATGAGCGGATCGCGGTTCCTCACCGCATTCCTCATCATGGTCGCGTTGACGGCGATCCTGCGTGGTCCGCAGGCGCTGCGCGTCACGCCGCGCGAGTTCGCCACCTCGTGCTTCCTCGGCGTCGCTCTCCTCGGGGTTGGCCTTGGCACCGTGGGTCTCGCGCAAAGTTACGTGCCCACGGGCATCATGGCGCTGATCATCGCCTCGACCCCACTGACCATCGTCATCTGGCGTCGCGTCACCGGCGACCGTCCGCCTCTGCTCACGTTGATCGGCGTCTTCGTGGGGCTGGCGGGCATCGGGTGGATGCTCCTGCCGGGAGGCACCCGCCCGGTCTCCGGCACCGACGCAGACGTCGTGTTCTGGAGCGTCATGGTGCTCATCTCCAGCACCATCTGGGCCACCGCAAGTTTCTTCTCGTCGCGTATGCCCCGACCGAAGGACTCCTTCGCGCTGACCACCTACGAGTTACTCAGTGGGGGCGTCGTGCTCCTGGTCATCGGACTGGTGCTCGGCGAGCGCGCGAGTCTCGCGGAGATCAGCCTGCGGTCATGGGGCGGCTGGCTCTTCCTGGTGATCGCAGGCTCGGTGGTTGCCTTCAGTTCCTTTACCTGGCTCATCAACAAGGCGCCGATCTCTCTCGCATCGACCTACGCCTACGTCAATCCCGCCGTCGCCGTCCTCCTCGGTCTCCTGCTGTATTCGGAAGCGATTACGAGCGATGTCGTCGTGGGACTCACGATCGTGCTCGGTGGCGTGGTGCTCGTCGTCAGCGGCGAGAGTCTCGTGGGGCGGCGGGCCCGACGATCGATTGCCCCTGAGTCGGCCATCACCTAGGTCTCAGGACCAGATTCGCTGTTTTCGCACCACGTGGTGCCCCGGGGTCCATACTCCGATCTCTAATACTCACCTCCCCTGACACAAGGAGATTGGATGCATAAGTCCCTCAAGCGCGCCATCGGTATGACCGGCGCGATGGCGGTCACTGCCGGCCTGGCAC
>NBNH01000378.1 GCA_004379115.1 Actinomycetales bacterium mxb001
TCGCCGACCAGGAGCGTGTGCGCGCCAAGGCCGTCGAATACGGAGTCCATGGCGGTTCGCATGCGCGCGAGCATGGCGGCAATGGCTGGAGCGTTACCGAGTGGTTCCTGGTCGAGGAGCAGTTCGGCCGTTCCACCAATGGTGTCTCCTGGTACATCCCGACCGCCTACAACGTCTGGAAGCATGCGTCCCCGGCTCAGCAGGAGCGCTGGTTGCTGCCGGCCCTGCGGGGTGAATTGCATGACGCGTACGCCGTGACCGAGGAGCAGGCAGGAAGTGATCCGTCGGGCATGACCACGACGGCGCGCCCGCTCGGCGATGGTCGCTGGGTCATCAACGGCGAGAAGTGGTTCGTGACCTACGGGTCCATCGCCGCCGTGATCGTGGTGATGGCGTATGCGGAGGTGGAGGGGAAGACGTTACCGACCCTCTTCGCCGTGCCCGCCGATGCGCCCGGCATCGAGACGGTCGCCGACGTGCCCTTCACGCACAGTTATCCGCACGGTCATCCCACTCTGCGCTTCACCGATGTGGTGGTCACCGACGACGACATCATCGGCGGGATCGGCGAGGGCGATGACCTGCAGCGCCGCTGGTTCACCGAAGAGCGCCTGGGCATCGCCGCTCGCTGCGTCGGCGCCATGCAGCGCCTCATCGAGGAGAGCCTCGACTGGGCCGTGAATCGCGAGCAGGGCGGAGCCCGGCTCATCGACCACCAGGGCGTGAGCTTCCCGCTCGCCGACAGCGCCGCCGATGCCGCCGCTGGCCGGTTGCTCGGTCTCGAGGTTGCGGCACTGGCCGACGAGGGCGCTGATCCCAAGCTCGTGCACGGCAAGGCGTCGATGGCCAAGCTCTTCTGCTCGGAGGCCGCCAACCGCTGCGCCGACCGGGCAGTGCAGATCTTCGGCGGTCGCGGATACATGCGCACGACCGCCGCCGAGCGCTTCTGGCGCGAGCTGCGCGTCGACCGCATCTGGGAGGGCACGTCTGAGATCCAGCGCCTGATCGTCGTGCGCTCGCTGGAGCGGCGCGGCGTACGCGCCATGCTCACCTGATCGCATGCCCGACCTGACCCGCCTGCTCGCGCCGCGGTCCGTGGCGGTCGTTGGCGCGACCGATCGCGAGGGCACGTACGCCAACTCCACTCTGCTCAACCTGCGCCGGGCCGGCTTCACCGGAGAGGTCGTGGGCGTGCATCCCACGCGCACGACGGCTGCCGGGTTCGCATGCGTGCCGACCCTGGCCGATGCCGGCCCCGTCGATGCCGTGGTGATCGCGACTCCCGCCGAGACGGTGCCGGCGTATGTCGCTGACGCCCAATCACTCGGGTGCGGGGGAGTGGTCGTGTACGCCGCAGGCTTCGCCGAGGCCGGCCGACCTGATCTGCAGGCCGACCTCGTCGCGGCCGCTGGCGACATGGCGGTCGTCGGCCCCAACGGCAACGGCCTGGTCAGCGTGGCCGCGCGTGCTCCGCTGTGGGGTGACGCCGTGACGCTGCCGGATGCGCCAGGGGGCATCGCTCTCGTGTCGGAGAGCGGCAACGTTGGCGTCATCGGCATGGCGCATCGCAGCGGAATGGGACTGCACACGGTCGTGTCCGTCGGCAATGCGGCGGTCGTCGACTCGCCCATGATGGTCGAGCACCTCGCGCATGTCGATGGCGTGCGCGCCATCGCCCTCTATCTCGAGGCTGATGGCGACGGTGTGCGCTGGTGCCGGGCGCTGGCCGCGTGCGCGGAACGCGATGTGCGCGTCGTTGTCCTCAAGGTCGGTCGCAGTGCCCGAGGTGCGGCGGTGGGCCAGGCACACACCGCCGCGATCGTCGGCGACCAGGGTGTGTTCGCGGCCATGGTGCGGGAAGCCGGCGGCGTGATGGTGCAGCAGCCGCTCGAGTTGCTCGAGACCGCACGTGCCCTTGCCGCGGGCCGTCGCGATCCACGCGGAGTCGCCGTACTCACGTGCTCGGGAGGTGATGCCGCGATCGCCGCCGATCTCGCCGATGACCTGGGCGTGGCTCTTGCTGACCTGTCGGACGCAACCGAGCTGACGTTGCGCGAATTGCTGCCACCGGCGGCAACGGTGGCCAATCCGCTCGACCACACGGCTCTGGTGTGGGCCGACACCGAGGCCATCGCCGCTCTAGCCGAGACGGTCGGCCGCGATCCTGGCGTAGGCCACCTTGTCTACGTGCAGGACGAGCCGCCCGGATTGCCCGACGGTCCGCGAGATGAATGGCGTGCGACACGGCTCGGCGGAGTGGTGGGCGGTGAGCGCGCCGGGCACGACACCCTCGTGGTCGCCACGACGCCGGGTCAGGGCAGCGACGGTGTCGTTGAGGGCCTCGACAATGCGCTGCGTGCCCTGTCCGCGCTCCAGCGTCCGGTGCCGCAGTCGTCGCGACTGCTTGCGATGAGTGTCGCTGCCTCCGGTGCCACGCGCGCGTCCTTTCCTCTGTCGGAGCCGGAGGCAAAGGCGCTGCTCGCGAAGTACGGCGTCCCGGTCCCCGCGGGGCGGGTCGTCGAGTCGGCTGCCGATGCCGTTGCTGCCGCCAGCGAACTCGGCGGTGCTGTCGCGCTCAAGGCTGTCGTGCCCGGCCTCGTGCACAAGTCCGAGGCTCGCGGCGTCGTCCTCAACCTCATGTCGCCTGACGAAGTGGAATCCGAGGCGCGACGGTTGCTCGAATGGGACCCGCGGGGCCGCGTCCTGGTCGAGCGCATGTGCGATCCGGGCGTCGAGATACTCGTGTGCGCGCGCATGGACGGTGTCGTGCCCACGTTGACCGTGGGACTGGGCGGCGTCTGGACCGAAGCGCTGTCGGATGTCGCCGTTATCCCGCTGCCTGCGGATGCGGGCCGCGTTCGCGAGGCCGTGTCGTCACTGCGGGGCATGCAGTTGCTGCGCGGCGGCCGAGGCGGCCCGGCGTACGACATCGGCGGGCTGTGCGAGCTCGCTGCTCGCGTAGGAGATGCCCTATTAGCCGAAGGCGTGTCCACCATCGAGGTGAATCCCTGCATCGTGACGCTCACGCAATCGATTGCAGTGGACGCGGTGGTCCAGTAGGCCCTCGTCTCCGTGGTGGGGGCGGGTGTCCGGCTCTATGCTGGACCCATGACGTCCCCGACACCTGTTGCACCCTTGCCCGCCGACGCCCTCGCCCGCAGCCTCGCGCCGTTCGGTGAGAGCCGCATGCTCCCCGTCGAGGCCTATACGTCCGACGACGTCTTCGCCTGGGAGCAGCAGACCTTCTTCCGGGGTTGGCAGTGCGTTGGCCGCAGCGATGAGATTGCCGAGCCGGGCATGCAGCGCGCTGACAAGGTGGGCGACACCACGGTGCTGCTCGTGCGCGGTGAGGATGGCGTTCTCCGGGCGTTTGCCAACACGTGTCGGCACCGGGGTCATGAGATCTTGCCGTGTGGGTCGTCAACCAAGGCGCGCGCGATCACCTGCCCTTACCACTCGTGGTCTTACAAGCTTGATGGCGAGCTCTTCAGCGCAGCCGGCTACGGCGGCTTCACGTCGTTCGACATGGCCGAGTTCCCCCTCCGCCCCATCACGGTCGAGGAGTGGCACGGCTGGGTATTCCTCGACATCTCGGGGCTCGCCGGTCCGCTGTCTCGACACGTGTCGGGTCTGGAGGAGCGCATCGCGCAGTACACGCCGGAGCGCCTCGTCGTGCAGGGTCGCCACGAATACGTCATCCAGGCCAACTGGAAGATCGTCATCGAGAACTACCAGGAGTGCTACCACTGCTCCTCCATCCATCCCGAGCTGTGCCAGGTCAGCCCGCCCGAGAGCGGCGAGAACTGGGCACCGAGCGCGGGCGCTTGGGTCGGTGGCTGGCAGGACCTTCGCCCGCACGCCGTCACCATGTCACTCGACGGCCATAGCGACGGCGTGTTCATCCCCGGTCTCAATGAGATCGAGCAGCGGCGCATCGACTACATCGGAATATTCCCCAACCTGCTGGTGAGCCTGCATCCCGACTACATCATGACCCACCGCATGGTGCCGCTGTCACCGCGCGAGACATGGGTGGAGTGCCAGTGGGCGTTCCCGCCGGAAGCCCTCGAGAAGCCCGGCTTCAATCCTGCCTACGCGATGGACTTCTGGGACATCACTAATCGCGAAGACTGGGGTGCGTGCGAGTCGGTGCAGCGCGGTCTCGACAGTGGCTTCGCCCAGCCCGGGCCCCTGTCACCTGATGAGGATGCGATCTACCAGTTCGTCACGATGGTGGCGCGCGGCTACCTCGGTCAGCCGCTAGCCGCCGTGCAGGAGCCCGCGACCGCGTAGGCGCCGGGCTCCTCCGGGACCTTGCGGCTGCCTCATCCCGCTGCGAGACTCACTCAACGCGAAGTCTCGCGCGTGAATGGGGGTCCCATGCGTCTGAGCTCGCGGCACGCCCCGCTCATAGTCGTCGCGCTAGCGGCGACGGTCGTTGGCTGCACCCCTGGAGGCGCGCAGCCTGCTCCGACTAGCGCGGTACCCACTGCCGCCAGCGAATCCGCGCCAAGCCCATCGCCGTCCGCAAGCGAGAGCGAGTTGGCACGACTGGGCGAGCCCACCCAGATGAGTGTCCTCGTCTACAACATTGAGTACGGCGGCGATAAATCAACGGACGGTGTCATCGACACGCTCGACGCGGATGTCGTCGGGCTTCTGGAGTCCTATAACCGCCTGCCGGAGATCGCCGCCAATACCGGGTACCCCTACTTCAATGTGGGGCTACAACTCATCTCGAAGTACCCGATCCTCGAGCCATCCGGGGCCGATGGACGCTACGCCTTCATCGAGATCCAGCCCGGCTACGTCGTTGCCTTCTTCAATACTCACCTCGACTATGTGCGCTACGGCCCCGCACTGCTGGCGAAGGGCATGTCGGTGGAGGAGGTCATCGCTTCCGAGAACGAGGTGCGCCTGTCCTCGCTGAAGG
>NBNH01000379.1 GCA_004379115.1 Actinomycetales bacterium mxb001
CGCGACGTACTTGCGAATGCTCACCTTGCCGGTCTCCGTGTCGACCTCCATGGCCGCCAGGTGCGTGCCGTGCGGGTAGGAGAAGTCGTTGGGGTCCACGGTGGCCTCGGCCTGCAGCGTCGGCTCGACGCCGTCGGGCAGGTTGTGGGCCGTGAACGCCTCGAAGGCCACGGCCGCAAGCGGCTGTGCCTTCGCCGGATCTCCCTTGACGCGGAATTCGCCCTGGATGAAGTCCAGGTCGTCGGGCGAGCACTCGAGCTGGTGCGCAGCGATGATGCGCGCCTTCTCGACCAGTCGCTCCGCCGCCTTCTTGATCGCCTGTCCGCCGACGGCCAGCGAGCGCGAGCCGTAGGTGTCCATGCCATAGGGCGCGCGGCCGGTGTCGCCGTGGACGACCTCGATGTCATCGACGGGTACGCCGAGGATGCTCGAGGCGATCTGGCTCCACGCGGTCTCGTGACCCTGGCCGTGCGGCGAGGTGCCGGTGATGAGCTCGATCTTGCCCGTGGGCAGGGCCCGGATCGTGCAGTGCTCCCAGCCGCCCGCGACGTACTTCAGGGCACCCAGGGTGCGCGATGGTGCCAGGCCGCACATCTCGGTGAAGGTCGAGATGCCGATGCCCAACTGGACCGGATCATTCGATGCGCGACGCGCCTCCTGCTCCGCGCGCAGCTCGTCGTAGCCGAAGAGCTCGAGCGCACGAGCCGTGGCGGCCTCGTAGTTGCCGCTGTCGTAGGCCAGGCCGGCGACAGTGGTGTAGGGGAATTCGGTGTTCGTGATCCAGTTCATCTCGCGGAGCTTCATCGGATCCATGCCCAGCTCGGCGGCGAGCTCATCCATGATGCGCTCGATGGCGTAGGTCGCCTCCGGCCGGCCGGCGCCGCGGATGGCGTCGGTGGGAGTGGTGTTGGTGAAGACACCCGTGCAGAAGAACTCGTAGGCGTCCATCTTGTAGATCGCCGGGAACATGAACATGCCGAGGAGCGGGATGCCCGGGGTGATGACCTGAAGGTAGGCCCCCATGTTGGCGATGAGGTCGACCTTCATCCCGAGGAGCTTGCCGTCCTTGGTCGCGGCGATCTGGACGTCCTGGATCTGGTCGCGCCCGTGGTGGGAGGCCACCATGTCCTCGCTGCGGGTCTCAACCCACTTGACCGGACGGCCCAGGTGGCGGGCGATCTGCACCGCGAGGATCTCCTCGCGGTAGATCTGCAGCTTGCCGCCGAAGCCGCCACCCACGTCGGGGGCGATGATGCGCAGCGAGTTCTCCGGCAGGCCGGTGACCAGGGCCAGCAGCACCCGCAGGACATGCGGGATCTGGGTGGCCGACCACACGGTCATCTCATTGCTCATGCCCATGGGCGACGCCACGACGGCGCGAGGCTCCATGAACCCGGCGATGATGCGCTGGTTGATGAAGCGGCGCTTGACGACGACGGCGTTGTCGCCAGCAGCCTTAACCGCGGCCTCGAATGAGCCCTCGCCGGTCGGCATGAGCGGGAAGTCGTAGCAGCGGTTGGTGCCCAGGCTGCCGTCGGCCGCATCGTGCACAGCGGGCGAACCCTGCTTGAGAGCATCCTCCATGTCGATGACCGCGGGGAGCGGCTCGTAGTCGACCTCGATGGCGTCGAGTGCGTCGGCCGCGGCGTACTTGGTGTTGGCGATCACGACGGCGACGCAGTCGCCCACGTGGCGGACCTTGTCGAC
>NBNH01000380.1 GCA_004379115.1 Actinomycetales bacterium mxb001
CGCGACGTACTTGCGAATGCTCACCTTGCCGGTCTCCGTGTCGACCTCCATGGCCGCCAGGTGCGTGCCGTGCGGGTAGGAGAAGTCGTTGGGGTCCACGGTGGCCTCGGCCTGCAGTGTCGGCTCGACGCCGTCGGGCAGGTTGTGGGCCGTGAACGCCTCGAAGGCCACGGCCGCAAGCGGCTGCGCCTTCGCCGGATCTCCCTTGACGCGGAACTCGCCCTGGATGAAGTCCAGGTCGTCGGGCGAGCACTCGAGCTGGTGCGCCGCAATGATGCGCGCCTTCTCGACCAGTCGCTCCGCCGCCTTCTTGATCGCCTGTCCGCCGACGGCCAGCGAGCGCGAGCCGTACGTGTCCATGCCGTAGGGCGCGCGGCCGGTGTCGCCGTGGACGACCTCGATGTCGTCGACGGGTACGCCGAGGATGCTCGAGGCAATCTGGCTCCACGCGGTCTCGTGACCCTGGCCGTGCGGCGACGTGCCGGTGATGAGCTCGATCTTGCCTGTGGGCAGGGCCCGGATCGTGCAGTGCTCCCAGCCGCCCGCGACATACTTCAAGGCGCCCAGGGTTCGCGACGGTGCAAGGCCGCACATCTCGGTGAAGGTCGAGATGCCGATACCCAGCTGGACCGGATCGTTGGATGCGCGCCGCGCCTCCTGCTCCGCACGCAACTCCTCGTAGCCGAAGAGCTCGAGTGCGCGGGCGGTAGCGGCCTCGTAGTTGCCGCTGTCGTAGGCCAAGCCCGCGACGGTCGTGTAGGGGAACTCGTCGTTCTTGATCCAGTTCATCTCGCGGAGCTTCATCGGATCCATGCCCAACTCGGCGGCGAGCTCATCCATGATGCGCTCGATGGCGTAGGTCGCCTCCGGTCGACCGGCGCCGCGGATGGCGTCAGTCGGCGTGGTGTTGGTGAAGACCCCGGTGCAGAAGAACTCGTAGGCGTCCATCTTGTAGATGGCGGGGAACATGAACATCCCGAGGAGCGGAATACCCGGGGTGATCACCTGCAGGTAGGCCCCCATGTTGGCCAGGAGGTCGACCTTCATCCCGATGAGCTTGCCGTCCTTGGTAGCGGCGATCTCGATGTCCTGGATCTGGTCGCGCCCGTGGTGCGAGGCCACCATGTCCTCGCTGCGGGTCTCGACCCACTTGACCGGGCGTCCGAGGTGGCGAGCGATCTGCACGGCGAGGATCTCCTCGCGGTAGATCTGCAGCTTGCCGCCGAAGCCACCGCCCACGTCGGGGGCGATGATGCGCAGCGAGTTCTCCGGCAGGCCGGTGACCAGTGCCAGGAGCACGCGCAGGACGTGCGGGATCTGAGTGGCCGACCACACGGTCATCTCATTGCTCATGCCCATGGGCGAGGCCACGACAGCCCGAGGCTCCATGAACCCGGCGATGATGCGCTGGTTGATGAAGCGGCGCTTGACCACGACGGCGTTGTCGCCAGCGGCCTTGACCGCTGCCTCGAATGAGCCCTCGCCCGTCGGCTTCAGCGGGAAGTCGTAGCAGCGGTTGGTGCCCAGGCTTCCGTCGGCGGCATCGTGCACGGCGGGAGAGCCCTGCTTGAGCGCCGCTTCCATGTCGACGACCGCGGGGAGCGGCTCGTAGTCGACCTCGATGGCGTCGAGTGCGTCGGCCGCGGCGTACTTGGTGTTGGCGATCACGACGGCGACGCAGTCGCCCACGTGGCGGACCTTGTCGAC
>NBNH01000381.1 GCA_004379115.1 Actinomycetales bacterium mxb001
CTGCAGGCCGAGGCCACCGTGGACCCCAACGACTTCTCCTACCCGCACGGCACGCACCTGGCGGCCATGGAGGTCGACACGGAGACCGGCAAGGTGAGCATTCGCAAGTACGTCGCGGTCGATGACTGCGGTGTGCAGGTGAACCCGCTCATCGTCGAGGGCCAGGTGCACGGCGGCCTGGCCTGCGGCATCGCCCAGGCGCTCTACGAGGGGGTGGAATACGACAAGGACGGCAACCTGCTCACCGCCAGCCTCGCCGACTACCTCATCCCGAGCGCCGCGGACCTGCCCAGCTTCATCACCGATCGCACGGAGACCCCGTCGACGACCAACCCGCTGGGCACCAAGGGCATCGGCGAGGCCGGTGCCATCGCCTCCACTCCGGCGATCATCAACGGCATCGTCGACGCGCTGCGCCCCATGGGCGTGAACGACGTCAAGATGCCGGCGACGCCCGAGAACGTCTGGCGAGCGATCCAAGCAGCAGGAGGTGCGAAGTGATTCCGGTTGCCTTCGACTACACGAAGCCATCCTCCGTCGACGAGGCCATTCAGGCCCTGGTCGCCGGTGGCGAGGACGCCAAGGTGATCTCCGGCGGCCAGTCGCTCATGCCGGTGCTCCGGCTGCGCATGGCCGCACCGTCGGTGCTCGTCGATGTCGGCGGTATCGCCGAGATGAACGGCGTGTCCGACGGTGGAGACCACATCCTCATCGGCGCCAACACCACGCATCACGACGTGATGAACAACGACCTCGTGAAGCAGAACGCCGGACTGCTCGCCATGACGGCAGCGACGGTGGCGGATCCGCAGATCCGGCACCGCGGCACGCTCGGCGGCTCGCTGGCTCACGCAGATCCGGCCGGCGACCTGCCGACGGCTGCGCTGGCCCTCGACTGCGTGATGGTGGCGCAGGGCCCGAAGGGCCGTCGTGAGATCGCCGCGAAGGACTTCTTCGTGGACTACTTCACCAGCGCCCTCGAGCCCGACGAGATCCTCGTGGCGATCAAGGTGCCCAAGATGGGCGCTGACTGGGGCTACCACTACGAGAAGTTCAACCGCACGGCTCAGGCCTGGGCCACGGTTGGCGTTGCCGCCGCGGTGAAGCGCCAGAACGGCACGATCACCGAGGCCCGCGTCGCGCTCACCAACATGGGGCCCTCCCCCATCCGGGCGAGCTCGGTCGAGTCGGCTCTGGCTGGCGCATCGGCATCCGCCGATGCCATCGCTGCCGCCTCGTCCAGCGCGGCCGACGGCACGCGTCCGACGAGCGACCTGCATGCAACGGCGGAGTTCCGCGAGCACCTCGCTCGCGTGCTCACCAAGCGCGCGGTCGCCCAGGCGGCCGGCGTCTAGCACTCCAGAGCAAAGCAGGTGGGGCCGGTCCGAAGGGGCCGGCCCCACTGGTTTGTGCCCGCCTCGTTGGTAGTCGTGCTACCGAATCCGCACGAAGGTCACCGTGTTTGAGTGCGTGTCGGTGTAGGCCACATAGGCGGAAACCTCGCGGTCCTTGCTGATCAGTCGTGACCATGTAAACGATCCGTCGGATGCGACAGCGATCGTTGACCTGCCCCGCTGATAGGCCGATTGGTCGGCGTACTTGAAGTAAGGAGTGAGGGAGACGCCGGCAGCAACGCCGCTCGAGGAGCCCTTCGTGTAGATCCGGTCCCTGCGTCCGACGGACGTACGCAGGGGAGCGCCCAACTGCAGGGAGGGTTCAACGACCACACCCAGGTAGAGATCCCGCACCTGCGCTGACGGGCTGAGGCCAACGACCTGGAGCACCTGGTCTCCGCACGCAACCGCCACAGGTAGCAACGCTGATCCGCGGAAGGCACCCTGCGCATCGACCTCAGCCATGCCCACAAAGGTTCCCGCACTCGCGCGCACCCCTAGCCTGCGCAGCCATGTGGAAGGCGACGACACCCGCGGTGCCGCTGCCCGGTCCGCGACATACAGCTCAACCTGCGAGCCTGGCTGGAACCCAGAGCCCGAGAACTCCGCGGCACGATCGGACTGCAGGATCAGCGCGCCGTCGGTTCGCAGGCTCAGCGGCTTGCCATCCGGACCCAGGCCGTCCAAGGCCATGTCCCAGCCGGTGCCTCGGACACTCAGCACGTGTGCGCCTGGTTTCGGGCTCACCGAAACCTGCTCCGATACGCCGTCGACCAAGAAAAGGGATTCGCCCGGCTTCAGTTCCGCAGGATTCGGTGGGGGCGTCGGGCTGGGAGTCGGGGTGGGAAGTGGTCGTGGTGGGCGCGGCTGAGGCGGCGACGCGATCGTGATAACCAGGCTCGATGCGGTCGCGTCGGGCGCAACACCGTTGGTGGCCGTGACCGCGAAGCCGTACGTCCCCGCTGTCGTCGGCACCCCGGAGAGCACGCCATTGGGTGCCAAGGCCAACCCCGGCGGCAGTGAACCGCTGCTCACCGAAAACGACGGCGTTGGCGACCCCGAAGCCGAGAATGTGTAGCCCGCATACGCCACGTCCACCGTGCCTGCTGATGGAGGAGTCGGTGGTGAGGGCGCAAAGACCGGCGCCGCAGGCGCCTCAG
>NBNH01000382.1 GCA_004379115.1 Actinomycetales bacterium mxb001
AGAGGCTGGAATGGGATTTTTTCTTTGAACTTCGGAAAGTGGCTCTAGACACTAGACAGGGTAAGGGTTTAAAATGGAGGGGCTGGCAACACCATGGAATCTATATGATTTTCTCACGATTACGATTAGAAGCTACCCAAAGAACACGTAAGGAAGCTGGCAACACCATGGAATCTATATGATTTTCTCACTAAGTTAAGGAGGATTTTATGAATTTTATTCATAGGCTGGCAACACCATGGAATCTATATGATTTTCTCACCACCGGTAAACACTTAGTTTCTAAGTATCCGTAGCGATGCTGGCAACACCATGGAATCTATATGATTTTCTCACAACTTAACTAACATCTGTTTTGGAGTACTGACAGTATCCGCTGGCAACACCATGGAATCTATATGATTTTCTCACTTAATAGTGTTGAAACAAATTTCAAAAATCTATGAAGCTGGCAACACCATGGAATCTATATGATTTTCTCACTAGTCGATGAAAATGATCAACCATTAATATCTCTCGAGCTGGCAACACCATGGAATCTATATGATTTTCTCAGTGATTTTTTAGAAATCGATTTGGGAGATTTATTCGAACGCTGGCAACACCATGGAATCTATATGATTTTCTCACGCCAAACCATTGCGGGAACTAGCTCTTGACTTAAACGCTGGCAACACCATGGAATCTATATGATTTTCTCACAAGAGATTGAAATAGTCCCTGACAGTGTTCAAATCGAGCTGGCAACACCATGGAATCTATATGATTTTCTCACGCACTAAAACGGGTACTAAAACTAGTACTAAAGCTAGTTGGCAACACCATGGAATCTTAATGATTTTCTCACGTCCCGTTAATAGAGCGATCGCTATTCAGGGTAAGGTTGGCAACACCATGGAATCTTAATGATTTTCTCACGTCAGGAATACCGGGTTAAGGCAATGCAGCGATCGCAGTTGGCAACACCATGGAATCTTAATGATTTTCTCACATTTGAAGATCTAATGTTATCAATTTTCCATCGATTTTAGTTGGCAACACCATGGAATCTTAATGATTTTCTCACTATAGTTTTAACCAGATTTGTGAACTTTTTGACGAGGGTGGTTGGCAACACCATGGAATCTTAATGATTTTCTCACACTAAAATTCTCCTTAATCTTGATACTAGGAACCTTAGTTGGCAACACCATGGAATCTTAATGATTTTCTCACGAGGGTGAAAAAATCGAACTTCAAATTCGTTTAGACGAGGCTGGCAACACCATGGAATCTATATGATTTTCTCACAAACAATAAATGTGAGTCAACAAGCCGAATTACTCAGCTGGCAACACCATGGAATCTATATGATTTTCTCACATTCCTCAGTAAAGCGTATGACTATTTTTTTGGATTCGTTTAAAACTATCGAGCTTATTGAAACTGGTAGTACAGATGTTGTTAATTATCAGGACGGCACAGAATACTGCGAGACTA
>NBNH01000383.1 GCA_004379115.1 Actinomycetales bacterium mxb001
GGCGACAAAGAACAGGAACTGCGTCATCGCGACGCCGACGACGCCGTAGGCCAGCAGGAGTCCCCACTCCCCGCGATGGATGCGCAGGGCTCGCGGCCGGGCGATGAGCACGATCACGAACAGGATGATGAAGGCGCCGGTGGCCCGAATCTCACTGAGCCGGGCGGCCGAGACGCCGCTCAGCAGGATCGTCTTGACGACCGTGCCGTTGAGGGCGAAAAGGCAGGCGGCCGCCAGATAGACGGCGTAGCCGATGACAAGGCGACGTCGATCGTGCGCCGTCGCGAGCAGCGACGGGGTCATGTCGGTCACTGGGCCAGGGCCCGCCGGTAGACGACGACAGTCTGAGCGGCAATCGAATCCCAACTGAAGTCGGTGACAGCACGCTCGCGACCGGCCACCCCCATCACGTGTGCCCGCGTCGGATCCGCGGCCAGGTCATTGACCGCGTCTGCCAGCCCTCGCTCAAGCCCAGACGGATCGGCCGCGTCATAGGGCACCAGGATGCCGGTGACGCCGTCGACGACCACCTCGGGAATGCCACCGACCGCGCTGGCGATCACCGCGGTCTCGCAGGCCATGGCCTCGAGATTGACGATGCCGAGTGGCTCGTAGACCGACGGGCAGATGAAGGCAAGGGCGTGGGTGAAGAACTGAATGAGATCCGTGCGCTCAGCCTGCTCCTGGATCCAGATCACACTGGCGGGGCCGCGTTGTGCCTGTAGTCGCTCCACGGCCGCCCGTGTCTCGTCGCCGATGTCGGGGGTATCCGGCGAACTGGCGCACAGCACGAGCGCGACGTCGTCGTCGAAGTGCTCGGCTGCCGCCAGTAGATGGCGAATGCCCTTCTGTCGAGTGATGCGCCCCACGAAGAGCACATAGGGACGGTCGGCGGTAATGCCGTAACGCTCCAGGGCAGCGCGCGAGGGATCGGGGCGGTAGATGTCGGTATCGATCCCGTTGTGCACGACGTGGACCCTGGCTGGATCGACAAGGGGATAGGCCGTCAGGACGTCATCGCGCATGCCGTGACTCACCGCAATGATGGCGCTGGCGTGGGCATAGGACGTCGCCTCCACCCACGAGGAAACGCGATAGCCGCCGCCGAGTTGCTCCTCCTTCCAGGGGCGTAGCGGCTCCAGAGAGTGTGCCGTGATGACATGCGGGACGCCGTGCAGGAGTCCACCGACATGTCCGGCGAGGTTGGCGTACCACGTGTGCGAGTGGAGCAGGTCCACGTCGTCGGTGGCCTCGACCATCGAGAGATCGACGCCCAGAGTTTGCAGCGCGGGATTCGCGCCGGCCAGGTATGCCGGGACGGCATGGGCTTGCGCGTCGGGGCGTGGAGCGCCGAAGCAGTGGACCTCGACATCGACGAGGCCGCGCAGGTGGTCGGCCAGTTGCGTCACGTGGACTCCCGCACCGCCGTAGACATCCGGGGGCCATTCGCGCGTGAGCAGGCCGACCTTCACGGGGGTCAGCCTAGGGCCCTGCGAAGCGTGATACGTGAGGGCTACTCTGGCGAGCATGGAGAGCGGTCCGCACGTCCTCGGCATCGTCCTTGCCGGTGGA
>NBNH01000384.1 GCA_004379115.1 Actinomycetales bacterium mxb001
GGCGACAAAGAACAGGAACTGCGTCATCGCGACGCCGACGACGCCGTAGGCCAGCAGGAGTCCCCACTCCCCGCGATGGATGCGCAGGGCTCGCGGCCGGGCGATGAGCACGATCACAAACAGGATGATGAAGGCGCCGGTGGCCCGAATCTCACTGAGCCGGGCGGCCGAGACGCCGCTCAGCAGGATCGTCTTGACGACCGTGCCGTTGAGGGCGAAGAGGCAGGCGGCCGCCAGGTAGACGGCGTAGCCGATGATGAGGCGACGTCGATCGTGCGCCGTCGCGAGTAGCGACGGGGTCATGTCGGTCACTGGGCCAGGACCCGCCGGTAGACGACGACAGTCTGCGCGGCAATCGAATCCCAACTGAAGTCGGTGACAGCACGCTCGCGACCGGCCACCCCCATCACGTGTGCCCGCGTCGGATCCGCGGCCAACTCGTTGACGGCGCGCGCTAACCCACTCTCGAGGCCCGCTGGGTCGGCAGGGTCGTAGGGCACGAGCAGTCCCGTGACTCCATCGACCACCACCTCGGGGATGCCACCGACTGCGCTGGCGACGACCGCGGTCTCGCAGGCCATGGCTTCGAGGTTGACGATGCCGAGTGGCTCGTAGACCGAGGGGCAGACGAAGGCCAGCGCGTGGGTGAAGAGCTGGATGAGATCCGTGCGCTCAGCCTGCTCCTGGATCCAGATCACACTCGCGGGGCCGCGTTGAGCCTGTAGTCGCTCCACGGCGGCTTGTGTCTCTTCGCCGATCTCGGGGGTATCCGGGGAACTCGCGCAGAGCACCAGGACCACCTCATCGTCGAAGTGTTCCGCCGCCGCGAGCAGATGTCGGATGCCCTTCTGTCGAGTGATGCGCCCGACGAAGAGCACATAGGGTCGATCGACGGGTACGCCATATCGCTCCAGTGCAGAGCGTGAGGGGTCGGGGCGATAGACCCCCGTGTCGATGCCGTTGTGCACGACGTGGACCCTCGCTGGGTCGACCAGGGGATAGGCCTGCAGGACGTCGTCGCGCATGCCGTGGCTCACCGCGATGATGGCGTCGGCGTGCGCGTAGGACGTGGCCTCCACCCAGGACGACACCCGGTAGCCACCACCCAACTGCTCCTCCTTCCACGGACGAAGCGGCTCGAGCGAGTGGGCCGTGATGACATGCGGAACGCCGTGCAGGAGGCTGCCCACGTGTCCCGCGAGATTGGCGTACCACGTGTGCGAATGGAGCAGGTCGACATCGTTGGTGGCCTCGACCATCGACAGGTCGACACCCAGGGTCTGCAGGGCGGCGTTGGCACCGGAGAGGTAAGCCGGGACCGCATGGGCCTGGGCGTCCGGTCGCGGAGCGCCGAAACAGTGGACCTCGACATCGACGAGGCCGCGCAGGTGCTCGGCCAACTGCGTCACGTGGACTCCCGCACCGCCGTAGACATCCGGGGGCCATTCGCGCGTCAGCAGGCCGACCTTCACGGGGGTCAGCCTAGGGCCCTGCGAAGCGTGATACGTGAGGGCTACTCTGGCGAGCATGGAGAGCGGTCCGCACGTCCTCGGCATCGTCCTTGCCGGTGGA
>NBNH01000385.1 GCA_004379115.1 Actinomycetales bacterium mxb001
GTGATCGTGCTCATCGCCCGGCCGCGAGCCCTGCGCATCCATCGCGGGGAGTGGGGACTCCTGCTGGCCTACGGCGTCGTCGGCGTCGCGATGACGCAGTTCCTGTTCTTTGTCGCCATCGAGCGCATGCCCATCGGAATAGCGCTGGTCATCGAATTCACGGCCCCCATCTTCGTGGTGCTCTACGCCCGCTTCGGGCAGAAGCAACTCGTGCGGGGAGCTGTCTGGCTCGGGCTCGCGCTCGCCCTCGTCGGGCTCGCCCTCATCGCCCAGGTCTGGAAGGGCTTCGTCCTCAACGGGCTCGGAGTCCTGGCCGCCTTCGGGGCGGCCATGGCGCTGGCCCTGTTCTACATCCTGGCCGAGAGGCAGCGACGCTCCGGCTACGAGCGCGATGCCCTCTCTCTCACCATGTGGGGGATGGCCGGCGCCGCCGCGTTCTGGGCCATCGTGCAGCCCTGGTGGACCTTTCCCTGGACCGACTTCGCGGGCATCAGCGAACCGCTCGCGGGGAGCGGACCGCAGCTACCACTCACCACGTTGACCACCTGGATGGTGGTGATGGGCACAGCACTGCCCTTCACCCTCATCATCATTTCGCTGGGCTACATCACCGCGGCCCAGGCTGCCATCGTCGGCATGCTCGAGCCCGTCATTGCCTCGATCATCGCCTGGGTCGTCCTCGCGGAGTTCCTGACACCGGCGCAGATGATCGGAGGGCTCGTCGTGCTCACGGGCGTGTACCTCGCGGAGCGAAGTCGATGAGTGCGCCCGACCCAATCGAGCCGCTAACCCCGACGGTCGTTGCCTTCACGTCGACCCGCGATCAGGTGATCGGCGCGGTCATGTACCTCGTCGCGGCCTTCCTCTTCGCGATCAATGGCAGCGTGGCCAAGGCACAGATCGAAGCTGGCCTCACGCCGGCCCAGGTCACCGAGACCCGCACCATCGGTTGCGCCGTGCTCCTTCTCGTGTTCATTCTCATCCGCAATCCCTCGTCGCTGCGGGTTCGCCGGAGCGAGATTCCCTTCCTGCTGCTCTTTGGCGTGCTGGCCTACGGAGTGACGCCCTACGTCTACTTCGTCACCGTGTCCTATCTCCCGGTCGCGATCGCGGCGCTGCTTGCCTTCCTGGCGCCCGTGCTCGTCGCCTTGTGGCTGCGCTTCGTGAAGAAGGAACCGGTCGGGGGATCCATCTGGATAGCGCTCGCCCTCGTGATCGGTGGGCTGGTGCTTGTCTCGCAGGCATGGGCTGGCTGGACGCTCAATCCCCTCGGACTGCTCTTCGGTCTCATCACCGCCGCGGCACTCGCGGCCTACCTCATCCTCGGCGAGACCGGTGCCAAGCGCCGCGACGTCATGAGCCTGGCGTTCTACGGGTTCGCTGTTGCCACGGTGACATGGAGCGTCCTAGCACCCTGGTGGAATTTCCCATGGGCCATCCTGAGCGAGACAACGTCGATCTTCGACGGTCAGATCACCGGGCTTCCGGTGTGGGTCCTCGTCATCGTGATGATCGGCGTCTCCGTCGTGCCCTTCGTCCTCGTACTGATGTCCCTGCAGCGCATCGGTGCGCAGCGCGGTGGCATCCTCGGCACGACCGAGCCGATCTGGGCTGCGCTCATCGCCTTCGCGATGCTCGGCGAGGTCCTCACGCCGGTGCAGGGCCTGGGCGGCCTGGTCGTCCTGGCTGGCGTCATCGTTGCCGAGATCGCCTCGCAGCGCGCCCACCGCGCGGGCGCTCTCACGCGCTAAACGCGCCACAGCGCCGATAGTCTCAAGAGGTGGATGTCACACGGCGTCAGGTGCTCGGTGCCGTTGCCGGGAGCGCTGCGGCGCTCGGCGTCGCAGGTTGCGCCACCGATCCCGGCGGCCGACCGGTCCCCGTGCCGATCGACCAGGCGGCCGCTGCGCGCTCGCGCGATGCTGGCGCACCCAACCTCGTCGTCATCCTCAGCGACGACCACCGGGCCGATCACCTCGGCCGCACGGGCGCAGTGCCCTTCCTTCAGACGCCGGTACTCGACGCCATGGCGGCATCGGGCCTGACGTTCAGCCACGCGTACTGCACGACGTCGCTGTGCAGCCCCTCGCGTGCGTCCTTCCTCACCGGGCAGTACGCATCACGGCACGGCGTCCGGAACAACCTGAGTTCTTGGGTCGCGGGAACGACGACCGTCTTCGACGGCCTCGCCAGTGCGGGCTACCGATGCGCCTATATCGGTAAGTGGCACATGCCCGGCGACCTCCCGGACCTGCCCGGCG
>NBNH01000386.1 GCA_004379115.1 Actinomycetales bacterium mxb001
CTCATGCCCGACATCGTCGGCGACGAGACCATCGGCGAGAAGTACGCCATCAACGGCATCCTGTCGCTCACTCCCGATGGCATGCCGATCCTCGGCGAGACACCCGAGGTCAAGGGCCTGTGGGCCGCGGCGGCGGTCTGGGTCAAGGAGGGCCCGGGCGTCGGCCGCACGATCGCCGAGTGGATGGTGCTGGGCGAGCCGGAGATCGACGTTCACGCGTCCGACGTCGCGCGCTTCTACCCGCAGCAGACGACCACCAAGCACATCAAGGACCGGACGGCCGAGGGCTTCAACAAGACCTACGGCATCGTGCACCCGGCCGAGCAGTGGAGCTCCAACCGCGAGGTGCGCATGTCGCCCTACTACGACCGCGAGAAGGCCCTCGGCGCTGTCTTCTACGAGACCGTCATGTGGGAGCGGCCCTTCTGGTACGAGTCCAATGCGAGCCTGCTCGACAAGTTCGGTGACAAGGTGATGCCGCGTACCGCCGAGTGGGACTCCCGCTGGTGGTCGCCCATCATCAACGCCGAGCACCTGCAGATGCGCGAGACCGCCGGAATGGTCGATCTGACCGCGTTCGCGATCTTCGACATCACCGGTCCGGGCGCCCTCGACACCGTGCAGCGCGTCTGCCTTCGGCAGATGGACGTGGCGGTCGGCAAGGTCATCTACACGCCGGTGCTCTCCCCCGGCGGCGGCTTCCGTTCCGACCTCACCGTCATGCGACTCGGCGATGACCACTACCGCGTCGTCACCGGCGGCGCCCACGGCATGAGCGACCTGAAGTGGTTCAAGGACCACGCGGCACCCGGGTCGACGTTCAGCGATCTCACCGAGGCCATCTCCACCATCGGCCTGTGGGGCCCCAACGCCCGCGCGATCCTGGCGGCCGTGACGTCCGACGACGTGAGCCACGAGGGCTTCCCCTTCGGCACGTGCCGCGAGATCACCGTCGGCGGCAAGAAGGTGCTGGCCTCGCGCATCTCCTACGTCGGCGACCTCGGCTGGGAGCTCTACGTGCCCATGGCCGAGGGCCTGGCGCTGTGGGACGCGCTGTGGGAGGCCGGCCAGTCGCACGGTCTCGTGCCCGTCGGCATCGGCGTCTACGGCACCACCGGACGCCTGGAGAAGGGCTACCGCGCCTACGGTGCCGAACTCGAGTCCGAGTACACCCTCGTCGAGGCCGGCATGGCCCCGAAGAAGATCAAGGACGCCGACTTCATCGGCAAGGAGGCCCACCTCAAGCACCGCAACGAGGCGCCGGTCACCCGCATGTGCTCGCTCACCGTCGACGACAACACGTCATCCACGGGCGAGAAGCGCTACATGCTGGGCAAGGAGCCCATCCTCACCAAGGACGGCGCCCCCATCACCGATGCGCACGGCCGTCGCTCCTACGTGACGTCGGCGGGCTCTGGTCCCTCTGTCGGCAAGCACATCCTCATGGCCTACCTGCCGCCGGAGTACGCCGAGCCCGGCACCCACCTGCTCGTGGAGTACCTCGGCGAGCAGTACCCGGTGACCGTGGAGGGATCGGGAGCGATCTTCGATCCCAACAACGAGCGGATCCAGTCGTAATGGACATCGCCGTCTGCATCAAGCGCGTCCCGCTGTCACCCGGACGCTGGACGCTCACCGCCGATGGCACCGCCATCGACACCAGCGGCAGCGCCATGGGCTGGACGCTCAGTCCCCATGAGGAGTGCGCGACCGAGGCGGCCGTGCAACTCGTCGAGGCCCATGGCGGCTCGGTGACGGCCATTTCGCTCGGCACGCCAGAGTCGCAGGAGCAGATCCGCGAGCTCATGGCGGTCGGCGTCGATCGCGGCATCCTGCTCGAGACCGATGGTGCGGAATGGGACGCGCAGGCGACCGCCGGCGCGATCGTTGACGCACTCAAGGCCGCCAAGCCCGGCGGCTCCGCCGACGGGACGGCGGCCTCGAACAGCACAGATTTCGACATGGTCATCCTCGGCACGGAGTCGGCCGATACGTCCGGCTACCAGGTCGGCGTGCGGATCGCCCACGCCCTCGGTTGGCCCATCGTCACCAACGTCAAGGGCCTGTCGGTGAGCAATGGCGTCGCGCGCTGCGAGCGCGTCGCTGGCGCCGAGCGCGAGGTCTACGAGGTGGCCCTGCCCGCGGTGATCTCAGTCAAGGACGGTCTCAACATCCCGCGCTACCCCTCGGTGCCCGGACGCATCAAGGCCCGCAAGAAGCCGATCGACACCAGCAACCCGGCACATCCTGGTCAGCGCATCGAGAAGAAGTCGTTGGCGCTGCCGCCGCAGGAGGTGGGCACTGCCGAGGTCATCGGCACCGGGCCCGATGCGGCACCGAAGGTCGTGGAGATCCTCAAGGAGATCGGAGTCCTCACATGATCCTCGTCTACGTCGATCACGATCGCGGCACGCTCGACGAACTGTCGCTGCAGGCTGTTTCGGCAGCCGTCGCACTGGGCCAGCCGGTCGAGGCCGTGCTCGTCGGGGCCGATGCCGCCTCCGCGGCCGCGCGCCTCGGCGAGTTCGGCGTCACGACGGCTCACGTCGCTGCCGATCCGCGGCTGACCGACTACGCGCCGCAGGCCGCTGGCCGCGCCGTCGCCGAACTCGTCGGGACGCTGTCGCCCAGTGCTGTGCTCGCCGTCGGATCGCCGCGCGGCAACGAGGTGCTCGCCCACGTCGGAGCGATCCTCGACCTGCCCTTCGCGGCCGACTGCACGTCGATCTCCCTGGGTAGCAGTTCCTTCGACATCACGCGCAACCGCTGGGCCGGCAACGTCATCGAGAACGCCGTCGTTCACGCACCGACGCTTATTGCCTCCACCGCGCCACACGCCTTCACCGCCGAGCCGGTCGCGGGCAGCGCGCCAGCCACGGTGCAGGAATTCACGCCGGCACTCACCGATGCCGACCTGGCGGTGCGCATCATCGATCGCACCGGCGGTGGCGGTGGCGGCGTGGGCCTGGCCGAGGCCAAGGTCGTCGTCTCGGGCGGCCGCGGCGTCGGCGAGAGCGGCTTCGGCCCGCTCGAGGAGCTTGCGGGGCTGCTCGGCGGTGCCGTGGGGTGCTCGCGTGTCGTCACGTCGGCCGGCTGGCGTCCCCATGCCGAGCAGGTAGGCCAGACCGGCACCAAGGTCGCCCCCGACCTCTACATCGCCTGCGGCATCAGCGGTGCCACGCAACACATCGCTGGCTGCAAGAACGCCAAGACCATGATCGCGATCAACACCGATCCGGAGGCGACGATCATGTCGTACGCCGACTACGCGATCATCGGCGACGTCTCCACTGTCCTGCCTGCCATCGTCGACGCCGTACGCGCCGCCAAGTCCTAGGAGCGACATGCCCTCCGATATCGAGATCGCCCAGGCGACGCAGATGGATCGCATCTCGTCGGTGGCTGCCACGCTCGGCATCCCCGACGAAGCGTTGGAGCCCTTCGGCCACTACAAGGCGAAGGTCTCCAATGCCTATCTCGATTCCCTGCCGGAGCGGCCGGGCGCCAAGCTCATCCTCGTCACGGCCATCAGCCCCACGCCCGCGGGCGAGGGCAAGACCACCACGACCGTCGGCCTCGGTGACGGCCTGCGTCGCATCGGCAAGGACGTCATGATCTGCCTGCGCGAACCGTCGCTCGGACCGGTCTTCGGCATGAAGGGTGGCGCCGCCGGTGGCGGCTACGCGCAGGTCGTGCCGATGGAGGACATCAACCTGCACTTCACCGGCGATTTCAGTGCCATCGGGCTGGCCAACAACCTGCTCGCCGCGCTCCTCGACAACCACATCCACCACGGGAACGCGCTCGGCATCGACGTGCGGCGTATCACGTGGAAGCGCGTCATGGACATGAATGACCGGGCGCTGCGCGACATCGTCGTGAGCCTGGGTGGTCCCGCCAACGGCTACCCCCGCGAGGATGGCTTCGACATCGTCGTCGCTTCCGAGGTCATGGCGATCTTCTGCCTCGCGACATCCCTGGAGGACCTCAAGACGCGCCTGGGCAACATCATCGTCGGCTACAACCGCGAGAAGGAGCCCATCCGCGCACGCGATCTCGACGCCGATGGTGCGATGACCGTGCTGCTCAAGGACGCGTTCAACCCCAACCTCGTCCAGACCCTCGAGCACACCCCAGCCTTCGTGCACGGTGGGCCGTTCGCCAACATCGCCCACGGCTGCAACACCGTGGTAGCCACGCGCGGGGCAATGAAACTGGCCGACTACGTCGTCACCGAGGCCGGCTTCGGGGCCGACCTGGGCGCGGAGAAGTTCATCGACATCAAGTGCCGCAAGTCGGGCCTGCGCCCGTCGGCGGCGGTCATCGTCGCCACGATCCGTGCCCTGAAATACCACGGCGGAGCCGACCTCAAGACGATCACTGACGAGGACCTCGGCGCCCTCGAGAAGGGCATCGTCAACCTGCAGCGTCATATCGAGAATGTGCGCGACGTTTACGGCGTCAATTGCGTCGTGTCGATCAACCGCTTCACCTCCGACACCGACGCCGAGATCGAACGGCGCACCGGACGCACCATCGCCGAGATCTTCGCCTCGGACGGCGAGGCGGGATTCCGGCGCATCGAGGAGGACGTGATCCGCGGGGCGCCGCGTGAGCACGACGGAAACCTCCCGCCGGGCGGCGGCGCGGCAACCACCCCCGGCGTGCGGGGAGCCCTGGTCGGGGACGCCGGGGCCTACCTGGGGATCAGGGCCGCCGAGGGGGTCCGCCGCCCCAGCGGCAGCCCGGCCCGGGCGCTGCTGGGCGGCCGGGACCCGG
>NBNH01000387.1 GCA_004379115.1 Actinomycetales bacterium mxb001
TGACGGCGGGCGGGATCCTCCACGCCATTGCAGGCACGCTCATCATGATCGCGATCGCCCTGGCCATCGTCATTCCGCTGGGCGTCGCATGTGCTGTCTACATGAACGAGATGCCCGGACCCTTCTCGCGCTTCGTCCGCACGATCTCTGAAGCGATGACAGCTCTGCCGTCGATCGTTGCGGGCCTGTTCATCTACGCGTCACTCATTCTCATCCTGGGGTTCGACAAGTCGGGATTGGCTGCGGCCATGGCGATCAGCGTGATGATGCTGCCGATCATCATCCGCGCGTCTGACGTGGTGCTCCGACTGGTGCCGGGCACCCTCAAGGAGGCCGCCTACGCACTGGGCGCCGGCCAGTGGCGCACGGTGTGGCATGTCACGCTGCCGACGGCGCGCTCGGGCCTCATGACCGCCATCATCCTGGGCACTGCTCGAGGCATCGGCGAGACATCGCCCGTGCTCCTGACGGCAGGGTTTACGGCGGCCCTGAACCTCAACCCGACGACCGGCCCCATGGTGTCGCTCCCGCTAGCCACCTTCGAGTTCGTCAAGTCGCCGGAGCCCACCATGATCGCCCGCGGCTTCGGCACCGCGGCCGTGCTCATGGTGCTGGTGCTCATCCTCTTCATCGTGGCTCGCATCATCGGCGGCCGCGGCGCCGGCAACCTGTCCAAGCGGCAGCAGAAGAGCCGGGCAAAGCGTTCACGTGCGGATTCCCAAAGGTTCACCCGTCGCGAGGCAACTCGGCTCGCATCCGGCGAGGGCGACACAGCATCGTCGATGTCGAAGCGATCCCTCGATTTCGGAGACACCTCGTGAAGCGCCTGCTCATTGCCCTGGCCGGGGCCATCGTCGCCCTGCCCGTCGTCGTCGCACCCCCCGCTCAGGCGGCCAATTACGTGCCCGTCTCAGGAGCCGGATCCACCTGGAGCGCCAATGCCATGGATCAGTGGCGGCGCAACGTCAACCAGTACGGCATGCGCATCGACTTCCAGGCATCCGGCTCGTCGGACGGACGCAACCAGTTCCGCAACGGGACCGTCGACTTCGCCGTGTCCGAGATCCCCTACGGCCTCAAGGACGGCAATGTCGTCGACCCGCTGCCCTCTCGGCCCTTCGCCTATATGCCCATCGTGGCTGGTGGCACGTCGTTTATGTACAACCTTCGGATCGGACCC
Organism: Actinomycetales bacterium mxb001; assembly: GCA_004379115.1. Classification (GTDB taxonomy): domain Bacteria; phylum Actinomycetota; class Actinomycetes; order S36-B12; family S36-B12; genus Mxb001. The sequence continues at coordinate 1,181 of NBNH01000387.1, forward strand.
AACCGGGTGACGCAGCTGCGTCTCTCGGGAGAGACGATCGCCAAGATCTTCACCGGCGTCATCACGAAGTGGGACGACCCAGCCGTCAAGGCCGACAACCCCGGCCTCGCGCTGCCACCGCTCAAGGTGGTCCCCGTCGTGCGCTCGGACGGTTCGGGCACCACCGCCCAATTCACCGCCTGGATGGCAGCCCAGCATCCTGACATCTGGAATGCCTACTGCCAGAAGGTGGGGCGCGGCACGCCCTGCGGATTCACCTCGAACTTCCCGAGCTCGGCGGGCTTCGTCGCGCAAAGCGGCTCGCTCGGTGTCTCCGGCTACGTCAAGCAGGACCAAAGCGTCGGCGCCATCACCTACGTCGAGTACTCGTACGCCAAGTCGGCGGGCTTCCCCGCCGCCAAGGTGCTCAACAAGGCGGGCTACTACATCCTGCCCACGGCCGAGGCGGTCGCGGTGGGACTGCTCGGCGCCCAGATCAACCGAGATCTCACGTCCAACCTCAGCAACGTCTACAACAGCACCGACAAGCGGGCCTACCCGTTGTCGTCCTACAGCTACATGGTCATCCCCACCTCGGGCGACAACGGTTTCAGCAACGAAAAGGGCAACACGCTCGCCGACTTCGCGTACTACTTCCTGTGCCAGGGTCAGCAGCAGGCCGATGCGCTCGGCTACTCACCGCTGCCCATCAACCTGGTGAAGGCGGGTCTTGACCAGGTCAAGCGCATTCCGGGTGCGGTAGTCGAAAACCTCGACATCGCCAAGTGCAACAACCCGACGTTCTCCGCTGACGGCACTAACACCCTCGCCAAGACTGCCCCGCAGCCGCCCGCGTGCGACGCCAAGGGCCCCACGCAGTGCGGCACCGCGGCCGAAGGTGGCGGCGGTGGTGGAGGCGGCGGCGGCGGCTCCGGCGGCGGAGGTGGGTCTGGCGGAGGTGGCGGTTCAACGGGGGGCGGCACTACGACGGATCCGACCGCGGGAGGCGGGGGCGGCATACCCGCTGACGCCGGAGTCGTGGTCGACCCCGAGACCGGCGCGGTCGTCGTGACTGATCCGGCGGCCACCACTGTTGACCCGACAACCGGCGAGGTGGTCGCCGTCGACCCGATGGCGGCCGGGGCCGTGGGCACGGCGGGGGTCGTGACCGGGGGCGCCTATGTCGCTGGAGTCCCCGTCGCGACAGAG
>NBNH01000388.1 GCA_004379115.1 Actinomycetales bacterium mxb001
GGCTGATTTAATAGCTAAAGCAAATCAGCAAGGCATTCAAGCAAGTTCATCTAATTTTAAAACACTTGGGGAAAAAGAAGCTCAGGAATATATAGCAGCTTTTAAAAAAATATTAGGCATAGCATCTCCATCTAAAATTTTTATTGGGATTGGAGCTGCTATTGTTGCTGGGCTAGCTATTGGTTTGATTACCAATAAATCTAATGTTAAGAAAGCTGCCGACGACATAGTATCTACTGTCAAGAATACGACAGAGGAAAATGCATCATCTTTTAATGATTTAATAGAAAATGCTGTAAATAGTGAAAATCAAACCTATGCAACTCAAGTAAAAAAAATTTTTAATGATTCAAGAAAAACCGCGAGAGGCTCTAACCCAATATCACAAGATATAGGCAAGGCTTTAAACATAAACAGTAAGGCATTATCATTAATATTGCCGTTGCTAGGTAATAAACCTACTTCTGTAGAACAAAATATCCCAATGTCGCATCTTGGCAAATTTTATATGGGGAATACAGATGTAGTTAAATTTGATAACAAAAATAACTTATCTCCCATAATAGATGCTATTAGTGTTTTTCTTGACGATAATAATAAACAAACATCTGGATATAGATATTTAGGCGCTTTTGATAGTCAACGCAAGTTTGCTAACTCTAGTCAAAAACCTGAGTTTGATATGCTTCTAAAAGATCTTAAAGCGTTGAAATTAACTCTTGGTGGTTTTGGAATAGTAAAAACTAAAACTGGAATAAATGCAGTAGATATTTATGATTGGGCAGGTGCAAAGTCAAAACAGAAAAAGACTTTTGCGGATCATATTACTATTCCGTCCAATGCTGTTGCAAATTCTGCAATAATTTCTTTATTTAATAAGTTCCCCGCTATCGCAAAAAAACTAAACTTTGAAAAAGACGATTTGGGTGGGTACACAATGCACTCAAATCTAGGTAAAACTAGAAAGCAAATAGAAGAGGAAGCTGCTGCTAACAAAGAGGTGTTGCCCAATGTCGAAGCAATGTCAGATCAAACATTCAAAAGAAGATCGGCTGGGTTAATAAGTATTAATCCGGGAAAAGCTGGTGGAATAAATATAAGCGATAGTTTGCATGACATAATTGGAGGACAAAGTTATATACAACAAAGGCAAGTTCCTCTTAAAAAAGAAAAAGAATTAAAAGCGCTCTATTCTAAAATTTATAAGCAATTAGAAAA
>NBNH01000389.1 GCA_004379115.1 Actinomycetales bacterium mxb001
CGTCTGGGGTGGCCAGCCGCTGATCCACGCTGAGGAATTCATCGCCATGGTTCAGCAGTACCCGGTGTGCATCGCGTGGTTGAACGGTCACACCCACATCAACACGATCACCGCCCACACCAAGAAGGACGGCGTGGGCGGATTCTGGGAGATCACGACGGCCTCGTGCGTCGACTTCCCACAGCAGCAACAGTTGGTGGAACTCGTCGATAATCGCGACGGGACCCTGTCGATCTTCGTCACGTCGCTCGATCATGCGGCCTCCCCCACGTGGACACCGGGAGATCTCAGCCAGTCGGGGTTGGCATCACTGAGCCGGGAGCTTGCCGCCAACGCCTGGCTCAACGAGCCGGCCTTGCGTGCTGGATCGGCGTTGGATCGCAATGTCGAACTCCTGATGCCCGCACCCATCGACCTGGGTGCCATTACGGATGCCGCTATCGAGGCCGAGCAGATGAAGGCCCGCGCACAGTTGCTCGCTCACGGAGGTGCGGCATGAGGAGGGCATTCATCCCGATCATCGCCGTCGCCGCGGCGCTCACGGCAGGCTGCTCACAGGTGGCTGCGCTGACTCCGGTCGGGGGTGGCGCCATCACGACGGTGCGCAACGCGACCTATGACGTCCTGTTCGACCAGCAGGTCACCATCTTGGTGGCTCCCGTGTGCGAACCAACGGACAGCGGCTTCACCTGCACCGGTGAAACGATCGATGGCCAGCCAATCGTGACGACCGCTGTGGCGACCAAGCCGTTCGAGATGACCATTTCCGTGGGAGGCACGGTCATCTTCGAAGGCAACGCCCAAGCGGTCCTGGACGAAAACGTCAGGGAGGCGCCATGAGCAGCCACAGCGCAACGACGACCTCCCCGCTCTATCGATGGAGTGTCCTCGCGACGGGCTTCGCGCGCATGTGGCGAGCATGGGCGATCGTGATTCCCGTTGTCATCGTCAATGCGGCTGTGCAGGGCCTCCTCCTGCTGCCCAACGTGCTCCCCTACCTGACGGTGCCCTTCATCGTGGTCGCGCTGGTGTCACTGATCGTGCTGGTGCTGTCCTTCACCCTGGTGGCCACAGCCGTGCTCGGAGCGACCACCGGGCGAGTGGGTTGGGGCGATGTGACGACGGGCCTGGGGCGCCGGTTCCTCCTCGTGCTGGTCTGGGCTACGGGCCTGGTGGTCGTGGTGCTCATCGGTGTCTCCCTGTATGTCGTCCCGGGACTCATCGTCATCGCGCTGACGCCTTATCTGCTCCTCGCCGTCATCGACGGTAAGCGCAATCCGATCGCGGTGAACTTCCGCACGATCGGCGCTCGGTGGGGACGCTGGCTGATCACGGTCATCATCATGGGTGTCCTGTGCTTCGCCATCTGGTTCCTCAGCGTCGCCACTGGCTTCTTCATCACCGGCGCCCCCGGGGCGATCGTCGGGTGGCTCGCTATCGGCATCATCGCCACCTGGTTCGTCTGCGCCTGGGCCCTGATCTACCGCTCGGTCAATCCGCGCTAGCACCGAGGGTCAACGCAGGGCTGCACGGACGGGGTCCGAGCACGCAGTCGCTCGAGCGCCTCGAGATGCTGCTGGTCCTGGCGTCGGATTTGCTTGAGCTGACGTCGAATGTCCGGGTCAGCCAGCGCCGCGATGGTGGCCTCCAGCACCGCGAGGTGCTGCTTCTCGGCGGCGATGCCTGCCTCGGCGGCCGCATGCAGGTCGCGGTAGCCCAGTGACATCCACTTCCAGTACTGCTCCATGAGCCCGGCGTAGCCGGAGATGACTCCGGACGAACCGTCCTCGGACGCTCGCTGAAGAGATCCCTTGCCGAGGATACGTTCGAGAGTGTGGGCGTGCTGGCGATCCTGCTCGACGATGCGGTCCAAGGTCCGTGATTCGTAGACGCTGGCGAAGGCGGCCATGAGATCGCGGATGAGCACTTCTTCGGCTTCGACGTACTGCAGGACGCGCATGTCCTGACGCGGACTCGCCTGGACGGGAGCGACCGCCAGGAGGGCGCAGCAGGCTGCTGCGACGGCCGTGAGAGCGCGCACTCCTCGACCGTCGCCCGCCGGGGCGCCGACGGCGAGGACCCGGACGGGCATGCCG
>NBNH01000390.1 GCA_004379115.1 Actinomycetales bacterium mxb001
TACAAGAATAGGTGGACAAATCATTCGGATTCAGTGGTGGAGTTTTTAACGTGGGGAAATTGTTGGATTCAGTGGTGGGAATGTGGTGTGGACAAATTATTTGGATTCGGTGGTGAATAGACGTGGGGAAATCATTGAGATTCGGTGGTGTTGTCAACGATTTACCTTCCCCTTCCCGAGCTAAGGCTAGTCTGTGAGAAAATCATTGAGATTCTATGGTGTTGCTAACAAACAAGAACGGTAATGGGGGGAAAATTTTAGCTGCTGGGTGAGAAAATCATTGAGATTCTATGGTGTTGCTAACCTCTTGAAACCCGCTCTGAGACTGGGTTTTAGTGTTACCACAGGTGGTACGTGAGAAAATCATTGAGATTCTATGGTGTTGCTAACTTTTGCCATTACCAGACGTGTTACCAGAGACGTGTGGTACATGTGAGAAAATCATTGAGATTCTATGGTGTTGCCAGCCTACGAATCAGTACTTCTAAAAACCGGTGATCTTCTTTGATGTGAGAAAATCATTGAGATTCGGTGGTGTTGCCAGCTTCTAATTCCTCTATTTTTTGGATAATCGGATCGTCCCGTGAGAAAATCATTGAGATTCGGCGGGGTTGCCAGCTAATTCATGAGACAAAGCAACATTTAAAAGGGTTGAAAGTGAGAAAATCATTGAGATTCCATGGTGTTGCCAACTATTTTTTATTATCTTATCCCTGTTTTTTAGATGGTGAGAAAATCATTAAGATTCCATGGTGTTGCCAGCTCTTCCCCATAAAAATCTAGGTTTTTCCGGCTGTTGTGAGAAAATCATTAAGATTCCATGGTGTTGCCAACCTTTTATAAAACGCCCCGAATACATAACCGTAACGTGAGAAAATCATTAAGATTCCATGGTGTTGCCAACTAAGGTTCCTAGTATCAAGATTAAGGAGAATTTTAGTGTGAGAAAATCATTAAGATTCCATGGTGTTGCCAACAAGATGAACCTGTGGTGGCAAAGTGGCGGGGCCGTCTAAAATCCGGGGAGTGAGAAAATCATTAAGATTCCATGGTGTTGCCAACTTGTAAGCTGACAGGGCTGATTTCCAGATAGCTTTGTGAGAAAATCATTAAGATTCCATGGTGTTGCCAACCGATTAATTTTTCAAGATCAAATTCAAAACCCTCTAGTGAGAAAATCATTAAGATTCCATGGTGTTGTCAACTTTTGAATTTGAAATTTTGGGGGAAGACGAGATAGAGTGAGAAAATCATTAAGATTCTATGGTGTTGCTAACTTTCCGCTACCTGAGAAAAAAAGTCACCATTTTCTTGTGAGAAAATCATTAAGATTCCATGGTGTTGCCAACTTTAAAATCAGGATTTCCGGGTTCTATATCCAACAACGTGAGAAAATCATATAGATTCCATGGTGTTGCCAGCTCCGATCAGAAAAAACGATAAATTTTTTGTTTGGATGTGAGAAAATCATATAGATTCCATGGTGTTGCCAGCCCCTCCATTTTAAACCCTTACCCTGTCTAGTGTCTAGAGCCACTTTCCGAAGTTCAAAGAAAAAATCCCATTCCAGCCTCT
>NBNH01000391.1 GCA_004379115.1 Actinomycetales bacterium mxb001
ATATCCACGGCCGACTGACCGGTGCGCTTGCTGACTTCGGCGGCGATACCGAGCCCGATGAGGCGTCCCAGGGCGGCGTGAACGACGCCCTGCGGTGACTCGGCGTCGGCTCGACGCAGAACTTGTGCGTCGCGGACTCGCGCGCTCGCGTGAGCAGGCGCGCGATCTGGTCGAAGCCGGCCGGGTGCGAGTGCAGGGTTCCACCGCCACCAAGCCCGCAACGATGGTGGACGAGGCCGCCCCGCTCACCGTCGACGCCGACGTCGATGACCCCGGCTACGCCTCGCGAGGCGCCTGGAAACTCGCTGGCGCCCTGGAGCGGATGGGCGGGCCGCGCGTGGCCGGACGTCGCTGCCTGGATGCGGGAGCGTCAACCGGCGGATTCACCGATGTCCTGCTCCGCGCGGGTGCGGAGCACGTGGTGTGCGCCGATGTCGGCTACGGCCTGCTCGATTGGCGATTGCGCACCGATGCGCGCGTGACCGTGCTGGACCGCACCAACGTGCGCCTCCTCCAGCCGGCCGACCTGCCCTATGCGCCGGAGCTCATCGTGGCTGACCTGTCTTTTATCTCCCTCGAACTCGTCCTGCCCGCCCTCATGGCCTGCGCCGCCGAGGGGGCCGATCTTGTCCCCATGGTCAAGCCGCAGTTCGAGGTGGGGCGTGAGGCGGTGGGGGCTGGCGGGGTTGTGCGTGAGATCGCGCCGCGCATCGAGGCGGTCCGTAGGATCGCAGCCACGGCGTACGGCATGGGGTGGGGAACCCAGGCGGTCGCGGCGAGCCCCCTGCCGGGCCCGAGCGGCAACGTGGAGTTCTTCCTGTGGCTGCGCCGTGGGGCCCCGCCACCCGATGACGGGCGTATCGCCGAGATCGTGGAGGCCGGACCGTGACCAGTTCACCGCGCGCAGTGCTGCTGGTCACCAACTCGCGTCGTGACGACGTGCGCGATTTCGCCGTGGCGGTGACGCAGGCGCTGCAGAGTGCCGGGATCCACGTGCGGATGAGCCGAGACGAGATCGAGGAATTCCACGATCGAGGCGGTGATCCGACGCCGTCGTGGATTCCCATCGACCCTGATGAGCACGGTGCCGACGGATGCGAGCTCGTGATCGTCCTGGGTGGCGACGGAGCCATCCTGCGCGGCGCCGAGCGCGCGCGCAGCGCGAGCGTGCCCCTACTCGGCATCAATCTCGGCCGCGTCGGCTTCCTTGCCGAGGCCGAGCGCGAAGATGTCGATGTCGTGGTGCGCGCGATCGTCGACCGTGACTGGCAGATGGAGGAGCGCACCACGCTCGACGTCAGCCTTCATGTGGCGGGAGCGGAGGTTTTTCGCACCTGGGCCCTCAACGACGTCAGCATCGAGAAGGCCGCCCGCGAGCACATGGTGGAGATCCTCGTCGAGATCGACGGGCGCCCGGTGTCGCGTTGGGGCTGCGACGGGGTC
>NBNH01000392.1 GCA_004379115.1 Actinomycetales bacterium mxb001
GCGTCGAGCCGACGCCGAGTCACCGCAGGGCGTCGTTCACGCCGCCCTGGGACGCCTCATCGGGCTCGGTATCGCCGCCGAAGTCAGCAAGCGCACCGGTCAGTCGGCCGTGGATATCGGTGAAGACGTCCACGTGTTCGGCGACGGGAACGGAGTCGAGTTCGCTCAAACGATCGAGAGCGGCATCGACACGAGGATCGCCGGTGGGCTCGACGGGTGGCAGCCAGGCCGGCACGGCCAGGGGAAGGTCGGGCTGCACAGGACGGCCCGCTTCGGGGAACGACGTCATGCGGAGCCCTCGCCCTTCTTCTTGGCCTTCTTCTTCGCCGGCTTCGCCGACGTTGCCTTGGCTGATTTCGTCGCCTTGGCAGGCTTCGCGGACTCAGTCGACGTCGACGCTGCCCGCAACTGATCGACCTCGGCTTCGAGTCGTTCGATCTGACGGCGCAGCGAGGTCAACTCGTCGGCGCGCACGAATCCGAGTCGGCGTACGGCCCGATCGACTTCGTCACGCACCGCCCCGGCGAACTGCTCGGGGTCTAGCCCGGCCGAGGTGATGGCCACGACCCGCTGGCTCGCCTCCGCTCCCGTTGCCGCACCCTGCGCCATGACCGACTGGGCAAGCCCAGCCGCCTTGCCAGCCGAGACCTCGATGATCCCCGAGAGCAGCGCCAGGTAGGGCCGCAGTGCGTCCAGCATGGCGGCGTCGTCCGATCGTGAATCCTCAGGCATGGCTCCACGCTACCCCCACCACCGAGGGCCTCACCGGACCGACCGGTGCTCAGCAGCCCAGGGTGCGCAGTGCGGCTTCCGTGGAGAGGCCGGGACGTGACCACGCGGCACAGCACGCGCAACGCAGGGCGTCGATCCAGCCCTCGTCGCCCGGGCCGACGGTGACCTGGAGCACTGCCCCGTCAATGCGTGCCTCGGCGCCGCCCAGGACCCAGCGATCAGCGGCGACCACCGCAGGCGCGCCATGCGCGGCGAGCAGTCCGCGCAGATCCGGCGCGATGAGCGACGGACGATGCTGGGCGGGCGCAGCGAGCAGGAGTGCTGGATCGGTCACGCCGGTCAAGACGAGCAAACTCGCCAGGCCCAGGGCGTGAGCACCTTCGATGTCGGTGTCGAGGCGGTCGCCCACGACGAGGGGCCGCTGCGCCGACAGTCGCTCGACGGACTCCCGCATCAGGGGCGGATGGGGCTTGCCCGCCACGACGTCAGGGCCACGGCCCGCAGCTTCGGCAACGGCAGCCACGAGCATGCCGTTGCCCGGGGCCGTCCCTCCCGGCACGGGCAGGGTCCTGTCGAGATTGGTGGCGACCCAGAACGCACCGGACCGTACGGCCAGGCTGGCGGCGGCCAGGTCGCGCCAGCCGACATCGCGCCCGAACCCCTGCATGACCGCTCTCGGCTGCTCGTCGAGCGAACGCACGGGCCGCAGGCCGAATTCCGCCAGTGCGGCATCGACGCCGGGGCCGCCAACGGCCAACACGGCGTCACCGGGGGCGAATCTCTCAGCAATAACATGTGCGCCGGCCTGCGATGAGGTCACGACATCGCCTGCATCTGCGGCCACGCCGAGCTCGACGAGGTGAGCGGCGACCTCGGCCGGCGTTCGCGAGGCATTGTTGGTCACATAGCCCATGCGCATGCCGAGGTCGCGGGCATCCGAGATGGCCTGCGGGGCATGGTCGATGGCGTGCGGGCCGACGTAGACGACGCCATCGAGGTCCATGAGCGCGACGTCGAACTCCCGGGCCGGGCACGCCGAACTGGACAGCGAATCGCTCATGGGCCGCCTGCGTCGAGGGGACCCTCAAGGGGCAGCCCCGCCTGGCGCCGAGCGCGCAACGTCGCCCGGACCTGATCGAGTGCGGTGCGGTAGTCGTCGCGATCCGGACGCATGACGCTCGCCATCGCCAGATGGTCTTCGGCGTGCCGGAAGCGCTGGAGCCGCCACAGTGCCATGCCCAGGCCGTAATGGGCGAAATCATCGGATGGATTGACCTGCACCAGGCTGTCGAATGCGTCAGCAGCCTCATCGAAGCGACGCGCATCGAAGAGGGCCCGGGCGCGCGCCTCGCGAGCCGATACTGAATCGGGATCTTCCGTGAGGACCCGATCGAGCAGGACAAGGCTCGCGCTGGCGTCACCGCGTTCGAGCAGATCGATCGCGCGGCGGTACCACTCGTACGCCGTGCCCTCTGGCGCACCGTCGGATGTCACCGGGACATGGTCGCATGCACTCAGCGCAGGGCCGTCACCCTCCTGACCTCGATTTCGACACGCGAGACCGGCCCGGATCCGCCCTGCCAGAAGCGCCGGCGTACCGCGCCCTCGACGCGCACCTCGGCGCCGTCGCCCCAGCGTTCGACCCGGCGCCCGACCTCGTTACGCCAGGCGACGCAGTCAAGGGCATCGACCGCGACGCGGCCCGATGGGCCTCGTTCGCGTGGTCCTCGGGCGACGACGACGCGAAAGGTGACGGCCTCGTCACCGCTGGGGAGGATCTTGCGCTCGACTCCGCCAAGCCGACCTTCGAGCACGACCTCATTGACCGAGTTGTCGGCCGAAACCTGCGTGTGCGCCATGCGACGTCCTTTCTCTGCGACCTGTGGGAGGCCTAGCATGGGCGTGGATTCAGTGCGTGGGTCCGCCTGCAGCATGGCTGTGGACGACGAGCGAAAGGCGCATCTGTGCAGTCGATCACGGCCCTAGGTGATGACGTCTTCGAGATCGACACCCTCATGGGCGGCTACCGCGGCATCACCGCGGGCTTCCTGATCCGCGGTGACCGCCCGTGCCTCGTCGAGACCGGTACCGCCCTGTCGGCCCCCACAGTCGTGGAGTCCCTCGCCGCCCTCGGTATCGGGCCCCGCGACCTGGCGACGGTCGTCGTGACGCATATTCATCTCGACCACGCCGGTGGCGTGGGCGACATCGCGGCCGCCTTCCCCGAGGCGCAGGTGGTCGTCCACGAACGCGGTGCACGGCATCTGGTGGACCCGACCAAGTTGGTCCAAAGCGCTCACCGAGTGTTTGGACCCGTGATGGATGAATTGTTCGGCGACCTGCGTCCCACGGAAGCGGCGCGCGTGGTGGCGCTGGGCGACGTCGGGACGATCGATCTCGGAGGTGGTCGGATCCTCGAGTCCTTCTACGCGCCGGGTCATGCCTCGCACCACGTCGGCCTTCTGGATTCCACGACGGGCGACCTGTACTGCGGGGATGCCGCCGGCGTGTACATCCCCGACACCGCTGAGGTGCGCCCGGCGACTCCGCCGCCCGACTTCGATCTCGACCTGGCGCTGGCTTCCATGCGGCGCATGAGTGAGATCGCGCCACCACGGCTGCTGTTCAGTCACTACGGCCCGGTGACCGATGTCGAGGATGTGTTGGCGCGCTCCGAAGCCGAACTCATTCGCTGGGTCGAGATGGTGCGGGAGGCCAGGTCGCGGCAGATGGATCTGGACCACGCGGTCGCGATGGTCCGAGAGCGCACGCCCCGGGTCGAACTGCCTAACGAAGACCCGGACGCCGCGGTGAAGTGGGAGGCGCTCTCGTCGACCGCCGCCAATGTGGCGGGCATCAGCCGGTGGTTGGACAAGACCGAGGGTCCGGGATCGACGTCGGGCGACGCCGCCCAGGTCAGTCGCTAGTCGGCTCGTCCTCTATCCAGTCGTCGCCGAAGGTCACGCCCTGCAATTCGGCCAGTCTGTCGGCGGCGTCGGTCTGGCCCTCCGTGTCGGCATCCATCGCGCGCTCGAACCACGTGGCCGCTTCATCGACGCGTCCGAGGTCCAGCAGGGTGTCGGCGTAGGCGTAGCGCAAGCGGGCCAGCCACGGTTCCGTGCGGCGGGTCGATAGGTCGGGGCCCTGGAGCAGGAGCAGGGCGGCCTCCGGTTGGCCGAGATCACGTCGAGCACCGGCCATGACAATGCGTGCCTCCACTCGCGCATCCGGCGGCAACGATGCTTCCGGCACGGAAGCAAGCAATTCGATGGCCTTGCGCGGCCGGCCCAGCCCACGCTCACAGTCGGCCATGACCGGCAGATAGGCGTCATCGCCGGTCATGCGACGCAGGGCGCGGAACTCCGACAGAGCCTCGGCGTATTCACCTGCGGCGTAGGCGGCGACGCCGACCGCTTCGCGCACGGGGGCAACTCGGGCGGCCTTGCGCTTGGCCTCCTGCGCAAAGGCCAATGCCGCCGCGGGATCGTCGTCTATGACCGAGGAGGTCGCGACGAGGAGCCGTGCGACCTGCTCGGCCAGGCCCTCCGGCAGCGTGCGCAACTCGGCCGCTACACGTCGATCGATCTCCTTGCCGGTGATCTCGTCGGGGATGCGCGGACCCCGCGGACGATCGTCATCCGGACGTGTTGCCCGATCACGCGGGGGCGACGGCTTTCGTCCCGGAGGAGCGCCACGCTTGTCACCGGGCTTCGAGGTTCGCTTCTCGCCGGGCTTGCTACCCCGCTTCTCGGCCGGTTTGCCGCCACGCTTGTCACCAGGCTTGGACGACCGCTTGTCACCAGGCTTGGACGACCGCTTGTCACCAGGCTTAGACGTCCGCTTCTCGCCCGGCTTGCTCGAACGCGATCCCGGCGGACGGCTGCCGCGCGGCACCGAACGCGATGACGAGTCGTCGGGGGCGGCCATGCGCCCATCCTGTCGCATGCACGCCGTATCGACGCGACGCGGTGGCAGAAACGACGAAGGGCCACCCCATCGGGGTGGCCCTTCGCGAAAGAATGTCCGGCGGCGTCCTACTCTCCCACGCGGTCACCCGCGCAGTACCATCGGCGCTGAGAGGCTTAGCTTCCGGGTTCGGAATGGAGCCGGGCGTTTCCCTCTCGCCATGGCCGCCGAAACTCTATGGAGTTGTTGGCCGGTTCCCGACCGTCACTCGGGAACCGCACAGTGGACGCGAATACGAAAAGATAGAGATAAGAGTCAAGTCCTCGGCCTATTAGTACCGGTCAGCTGCACACATTGCTGTGCTTCCACTTCCGGCCTATCAACCCGGTGTTCTCGCCGGGGGCCTTACCAGGTTAACCCTGTGGGAGTCCTCATCTTGGAGCAGGCTTCCCGCTTAGATGCTTTCAGCGGTTATCCCTTCCGAACGTAGCCAACCAGCCGTGCCCTTGGCAGGACAACTGGCACACCAGAGGTTCGTCCGTCCCGGTCCTCTCGTACTAGGGACAGCCCTCCTCAAGACTCCTGCGCGCGCGGCGGATAGGGACCGAACTGTCTCACGACGTTCTAAACCCAGCTCGCGTACCGCTTTAATGGGCGAACAGCCCAACCCTTGGGACCTACTCCAGCCCCAGGATGCGACGAGCCGACATCGAGGTGCCAAACCATGCCGTCGATATGAACTCTTGGGCAAGATCAGCCTGTTATCCCCGGGGTACCTTTTATCCGTTGAGCGACGCCGCTTCCACATGCGTGCGCCGGATCACTAGTTCCGACTTTCGTCCCTGCTCGACCCGTCAGTCTCACAGTCAAGCTCCCTTGTGCACTTGCACTCGACACCTGATTGCCAACCAGGCTGAGGGAACCTTTGAGCGCCTCCGTTACTTTTTGGGAGGCAACCGCCCCAGTTAAACTACCCACCAGGCACTGTCCCTAGTCCGGATCACGGACCGAGGTTAGACAGCCAACACGATCAGAGTGGTATTTCAAGGACGACTCCACCCGAACTGGCGTCCGGGCTTCACAGTCTCCCACCTATCCTACACAAACCGAATCGACCACCAATACCAAGCTGTAGTAAAGGTCCCGGGGTCTTTCCGTCCTGCCGCGCGTAACGAGCATCTTTACTCGTAGTGCAATTTCGCCGAGTCCGTGGTTGAGACAGCGCTGAAGTCGTTACGCCATTCGTGCAGGTCGGAACTTACCCGACAAGGAATTTCGCTACCTTAGGATGGTTATAGTTACCACCGCCGTTTACTGGCGCTTAAGTTCTCAGCTTCGCCTTGCGGCTAACCGGTCCCCTTAACGTTCCAGCACCGGGCAGGCGTCAGTCCATATACGTCGTCTTGCGACTTTGCATGGACCTGTGTTTTTAGTAAACAGTCGCTTCAGCCTGGTCTCTGCGGCCGCAACCAGCTCAGGGAGCAAGTCCCATCACCAGCCGCGGCCCCCCTTCTCCCGAAGTTACGGGGGCATTTTGCCGAGTTCCTTAACCACGGTTCACTCGATCGCCTTAGTATTCTCTACTTGACCACCTGTGTCGGTTTGGGGTACGGGCGGCTATGTCACTCGCTAGAGGCTTTTCTCGGCAGCAGAGGATCACTCACTTCACCTCAATCGGCTCCCCATCAGTTCTCAGGCACATGAGACGCGGATTTACCTACGTCTCGCCCTACAACCTTGGCCGCGGACTACCATCGCCGCGGATGAGCTACCTTCCTGCGTCACCCCATCGCTTACCTACTACCGGTTCGGGTCGCGCGCTCCTCCTTCTCCCTCCGAAGAGTTCAAAGGATTCGGGCGCTTAGCATCACCGGGCTCGGTATGGTCGCGACATCGCCGGTACGGGAATATCAACCCGTTGTCCATCGACTACGCCTGTCGGCCTCGCCTTAGGTCCCGACTTACCCAGGGCGGATTAGCCTGGCCCTGGAACCCTTGGTCATTCGGCGGACGGGTTTCTCACCCGTCTTTCGCTACTCATGCCTGCATTCTCACTCGTGTGGCGTCCACGGCTGGGTTACCCCGCCGCTTCGCTCGCCACACGACGCTCCCCTACCCATCCACACTCCTGGACCTGCACACGGATGTACAGGCCGAGATATCGGTGTGAATGCCACAACTTCGGCGATGTGCTTGAGCCCCGCTACATTGTCGGCGCGGAATCACTTGACCAGTGAGCTATTACGCACTCTTTCAAGGGTGGCTGCTTCTAAGCCAACCTCCTGGTTGTCTGTGCAACTCCACATCCTTTCCCACTTAGCACACGCTTTGGGGCCTTAGTTGGTGGTCTGGGCTGTTTCCCTTTCGACTATGAAGCTTATCCCCCACAGTCTCACTGCTGCGCTCTCACTTACCGGCATTCGGAGTTTGGTTGACTTCAGTAAGCTTGTAGGCCCCCTAGGCCATCCAGTGCTCTACCTCCGGCAAGAAACACGCAACGCTGCACCTAAATGCATTTCGGGGAGAACCAGCTATCACGGAGTTTGATTGGCCTTTCACCCCTACCCACAGGTCATCCCCCAGGTTTTCAACCCTGGTGGGTTCGGGCCTCCACGCGGTCTTACCCGCGCTTCACCCTGCCCATGGGTAGATCACTCCGCTTCGGGTCTACGACATGCGACTCAGGCGCCCTATTCGGACTCGCTTTCGCTACGGCTTCCCCTCACGGGTTAACCTCGCCACATATCAGTAACTCGCAGGCTCATTCTTCAAAAGGCACGCTGTCACCCTGGTCCGAAGACCTTGCAGGCTCCAACGGCTTGTAGGCACACGGTTTCAGGTACTATTTCACTCCCCTCCCGGGGTACTTTTCACCTTTCCCTCACGGTACTTGTCCGCTATCGGTCACCAGGGAGTATTTAGGCTTAGCGGGTGGTCCCGCCAGATTCACACGGGATTTCTCGGGCCCCGTGCTACTTGGGAACACGCTCAAGAGTGACCGCCGTTTCGTCTACAGGGGTATTACCTTCTGTGCCGGCCCTTTCGCATGGCCTTCGACTACGACGATCATTTCTGACTCTTTGCTGGTTCGCCAGAACCAACGGAGCGGTCCCACGACCCCATGTCAACAACGCCTGGCGGCTATCACGTCAACATGGTTTAGCCTCTTCCGCTTTCGCTCGCCACTACTCACGGAATCACAATTGTTTTCTCTTCCTGTGGGTACTGAGATGTTTCACTTCCCCACGTTCCCTCCACTCGCCCTATGTGTTCAGGCGAGGGTGACTGGACATAACTCCAGTCGGGTTTCCCCATTCGGACATCCCCGGATCACAGCTCGGTTGGCAGCTCCCCGAGGCTTATCGCAGCCTCCTACGTCCTTCATCGGCTCCTGGTGCCAAGGCATCCACCGTGTGCCCTTAGTAACTTGACCACGGATCTACTTTTCATACTTTGGCAATTTTCTGTTCGATCTTTCGATCGCGCAGAGATATTCGCTGATCTTGCGATCAGCGAAAGATGCTCGCGTCCACTGTGCAGTTCTCAAGGTACGGGCGGTGACCTCGCCTTCGTCATTGCGACGTTGGCGGGGACCCGGTCCGAAGGTGCGGCGTAGCCGCTCCCTCAGGACCCAACAGCGTGCCTGATGATCGTTCGATTCAGCTCACGTTCCACTCCGGACGAGCCGGCTGTACTTGTGTGCGTCCCGATCGGGACATCCATATCGATGTTCCACCCATGAGCAACCTCCTCGGCGCGTACGGCCGAGGCAGGCTCTGGACGCCACTCGCTCCGAAGAGCGCGGCGCCAGGTGCTCCTTAGAAAGGAGGTGATCCAGCCGCACCTTCCGGTACGGCTACCTTGTTACGACTTAGTCCCAATCGCCAATCCCACCTTCGACGGCTCCCTCCAAAAGGTTGGGCCACCGGCTTCGGGTGTTACCGACTTTCGTGACTTGACGGGCGGTGTGTACAAGGCCCGGGAACGTATTCACCGCAGCGTTGCTGATCTGCGATTACTAGCGACTCCGACTTCATGGGGTCGAGTTGCAGACCCCAATCCGAACTGAGACCGGCTTTTTGGGATTCGCTCCACCTTGCGGTTTTGCAGCCCTTTGTACCGGCCATTGTAGCATGCGTGCAGCCCTGGACATAAGGGGCATGATGACTTGACGTCATCCCCACCTTCCTCCGAGTTGACCCCGGCAGTCTCCTATGAGTCCCCGACATTACTCGCTGGCAACATAGGACGAGGGTTGCGCTCGTTGCGGGACTTAACCCAACATCTCACGACACGAGCTGACGACAGCCATGCACCACCTGTATGGGGCCCTTGCGGACCTGACATCTCTGCCAGTTTTCCCCATATGTCAAACCCAGGTAAGGTTCTTCGCGTTGCATCGAATTAAGCCGCATGCTCCGCCGCTTGTGCGGGCCCCCGTCAATTCCTTTGAGTTTTAGCCTTGCGGCCGTACTCCCCAGGCGGGGCGCTTAATGCGTTAGCTGCGGCACGGAGAACGTGGAAGGTTCCCCACACCTAGCGCCCACCGTTTACGGCGTGGACTACCAGGGTATCTAATCCTGTTTGCTCCCCACGCTTTCGCTCCTCAGCGTCAGTTATGGCCCAGAGACCCGCCTTCGCCACCGGTGTTCCTCCTGATATCTGCGCATTTCACCGCTACACCAGGAATTCCAGTCTCCCCTACCACACTCAAGTCTGCCCGTATCGGATGCAGGCTCGGGGTTAAGCCCCGAGTTTTCACACCCGACGTAACAAACCGCCTACGAGCTCTTTACGCCCAATAAATCCGGACAACGCTTGCACCCTACGTATTACCGCGGCTGCTGGCACGTAGTTAGCCGGTGCTTCTTCTGCAGGTACCGTCACCTTGCGGCTTCTTCCCTGCTGAAAGCGGTTTACAACCCGAAGGCCTTCATCCCGCACGCGGCGTTGCTGCGTCAGGCTTTCGCCCATTGCGCAATATTCCCCACTGCTGCCTCCCGTAGGAGTCTGGGCCGTGTCTCAGTCCCAGTGTGGCCGGTCGCCCTCTCAGGCCGGCTACCCGTCGTCGCCTTGGTGAGCCGTTACCTCACCAACAAGCTGATAGGCCGCGGGCCCATCCCTCACCGAAAAACTTTCCACCTCCCGGGATGCCCAAGGAGGTCGTATTCGGTATTAGCCCCGGTTTCCCGGAGTTATCCCGAAGTGAGGGGCAGGTTGCCCACGTGTTACTCACCCGTTCGCCACTGATCCGGCGGAGCAAGCTCCACCTTCACCGTTCGACTTGCATGTGTTAAGCACGCCGCCAGCGTTCGTCCTGAGCCAGGATCAAACTCTCCGTTAAGGAATGTTGATTGCGCCTCAGCGCTATCACCCAAACGTGAGTGATCATGGCGGACAGAGCTGTGATGCTTCTGTCAACCAAAGGAATCCGTCACTGAAACACGGGGGCTAAAGCCACCGTGCCCCGTGAACGGGGTTTTTTGGCATCGATATGTGGCACGCTGTTGAGTTCTCAAGGAGCGGTTGCGCATCGGACGCGTCCGCAGTGCGGACCGTTTCCGGGGCAACTCCGCTACGTTACCCGCGCGTCAGCGAGCCGGTCAAATCCGTCTGAAGACGGCGACGACCGGTCGAATCGACTAGGGAGTCGTAGCGCCTCGCCGGTCCGGCCTAATCGGTCGCTCTGAGAGCTACTCGACGTCCGGGTCTCCCGCACGAGGAAGATCAACTATACGCATCTTCCGTGCACAGGTCAAATCCTGGTCAGC
Organism: Actinomycetales bacterium mxb001; assembly: GCA_004379115.1. Taxonomy (GTDB): domain Bacteria; phylum Actinomycetota; class Actinomycetes; order S36-B12; family S36-B12; genus Mxb001. The sequence continues at coordinate 10,410 of NBNH01000392.1, forward strand.
CCCCGAGCGGTGACCTGCATCACCCCTCGAGCAGCACCCCGGCCACGGTCTTGCGGCCGCGGCGCAGCACCAGGAACCGCCCGTCGATGAGGTCGCTGGCGGGGGGACGGAAGGCCTCGTCCTCAACTCTCACATTGTTCACATACGCACCACCTTCACCAATGGTGCGTCGGGCGGCCCCACGGCTGGCCGACAGGCCGGTCCGGGTGAGCAGGTCGACGATGTCGGGCAGCAGTCCGCCGGTGATCTCGGCGGGGTCGAGGGTTGCGTGGGGAACCTCGCGAAGCGCGGCCTCGAGGGTGTCGGGTGGGACGGCCGCGAGGTCACCCTGGCCGAACAGCGCCTGGGCCGCTGCCTCCACGGCCGCCGTGGCCTGCGAGCCGTGCACGAGCGTCGTGAGTTCCTGGGCCAGCGCGCGCTGAGCGGCGCGCTTGGCCGGATCAGTGCGGGTGGCTTCATCGAGTGCCTCGATCTCGGCATGCGAGCGCAGGCTGTAGAGGCGCAGGTACGTGGGCACGTCTCGATCATCGGCATTGAGCCAGAATTGGAAGAACGCGTAAGGACTCGTCATATTCGCATCGAGCCACACCGTGCCCGTCTCGGTCTTGCCGAACTTCGTGCCATCGGCCTTGGTGACCAGCGGCGTCGTGAGCGCATGCACATGCGCACCCTCGACGCGGCGGATGAGGTCGACACCCGCGGTGATGTTGCCCCATTGATCGGATCCCCCGGTCTGCAGACGGCATCCGTAGCGACGAAAGAGCTCGAGGTAATCGAAGGACTGCAGGAGCTGGTAGCTGAACTCCGTGTAGGAAATGCCTTCATTGGCCAGGCGTGCCGCTACCGCTTCGCGATCGAGCATGCGGTTGACGCTGAAGTGCTTGCCGATATCGCGCAGGAACGTGAGGACATCGACGTCTTTGGTCCAGTCGTAGTTGTTGACCATCCGGGCAGCAGCGGGACCGTCGAAGTCGTAGAAACGCTCGAGCTCGGCACGCAGCCGTGCGGCCCAGCCCTCGACCACGTCGACCGGGTTGAGCGTGCGCTCCCCCGCCATCTTCGGATCCCCAATGAGGCCGGTCGCGCCACCGACGAGCGCCAAGGGTCGATGGCCGTGCAACTGGAACCGGCGCATCGTGAGGATCTGCAGGAGGTTGCCCAGGTGCAGGCTCGGGGCGGTGGGATCGAAGCCGACGTACAACGTCATCGGCCCCTCGTCGAGCTCTTGACTCAGGGCTTCACGATCGGTGCTCTGCGCAATCAGACCACGCCACGAGAGATCGTCGATGAGGGCGTTCATGATGGGGGATCCTCTCGCACGGGTGCGCGATCACGGACACGAGGTCGCGGTGAAGACGGCGCCCTCGAGCATGCTGTCCTGGGGCCAGGTCAGCGAATCGGCGGTGAGGGCCAGCGTGGTGCCATCGGCGTAGACGAAGGCGTTGGGCTCCAGACGCCCGGCCGTGGTCTCGGGCGGGAACTCCTCGGTGTCGCCCAGGAATGAGTAGATGGTGACCTGCCCGCCCTGCGCATCGACGGCATTGGGGGCGGGCTCGACCTTGATGACTGCACGCGAGTCGCCTTCGACGAGTTCGTAGCAGCGCACTTGCGCCGGGGACGACGATTCACCGCCTCCGCCCGTCGTGCCACCACCGCAGGCGACTACCAGGACAGCGGCACCGGACAGCAGGACCGCGTGAGACATGCCGCGCTTCATGTGGGCCTCCTCGAAGCAGGACGATACGGGCTCACCGTGGGGTGATCGGCGACGAAACGCCAGGGGGTCGGGGCTCCTAGACCGGAGACGCCGGTGCGAGGCGTGGTCGCGGCAATCGCCAGGGGGCGCTCCGGCAGCAGGAGACGCACCGTCGAAGCGTCGTCGAGAAGGTCGATGCCATCGAACTCGCCGGTGAGCCCCAGGGCGACGGCGAGCCTGGCTGGGCCTCGCGCAAGATCTCGATCCGCCCGCGCTGCGGGGCGGCGTTCCCGTGCCGTCTCCACTCCCTCGACGATCTCCCCTGCGCGGAGAAGGACCGCGGAAGCAGATCCCTCGGGACCGGTCACGACATTGGCGCACCAATGCATGCCGTAGGTGAAGTAGATGTAGGCGTGGCCGGGTGGCCCGAACATCGTGGCGTTGCGCGGAGTCATTCCACGGTAGGCGTGCGATCCGGGGTCCTCCCCCACACCCCCGTATGCCTCGACCTCGGTGATCCGCACGGCAACGACGTGTCCGTCGATGTGCGAGACGAGACTGGCCCCGAGCAAGCGGGGCGCCACCTCGGGGGCCGCGCCGGCCAGGGTACGTCGGGTGACGGCCATGGATGCAGTGTCGTGGAGACCGCTCGCCCACGATCGCTCCCCCCGTCGCGCCGGGGGCGAGCGGCCTCACACCGACTGTTCCCGAGGGGTCTGACAGTCAGGCACTAGCGCGACGGATAAAGGGAAGGGCAACGAGGATGCCCAGGACCACACCGGCCGAGTTGGCCGCAAGGTCGACCCACTGGGCCGAGCGCTGGCCGAGCGCGCCCTGCACGATCTCCAGCAGAACTCCGTAGGCGATGAGGAGCAGCGCGGTCGGGACCGGCCGAGGCTGTCGTTGCGCCAGCATGGCGGTGGCGGCCAGCACCGCATAGCCGACGCCGTGCAGGACCGTGGCGAGCGTCTCGCCCAGGTCGGCCACCTCGATGCCCGGCGTACCCCGTGGCGGAATCAGCGCCGCAACAGCAGCGAGCACGGCAAGGACGATCGCCACCACAAGCCAGGCACCGCGCGGCAGCCCCAGCACGCGGTCAGTCATGACTACGCGCGCTCGCGCGCCCAGGCGAAGTCGGACATCACGGCTTCGCGTGCGGTCGCAATCTGCTCGCGCACACGTGCGGGGGCGGTGCCGCCGAACGACGACCGCGAGGCGACGGATCCCTCGACGGAGAGGACATCGCGGACGGCCGGGGTGAGTTCGGATGAGATGGCAGCCAGGTCGTCATCGCTGAGGTCCCACAACTCCTGGTTGCGCTCCTCGGCGACACGGACGCACGCCCCGGCGATCTCGTGGGCGTCACGGAAGGGGACGCCCTGCCGCACCAGCCACTCGGCGATGTCGGTGGCGAGCGCGAACCCCTCGGGCGCGGCGATGGACATGCGCGTGCGATCAAAGCGCAGGGTGGCCATCATGCCGGTGACCGCGGGGAGGACCAGCAGGAGCTGCTCGACAGCGTCGAAGACGGGCTCCTTGTCCTCCTGTAGGTCGCGGTTGTAGGCGAAGGGCATGCCCTTCAGTGTGGTCAGCAGCCCGGTGAGGTCGCCGATGAGGCGCCCGGACTTGCCGCGAATCAACTCGGCGACATCGGGGTTCTTCTTCTGGGGCATGATCGACGACCCGGTCGACCAGGCATCATCGAGCGTCGCCCAGCCGAACTCTCGCGATGTCCAGAGCACCACCTCCTCGCCGATGCGCGAGAGGTGCACGCCGATCATGGCCGCGGCGAAGAGGAACTCGGCCACCCAGTCGCGATCACTGACAGCATCGATGGAGTTGGCCAGCGCGCCACGGAAGCCGAGTTCGGCGGCGACGGCCTCGGGGTCGAGACCCAGTGACGAACCCGCGAGCGCGCCAGCGCCGAGTGGCGACAGCGAGTTACGCCGATCCCAGTCGCGCAGGCGGTCGATGTCGCGGCCCAGGGCGTGTACGTGCTTGGCCAATTCGTGGCCGAAGGACACGGGCTGGGCATGCTGAAGGTGGGTGAAGCCTGGCGCCAGCGTGTCGACGTGGGCCTCGGCCTGGTCGAGCAAAGCCACTTGCAGGTCAGCCACTTTGAGTGCGATCTCACGGGCCTGATCGCGCAGGTACAGGCGGAAGTCCGTGGCAACCTGGTCATTGCGGCTGCGGCCGGCCCGCAGTTTGCCGCCGAGCGGACCCAGCCGCTCGAGCAGGCCACGCTCAACCGCCGTGTGAACGTCTTCATCGTCGGGCTGCGGCGTGAAGGATCCCGAGTCGATATCGGCAGCCAAGCCATCGAGGGCAGAGAGGACCAGGGACAGTTCATCGTCCGAGAGCAGATTGGCGCGATGGAGAACGCGCGCGTGCGCCGCGGTCTGCCGCACGTCGTAGGGAGCCAGGCGCCAGTCGAAGTGAACCGAGGCGCTGAGCGCGGCCATCGCGTCGGCCGGCCCCCCGGCGAAGCGGCCGCCCCACAGCCGCGTGGGCTCCTCGTCGCTCACGATCCCTCCGTCCCGGCCGGCATCCGCCCCTCGGCCATGGCCAGGATCTCAGCCGCGACATCGGATCCGGCACTGCCGCCGCGCGTGACAAGGAACACCGTGTCGTCGCCGGCCACCGTGCCCAGGACCGGTCGCCACTGGGCGCGATCGAAGGCGGACGCGAGGTACTGCGCCCCTCCGGGCGGCGTGCGCACCACGACGATGTTGGCCGAATGGTCCACCGATACGACGAGCTCGTGTGCGGCCCTGACCAGCCGCGCGAGTTCGGCGCCGGTCTCGTGGCCCGGGTCAGCGGGGAGCACGTAGGCGGCCCGGCCGTCTCCGTTGGTTGCCTTGACCGCGCCGAGGTCGAGAAGGTCGCGGGACAGCGTCGCCTGGGTCACGGCGAAGCCGTCAGCTGCGAGGATCGCGCGCAACTCCTCCTGGGAGTGGATGCTGCGCGAGGCGAGCACCTCGGCGATGCGGGTGCGACGGGCGGCCTGGGTCCGCGGCGTGGTCATGTCAGGTCCCCTGCCGCGAGCGCCCAGCGCTCGGCTACCTGATCGAGGTCCTCGTCGGTGATGATGAGCGGGGGTGCGAGCCGGATGACGTCAGAGCCGATGGCATTGACGATCAGGCCATGACGCCGACACGAGGCCTCGAGATCGCCGGCGACCGGCTTCGCGAGCACGACACCGATGAGCAGTCCCTCGCCGCGCGTGTACGACACCAGCGGGGATGCCTCGACGATCCCACGCAGACGAGCGCCGCGCTCACTTGCCGCTGCGACGAGACGCTCCCTGTCGAGCACGTCCAGGACTGCGAGGGCCGCGGCGCAGCTCACCGGGTTGCCACCGAACGTCGACCCGTGGCTGCCGGGCCCGAGCAGCGTTGCGGCTTCGCCGAAGGCGACGCACGCGCCGATCGGGAGCCCGCCACCCAAGCCCTTCGCCAGCGTCACCACGTCGGGCCGCACCCCCTCGTGCTGGTGGGCGAACCACGCACCCGTGCGGCCGATTCCCGTCTGAACCTCGTCGAGGACGAGCAACGCGCCGTGGGCATCGCAGGCTTCCCGCGCGGCTCGTAGGTACCCCGGTGTCGCTGGGATGACCCCGGCCTCTCCCTGGATGGGCTCGAGGAAGACCGCGGCCGTCGCATCGTCCACGGCGGCGCGCAGGGCCGCCGCATCGCCATACGGCACGACGACGACGTCGCCGGGCAGCGGACGGAACGGATCCTGCTTCGCCGGTTGGGCCGTGAGCGCCAGGGACCCCATCGTGCGCCCGTGGAACGAGCGCTCGGCCACAATCACCCGCGTGCGGCCGGTTCGTCGGGCCAGTTTGAAGGCCGCCTCATTGGCCTCGGCACCGGAGTTGCAGAAGAAGACGCGACCGTCACCCGCGCCGGTCGGATCGAGCAGCACCAGCAGCCTCTCGGCCAGCTCCACGGCTGGCGGCGTGAGCGCAAGATTGCTCGTGTGGCCAAGGGTGGCCATCTGATCGCTCACTGCGCGGATGAGTTCGGGGTGCGCATGACCCAGTGCGTTGACGGCGATACCCGCGAGGAGATCGACGTAGTCGCGGCCCTCGGCGTCCCAGACCCGCGCGCCCTTCCCCCGGACGATGGTCATCGCTGGCGTGCCGTAGTTGTCCATGAGTGCGGCGTGCCACCGCTCCTGCCACGCCTGGGTGGACGTCGTCTCGATGGTGGTCATGCGATGCTCGCCACGGGGAGCACCGTGGTGCCCGGGCCGGAGTCCGTGAAGATCTCGAGCAGGGGCCCATGGGGCACGCGACCATCGACGACGTGTGCACGTGGCACGCCACCTTCAACTGCACGCAGACAGGCCTCCATCTTGGGGATCATCCCGGCATCCAGCCGTGGCAGAAGGTCGGCAAGCTCGAGCGCGGAGATCGCGCGGATGATGTCGCTGCTGGCGGGCCAGTCCGCGTAGAGCCCGGGCACATCGGTGAGCACGATCAGCCGCTCGGCACCCAAGGCCACCGCGAGCGCGGCCGCGGCGGTGTCGGCATTGACGTTGTGAGCGACCCCGTGAGCATCAGGGGCGACGGTGGACACCACGGGAATACGACCGTCATCGAGAAGCGCCAGGACGAGACCGGGATTCACCTCGACGACGTCGCCGACGAGGCCGATGTCGACGTGTGCGCCCTCGATGACCAGACCGCGTCGCTCCGCACGGAAGAGTCGGGCGTCCTCACCGGACACTCCGACGGCGTAGGGTCCGAGCGCATTGATGAGCGTGACGATGTCGCGCTGGACCTGACCGGTGAGGACCATGCGCACGATCTCCATGGCCTCGGGCGTTGTCACGCGCAATCCGCCGCGGAACTCGCTCGCGATGCCGACCCGATCGAGCATGGCTGAGATCTGCGGTCCCCCGCCGTGCACGACAACGGGTCGCAGGCCCGCCTGGTGCAGCGAGACCACATCGGCAGCGAAGGCGCTCTTGAGTGCGTCATCTGTCATGGCGTTGCCGCCGTACTTGATGACGACGATGGCGCCGCGGAACTCCTCAAGGCTCGTCATGTCGCGTACGCCGAGTTCTCGTGGACGTAGTCGGCCGTGAGGTCATTGGTCAGCAGCGTGGCGGACTCAGAGCCGGCGCCGAGGTCGACGGTGATCACGGCATCGCGACCGGAGAGATCTACCAGCGAGCGGTCCTCGCCCACTCCGCCAGCCCGGCAGACCCATACGCCGTTCATGGCGACATCAACGTGATGCGGATCGAACCGGGCAGCCGTGGTGCCGACCGCGGACAGCACGCGCCCCCAGTTGGGGTCCTCGCCATGGATCGCACACTTGAGCAGGTTGCTGCGCGAGACTGCGCGGGCCACTTCCAGTGCATCTGACTCGGACGCAGCGTTGACGACGTCGATGCGGATGTCCTTGCTCGCCCCCTCGGCGTCGTGAATGAGCTGCCGGGCGAGGTCAGCGCACACGGCCGTCACGGTGTCGGTAAGTAGATCGCGAGTGGGCTCGACTCCCGATGCGCCACTCGCCAGGAGCAGAACCGTGTCATTGGTCGACATGCATCCGTCGGAGTCGATGCGATCGAAGGTCACGCGCGCAGCGGCTCGCAGCGCGCTGTCGAGCACCTGGGGAGTTGCGATGGCATCCGTGGTCAGGACGACGAGCATGGTCGCCAGGCCCGGTGCCAGCATGCCGGCACCCTTGGCCATCCCACCGACCGTGAACCCCTCGACGGACATCACGGCAGTCTTGGGAACCGTGTCGGTGGTCATGATGGCTACTGCGGCGTCGTGTCCGCCGGACTCGGCCAGCGCGGCCACGGCCGCATCGATCCCCGACACCAGGCGGTCCATCGGCAGGCGCTCGCCGATCAGCCCGGTCGAGCACACCGCAACCTCACCGGCGCCCGTGTCGCGGCCGACCGCCGTCAGGCTGCTGGCGAGGTGCTCGGCCGTGCGATGCGTATCGGCGAATCCTTCCGGGCCGGTGCACGCATTCGCGCCGCCGGAGTTGAGTACGACGGCGTGGATTTCTCCCTGCCGCATCACCTGGCGCGACCATTCCACCGGGGCAGCGGCAAATCGGTTCGACGTGAAGACGGCCGCAGCCGATTGGAGCGGCCCGTCATTGACAACGACCGCGACATCGGGACGCCCGCTGGCCTTGATGCCGGCGGCAACACCGGCGGATCGGAACCCCCGGGCCGCTGTGACGCTCACGGGGACACCCCGGCGGCGCTGAGCCCGGCGGTCTCGGGCAGGTCGAGCATGAGGTTCGCGTTCTGCAGCGCCTGTCCGGCTGCACCCTTGACGAGGTTGTCGAGGGCCGCGATGACGACAGCGCGCCCCGAGTGGGGGTCTGCCGTCGCCTGCACGTGCACGCTGTTGCTGGCGAGAGTTGCCCCGGTGTGGGGCCAATGCCCTGGCGGGAGCACCGTGACGAACGGCTCCCGCGCGTACGCGCTCATCAGGCACTCATGAAGGTCCTCCGCGGTCACGCCCTCGGCAAGATCGGCCGAACTCGTGGCCAGGATGCCTCGTGGCATGGGGGCGAGCAGCGGCGTGAAGGAGACGATGACGTCCTGGCCGGCGGCATGCGACAGCGCTTGCTCGATCTCCGGGGTGTGCTGGTGCACTCCCCCGACTTTGTAGGGCGACATCGAACCCATCACCTGCGAGGCCAACAGCGTTTCGTTGGGGGTGCGCCCTGCTCCCGAAGTACCTGATGCCGCCACGACGCTCACGCGCATGTCGATGAGGCCTTCGGCAAGCAGCGGCGCCAGGCCGAGCGTCACCGCCGTGGGATAACACCCCGGATTGGCTACCCGAATCGACTCACGTACCTGCTCGCGAACGCCGGGAAGCTCGGGCATGCCATAGAGCCAGTGACCCGCATAGGAGTCGTTGTAGAACGCCGTCCACGCCGACTCGTCGTTGAGACGGAAGTCCGCGCCCAGATCCACGATGCGCTGATCGCTCGGTAACTGCCGCACGATCGCCGCCGACTCCCCGTGGGGTAGCGCCAGGAACACGACATCCGCTGCCGCGAGCAGGTCAGGGTCGGCGGCCACGAGCGGGCGATCAGCCAGGGGGACGAGTTGAGGGTGGACCTCCCCCACGGTGCGGCCCGCCTTGGTCCCCGCCGCCACGGCACCGATGGCGAAGTCGGGGTGGCCCAGGAGCAGGCGCAGCAGTTCGCCACCGGCATACCCGGAGGCACCCGCCACGGCTGCGGTCAGCGTCATGGGAAAAGTATACGCATACACGCATACTTCGATCAGCCCCGGAGGACCGCCCCATGGCGCCGGGACGCCTCGGCGATCGCGGCCTCGCGGGCGGCCGAGATCTCCTCCGCGGAGAGGGTGCGGTCAGGCGCACGCAGGCGCAGGGCGAAGGCGAGGGACCGATGACCCTCGGGCACCTGCGGTCCGACATAGACATCGAAGAGCCGAACGTCTTCGCACAGCTCCCCCGCTCCCGCGCGCAGGGCTTGCTCGACATCGGCGGCGGCCACCGACTCGGCCACGACGAGAGCGATGTCCTCCTTGGCGAGCGGCTGGACTCCCACATCCGGGGCCGACGCGACATCGACCGCGCGTGCGATGAGCGCGTCGAGATCGATCTCCATCGCGCAGGTACGGGGAGGAAGGTCGAAAGCGGCCACGACTCGCGGATGGAGTTCACCCGCGTAGCCAACGACGAGGTCGTCGATGACCAGACTTGCCGTGCGGCCGGGATGGAAGGACGGGTCGGTTGCCTGTCGAACTGCGAGCACGACACCGAGCGCGTCGCCGATCGCCACGGCCGCATCGACGGCATCACTCCAGGTGGCCTGACGACCTGGTCCCCACCAGCCTTTGGCCTCACGCAGGCCCGATAGGACGGCGGCAGCGTGGTGGGGCTGATCGGGGAGGAGGTCCTCGAGCGTAGCGAGTTCGTCGTCGCTGGGACGCCCATCGACTCCGGGCCGTGGCGGTGCCTCGACGCCATCGGGCTGCTGATGATCGCGCAGCAGGAAGACACGGCCGATCTCACTGATGAAGACGTCGTCGGCGCCGCGTGACAGGTTGCGCCGAGCGGCGGCAAGCAGACCTGGGAGCAGCGTCGTGCGCAAGAGCGGTTGCTCTTCGGAGAGCGGATTGGCTAGTCGAGGTGCACGCCGCCGTGAATCATCCGCAGCGAGCAGGAGTCCATCAAGGTCCTCGTTGCCGATGAAGGGGTACGTGAGGACGTCGACGAAGCCCGCACCGGCCAGCGCCAGGCCCACGCGACGACGCCACCGCTGCTCCCGCGTGAGCCCGTACCCAGCCGGGGCCGTGGGCAAGTGCGCGGGGATGGCGTCGTAGCCGACCAGCCGGACTACCTCCTCCACGAGGTCGGCGGGGTCGGTGAGGTCGGGACGCCATGGCGGCACGGACACCGACAGCGGGTCATCGCCGCCCACGTCGCACCCGACCTCCGCCAGTCGGGAGGTCACCGTGTGGCGATCGATGGGCATCCCGGCCGTGCGTCCGGGGAGGTCGGCGGGCATGGCAATCACCGTGGGCTCGTAGGGAGACTCCCACGCCGTCATGCCGGCATAGGTGCCTCCACCGTGTTCGAGCAGGAGTTGGGCCGCGCGCGCCGACGCGTACGGAGCAAGCACTCGATCGACACCACGCTCGAAGCGGCGAGAGGCCTCGGAGGACAGCCGGTGACGGCGGGCAGTGCGCGCGACGGGCTCGGGAACGAAGCGGGCAGCCTCGAGTACGACGTCGGACGATGAGTCGTCGATCTCGGTGTGCAGCCCACCCATCGTGCCGGCGAGGCCAATCGCTCCGGAGTCGTCGCGAATGACGACATCATCAGCGTCCAGGGTGCGAACGACATGGTCGAGGGTCTCGAGCCGCTCCCCCTGCTCGGCGCGCCCTGCTCGCACTGCTCCCGCGAGCTTGGCACCGTCGAAGGCATGGAGTGGCTGACCGAGTTCGAGCATGACGTAGTTGGTCACATCCACCGCGAGGGACACGGGGCGCATGCCGGCAGCGATCAACCGTCGGCTCATCCAGTCGGGAGTCGGCGCCTGGGGGTTGAAGCCGACGATTCGGCGAAGCGTGAACAGGTCGCACATCGAGGGATCGCTGACATCGCACGGCCAGGGCGCGACATCGGTGGCCGGCGCTGGCAGATCCACCAGGCGTTGCCCGGGGTCGTCGAACGGCAGCCCGAAGGCAATGGCCACCTCGCGAGCGATACCGCGCATGGAGAGGGCGTATCCGCGATCAGGGGTCACCGCAACGTCGAGGATCTCCTCGCCGATGCCGAGCACGGAGTTGGCATCATCGCCGACCACGCCTTCATCGAGCACGATGATGCCATCGTGATTGTCCCCGAGGCCGAGTTCGCGCTCGGAGCAGATCATGCCGTCGGAGACGTGCCCGTAGGTGCGGCGCGAGGCGATGACGAAGTCGCCGGGCAGCACGGTGCCCGGCAGCGCCACGACCACGAGATCACCGGCGGAGAAATTGCGCGCCCCGCACACGATGCCCCGGACCCCTCCATGGGCATCGCCCACGTCGACCTGGCACCAGCGGATGGGTTTCTTGAAGTCGGTGAGTTCCTCGATCGATTCGACCCGACCGACGATCAGGTCTCCGGAGACTCCGGCGCCGACCGCCTCGACGCCCTCGACCTCCAGGCCTGCCGCAATGAGGCGCTCGGCGACCTCGCGCCCGCCCACCGAGGCAGGCAGGGCCACGAGCTCACGCAGCCATTCGAGGGGAACGCGCATCAGACCTCCCACCCGAAGGCACGGCTGAAGCGAATGTCGCCCTCCACCATGTCGCGCATGTCAGTGACACCGTGACGGAACATCAACGTGCGCTCGACACCCATGCCGAACGCGAATCCTGAGTAGCGCTCCGTGTCGATACCCGCCGCACGCAGGACCCTCGGGTTGACCATGCCGCAGCCGCCCCACTCGATCCAGCCCTCACTGGAGCAGGTGCGGCAGGGGGACTCAGGGTTGCCGACGGACGCACCGCGGCAGACGAAGCACTCCAGGTCGAGTTCGGCGCTCGGCTCGGTGAAGGGAAAGTAGGACGGCCGCAATCGCACGCGAACGCCGCTGCCGAACATGGCCTCGGCAAGATGCTCCAGCGTGCCCTTGAGGTCCGCCATGGTGATCCCCTCGTCGATGGCGAGGCCCTCGATCTGGTGGAACACGGGTGTGTGGGTCGCGTCGAGTTCATCGGTGCGGAACACCCGGCCCGGCGCTACGACGTAGACGGGGAGTTCGCGGCTGAGCATCGCCCGGAGCTGGATCGGGGACGTCTGGGTGCGCAGGACCACACCGCTATCGGCGCTGCCGACGAAGAACGTGTCCTGCATGGTGCGGGCAGGGTGGTCGGGCGGAACATTGAGGGCGTCGAAGTTGAACCACTCCGCCTCGGCCTCAGGACCCTCCGCGACCTCGTAGCCCATCGCGATGAAGACCTCGCACATGCGTTCCATGAGCGTGGTCAACGGGTGGCGCGCACCAGGCTCACGGCGTCGCGTGGGCAAGGTGACGTCGACGGCTTCGTCGACGAGGACGCGCGCATCCCTCTCGAGCTCCAGGTCGGCCAGTCGCTCGTCGAGGGCCGCGCGCACCGCTCCGCGCGCCTCCCCGACCCGCTTGCCCGCCTCGGCCTTGGCAGCCGGGGGCAGCGCGCCGATCTCACGATTGGCCAGCGCCAGGGGTGAGCGGTCCCCCGCGTGCGCGAGTCGGGCCGACTTGAGGGCATCGAGGTCACTCGCAGCCGCGATGTCACGAAGCGCGGCATCGACCGCCGCCTGGATCGCATCGGGCTCGAGCGCCGATACCCCGACCGGGTCGTAGGGGTTGTTGGGCGCCGACATCTACTCGCCCACGATGCGGCGAACCAGCACCTCGACGTTGTCGTCGACAGCCTGGGTGCCATCGAGTCGAACGTCGGGGCGCTCCGGCGGCTCGTAGTCCTGGCCGATGCCCGTCATGTTGGGCAGGGTGCCGGACTGGGCCTTGGCGTACAAGACCTTGGCCTCGGCCGCGGCGGAGATAGAGGCGGGTGAGTGGACGCAGACGTAGATGGGGGCATCGGTTCCGAAGGCGGAGCTGCCCGCGAGAGGATCGTGCCCGATGGTGGAAAGGAGGGCCTGGATGACGGGCGGCCCGTCCTCCACCGTG
>NBNH01000393.1 GCA_004379115.1 Actinomycetales bacterium mxb001
ACCGGGCCCGACGTCATCAAGACCGTGACGGGCGAAGACGTGGAGTTCGAGGAGCTGGGCGGGGCCCGCACGCACAACTCCAAGTCCGGCGTCGCCCACTACATGGCCACCGACGAGTCCGACGCCTTCGACTACGTGCGCGCGCTCCTCGCCCACCTGCCCAGCAACAACCTCGACGAGCCGCCCTACGACGACGTCGAGGCCGACCTCGAGATCAGCGACCTTGATCGCGAGCTCGACACCCTGATCCCTGATTCGCCCAACCAGCCCTACGACATGCACCTTGTCATCGAGCACGTGCTCGACGACGCCGACTTCCTCGAGGTGCAGCCGCTCTTCGCCCCCAACATCATCGTGGGCTTCGGCCGCGTCGAGGGCCGACCGGTGGGCGTGGTGGCCAACCAGCCGATGCAATTCGCGGGCACCCTCGACATCGATGCCTCCGAGAAGGCCGCTCGCTTCGTGCGCACATGCGACGCGTTCAACATCCCCGTGCTCACATTCGTTGACGTCCCCGGCTTCCTGCCCGGCACCGACCAGGAATGGGACGGCATCATCCGCCGCGGCGCCAAGCTCATCTACGCCTACTCCGAGGCGACCGTCCCACTTGTCACGGTGATCACGCGCAAGGCCTATGGCGGCGCCTACGACGTCATGGGCTCCAAGCATCTAGGCGCCGACATCAATCTCGCCTGGCCGACCGCGCAGATCGCCGTCATGGGAGCGCAGGGCGCGGTCAACATCCTCTACCGGCAGGAGATCGCCGGTGCTGCCGATCCCGAGGCCGAGCGTGCGCGCCTCATCGAGGAATACGAGGCAACACTCGCCAACCCCTACACCGCGGCCGAGCGCGGCTACATCGATCGGGTGATCCTGCCGAGCGAGACGCGACCCATGGTCGTGCGGGCCCTGCGCGCGCTGCGCACGAAGCGCGCAAGTCGCCCGCCGAAGAAGCACGGGAACATCCCGCTGTGAGCGACGACCCCGTCGTGATCCGCGGGAACCCGACTCCCGCCGAGGTGGCCGCGGTCGTCGGCGCGCTGGCGGTCATGCGGGAGGCACGCGCCAAGGCTGCACGCCGTCGTCGCAGCCTGTGGTCGCTGCCGTCGCGCCAGACGCGCCCGCGGCTGAGCCCAGGGCCCGGAGCCTGGCGCGCATCGTCGTTCCCGCGCTAGCGCACCGCGTAGATCTTGGTCCGCTTGTAGGCGGTGTAGCCCTCAATGGCCGGTGCCTTCAGCGTGACCGTGAGCTGAAGTGGATTGCCGTAGGTCGTGACCGTCACGACTCCTGACTTGCGGTACTTGCGCACCGTGCACAGTTCATACGAACCACGGGGGACGGCGGCGCCACGGCCGTAGACGAGCGGCACGCACGTGACCGTGACCGTCACCGTCTGCCCGCCGTTCGTGACGATCGGCTCGTCGATGATCGTGGTCGTTCCGGGGTTGTCAATCGTCTGGGGCAGCTCCACCGGCTCTGTCGGCTTCTGAGGTTCCGGGGCGGGAGTCGGAGTGGGTGTCGGCGTAGGCTCCGGCGACGACGTCGGACTCGGGGACGCAGACGAGGACGTCGGACTCGGGGACGCAGACGAGGACGTCGGACTCGGGGACGCAGACGAGGACGTCGGACTCGGGGACGCAGACGAGGACGTCGGA
>NBNH01000394.1 GCA_004379115.1 Actinomycetales bacterium mxb001
ACCGGGCCCGACGTCATCAAGACCGTGACGGGCGAAGACGTGGAGTTCGAGGAGCTGGGCGGGGCCCGCACGCACAACTCCAAGTCCGGCGTCGCCCACTACATGGCCACCGACGAGGCGGACGCCTTCGACTACGTGCGTGCGCTGCTCGCCCACCTACCCAGCAACAACCTCGACGAGCCCCCCTACGACGACATCGAGGCCGATCTCGAGATCGGCGAGGCCGATCGTGAGCTCGACACCCTCATTCCTGACTCGCCCAATCAGCCCTACGACATGCATCGCGTCATCGAGGGCGTCATCGACGACGGCGACTTCCTGGAGGTCCAGCCGCTCTTCGCGCCCAACATCATCGTCGGCTTCGGTCGAGTCGAGGGCCGGCCCGTGGGTGTGGTGGCCAACCAGCCCATGCAGTTCGCCGGCACCCTCGACATCGATGCCTCTGAGAAGGCCGCGCGCTTCGTGCGCACGTGCGATGCGTTCAACATCCCCGTGCTCACGTTCGTCGACGTCCCTGGCTTCCTCCCCGGCACCGACCAGGAATGGGACGGCATCATCCGCCGCGGCGCCAAGCTCATCTACGCCTACGCCGAGGCGACCGTGCCGCTGGTCACCGTGATCACCCGCAAGGCCTACGGCGGTGCCTACGTCGTCATGGGTTCCAAGCACCTGGGCTCCGACATCAATCTCGCATGGCCCACGGCGCAGATCGCGGTCATGGGTGCCCAGGGCGCGGTGAATATCCTCTACCGCAAGGAACTCGGCGACGCGGGAGATCCCGAGGCCGAGCGCGCGCGACTCATCGAGGAATACGAGTCGACCCTGGCCAATCCCTACATGGCGGCCGAGCGTGGCTACATCGACCGCGTGATCCTGCCCCAGGAGACACGCGCCATGGTGGTTCGCGCCCTGCGAGCCTTGCGCACCAAGCGAGCCAGTCGACCCCCGAAGAAGCACGGAAACATTCCGCTGTGAGCGAGGAGCCCGTTGTCATTCGGGGCAATCCCACCCCCGACGAGGTGGCGGCGGTGGTCGCCGCCCTGGCCATCATGCGTCAGGCACGTGCGACCCGCGCCCGTCGGCGGCGCAGCCTGTGGGCCCTCCCGTCGCGTCAGACGCGTCCAAGGCTCAATCCTGGGCCCGGTGCCTGGCGCGCATCCGCGTTCCCCCGCTAGCGCACCGCGTAGATCTTGGTCCGCTTGTAGGCGGTGTAGCCCTCGACGGCCGGTGCTTTCAAGGTGACCGTGAGCTGAAGTGGATTGCCGTAGGTCGTGACCGTCACGACTCCTGACTTGCGGTACTTGCGCACCGTGCACAGTTCATACGAACCACGGGGGACGGCGGCGCC
>NBNH01000395.1 GCA_004379115.1 Actinomycetales bacterium mxb001
AGGTTGGCCTCGAGCAGGTGGTTCTTGGCGCGACGGCCGTCTTCGGCGATCCATTCGAGGTCTCGACGCATCTTGTCGGCGATCTTCTTGCCGGCGTTGAGCTTCTCCTCGGCGAACAGGCCGGCCTCGATGCGCTTGGCGAGCTCGACCTCCTGCTCGGCATTGAGCAGCGGGACCTTGCCGATCTGCTTGAGGTAGTCCTTGACCGGGTCGGCGGTCGCGCCAGCCTGGGTGACCTGCTGGACCGGCTCATCGGTGTCGTCGACATCGGACAGCACGAAGGCCTCGGCGTCACCGCTCGCGGGCGTCTCCTCTTCCTCCAGGGTGGCCAGGTCTTCGGCCAACTCGGCCTCGAGTTCGGTTTCGAGACCCGCGGCGACCGCCAGGTCGGGCTCGTCCTCGACCTCGATCTCCTCGATCTCGACTTCCTCGAGTTCGACTTCCTCGCCATCGACGACGACCTTGGTGGCCTTACCCCCCTTACCGCCCTTCGCGGGCGCGGCTGCCTTGCCCGCGGGAGCTGCAGCCGCAGCCTTGGCCGGCGCAGCCGCCTTCTTGGCAGGCGCGACCTTCGCCGATGTTGCCTTGGCAGGCGCGGCCTTCTTCACCGGCGCGGCCTTCTTGGCGGGTGCGGACTTCTTGATCGGAACCGACTTCTTGGCGGGCGCCTTCTTCGCGGGCGCCGGCTTCTTGGCGGCCGGCTTCTTGACCGGTGCCGACTTCTTGGCGGGCGCCTTCTTCGCGGCGGGCTTCTTGACCGGTGCCGACTTCTTGGCCGGCGCCTTCTTAGCGGGCGCCGGCTTCTTGGCGGCGGGCTTCTTGGCCGGGGCCTTCTTCGCGGCGGGCTTCTTGGCCGGGGCCTTCTTGGGTGCGGCCTTCTTGGGGGCAGCCTTCTTCGTCGCCATCCCGTGCCTGCCTCCGGTTCGTCCCATGAAGAGGGCCCGAGTCAAGTCCTGGGGACCTGGCCGGGCTCTCGTGCCGCGGGGGCGGCGTATCCGGGACAACATCCCGGACTCGGACATTCTTCCACGGGGTCCCCCGCTCGCCCGGCAGGGGCAGGTCAGCGCACGAGGACGGCGCGCCCCTCCCCCACGCTGACGGGGAGTTCGGCCTCCTGGATCACCGGATCGTCCACCTGCAGCGGCCCGAGCCCGTCGACGATGTAGGTCGCCGACCACACGGCCTGCACGCGGACATCGTGGCGGCCGGAGCGGTCATAGACATGACTGACGGATCGATCGGGCCATCGTCCACCCGGCACATCGGTGACCGCCGAGGCACCGTCGCCGAAGGACCACACCCAGCGCGGTGTCACCGACAGGCGCACCGGCAGGTCCACGACGACGTGGTCGGACACCTGGGTGCCCGCCGGCTGACGCGCATCGAAGATGACCGGCAGGTGCGGGAGCACGCCATCAGCGGGCTGACGCACGGGTGCCAGGCGTGGCATCACTTCGCGGATCACCTCGCGGATGCGCTCCTCGGCATCTTCGCGAGACACCGGACCGTTGGGGCCGAAGCAGGCGGCACCCAGATCGATTTCCACACCACCAGGACGGGTGAGGTAGACGCGCAACCACGAACCGTCGACCCCGCACAGGCGCGCAGGTCCGCGGCACGACCCGGCCGTGGTCATCTCGCATTGCAGGACCGCGCGCCAGGAACAGCCAGGACAGTTGGCGGCCTCCCCACGCCCATGGTCGTACATCGACGACGGCAGCAGCAGGCTGCCCGAGCCGACGAAAGCGTCCTGGGCGTCATCGCCGATGACGGTGATATCGGCGAGCGCTGGAGCGGCAGGGGACACGACACCCAGGGCGAGGAGCAGGGCGAGGGCGGACACGAGGCGAAACGTCATGCGCCGACGGTAGGAAGCCCGTGAACTCCGACGCCAGACGACGTCGTGACCTGTGCACAACGCGTGCGCGATTGCCTACAGGGGATCGACGACCGCCGTCAGGGAGAGGGCGTGCCGCACAAGGTCGCCCACCTGATCGGTCTCGATGAGGAATCCGTCGTGCCCGTAGGGCGAGCGCACCACGTGGAGGCGGTCGGCGCCGGGCACCGTCTCGACGAGGTGCTGCTGTAGGCGCGGGGGAAACAGCCGATCGGTGTCGAGCGCGACAACGACGAGCGGACGGGTGATGCGGCCGAGCGCCTCCTCGACGCCACCGCGTCCGCGTCCGACGTCGAAGAGGCTCATGGACTGGGTGAGCAGGATGTAGGTGTTGGCATCGAAGCGCCGGGACAGCTTGTCGGCCTGGTGATCGAGATAGGACTCCACCGCGAAGCGCCCCCCGTCCCAGGGGTCTTCGTCGTCCTGCGACTCGCGGCCGAAGCGCATGTCGAGTTCGCTCTCACTCCGGTAGGTCAAGTGGGCAATGCGTCGCGCGATACCCATTCCCACGTGCGGGCCTTCGCCTGGCACAGCGTCATAGAAGTCACCTCCACGGAACGCCGGATCCGCGCGAATCGCGCCGATCTGAGCGGCGTGGGTCCCGATCTGATCAGCAGTCACGGCGGCGGTCGTGCCAAGGACGAGTCCGACGCGGACCCGCTCGGGCATGGCGACCATCCACTCCAGGACCCGCATGCCGCCCAAGGACGGCCCCAACATGAGCGCCCATTCGTCAATGCCGAGGGCATCGCTCACTCGCCGCTCCACCTCGACCATGTCAGGCACGGTGACGGTCGGGAAGCGACTACCCCAGGGACGACCATCCGGGGCGATGCTGGCTGGCCCGGTGGTGCCCTGGCAGCCGCCGAGCACGTTGGCGCACACGACAAACCATCGGTCGGTGTCCAGTGGTCGCCCCGGGCCCACCAGGTCGTCCCACCAGCCACCCGTCACGTGACCGGGCCCGGCAGGCCCGGTCACGTGCGAGTCGCCCGTCAGGGCGTGGCAGATATAGACGGCGTTCGAACGGTCCTCGTTGAGCGTGCCCCACGTCTCGTACGCGACGCGAACGTCGGGGATCACCTCACCGGACTCCACGACGACGTCACCGATGTCGAGAAAGCGACGCTCCCCCACGTCGAACCCCTCCCGCCACGCTCCGGTGGCAGGAGGAGGTCCGTCGTAGGACAGGGGACCGTACGGCGCCGTCATGTGGGGCTCAGGACTCCTTCGCCGCCCGGAAGCCGGCGTCGAGGTCAGCCAGGATGTCGTCGATGCCCTCGAGCCCGACGGCCAGGCGCACCAGACCCGGCGTCACGCCCGCCGACAGCTGCTCCTCGGGGGTCAACTGCGAGTGGGTGGTCGACGCGGGGTGGATCACCAGGCTGCGCACGTCGCCGATATTGGCGACGTGGCTGTGAAGCTCCAGCGCCTCGACGAAACGCGTGCCGGCGTCGAGTCCGCCCTTGATCTCGAAGGACAGCACCGCACCCGGGCCCTTGGGGGCGTACTTCTGGGCGAGCGAGTGCCACGGACTCGACGGCAGGCCGGCGTAGTTGACCGACAGCACCTCGTCACGACCCACGAGGAAGTCCGCCACCTTCTTGGCGTTCTCGACGTGACGGTCCATGCGCAGGCTCAGCGTCTCGAGACCCTGCGCGAGCAGCCACGCGTTGAACGGGGCAACCGCAGCACCGAGGTCGCGCAGAAGTTGGACGCGCGCCTTGAGGATGAAGGAGAGGTTGGCGCCGAAGGCCGAGCCGACGCCGAGATCCCGCGCGTAAACCAGGCCGTGGTAGCTCGGATCAGGCTGGTTGTAGTTGGGGAAGCGCTCGGGGTACTGGGCGTAGTCGAAGTTGCCGCTATCGACGATCACGCCGGCAATCGCCGTGCCGTGTCCGCCGATGTACTTCGTGGCCGAGTGCACGACGATGTCGGCGCCCCACTCGATGGGCCGCACAAGGTAGGGGGTGGCGACGGTGTTGTCGACGATCAGGGGCACGCCGATCTCGTGCGCAACCCCGGCCACGCCGGCGATGTCGAGGATGTCGTTCTTGGGATTGGCGATCGACTCCCCGTAGAAGGCCTTCGTATTGGGACGTGCCGCTGCCCGCCACGAGTCGAGGTCATCGGGGTTCTCGACGAAGCTGACCTCGATGCCCAGCTTGGGCAGGGTGTAGTGGAAGAGGTTGTACGTGCCGCCGTACAGGCTCGGGCTGGACACGATGTGGTCGCCCGCCTCGGCAACGTTGAGGATCGCGAGCGTCTCAGCAGCCTGGCCGCTCGAGGTCAGTAGCGCGCCCACGCCACCTTCGAGGGAGGCGATGCGATCCTCGACGGCAGCCTGAGTCGGGTTCATGATGCGCGTGTAGATGTTGCCGAGTTCCTTCAACGCGAACAGGTTCGCCGCGTGTGTGGTGTCGTTGAACGTGTACGACGTCGTCTGGTAGATCGGGAGGGCACGGGCATTGGTCGTGCCGTCCGGGGTCTGGCCGGCATGGATCTGCCGGGTCTCGAAGGACCAACCGTTACTCATAGCGATGATCTCCTAGCGGTGAGGTGGGAAAGGTGATCGCGGATCCGGTGGGACCGGACAGCGCGGATATGCCTAGAGACTGCGTGTCATCGGACAACAGCACATAGAGACCTCCGAGCCATCCGGGGTCTTGCCCTGTGCAAGACCCGCGCTTGCCTGCTATGCAGGCCCGGTCATCACCCGGGGCACCCCACCGCGGTCGGAGGGTTGCCGGCCAGCAAGCCGGGGCTATGCGCTGGCACTCATGACCTATTTCTGACGTTACCCCATGGGGACGCACATGCTCAAGCGGGGTTAGCCGGCTCCGCGGCAGGCCGAACGCGGCAGTTCGGCCAGGGCGGCGCGCCAGGTCCACGGCGGCTGGCCGTGGTCGAGCAAGCCCTCCATGAGAAGTGCGAGGCCGTAGTCAGGGCACGCTCCAAGGGCGCGCTCGACGGCGATGCGCGCGCGTGCACCGTCGCCCATCTGCCACCGCAGGACAGCCAGGAGCGTCGCCGGCGATGCAAGCACCTCGTCGGGTGCGGTGCGCACCAGCGTGGTCAGTTGCCGGGCCGCGTCAGGCCACCGCTCGACGTGCTCGTGCATGAGATCCCACAGGACCGTGTCGCGAATACGGACATCGCGCAGGGCACCCAGGGCATCGGCCATTGACCACGACTCGCATGGGTCGCCGATGAGGAAGCCGAGGACACCCCCGATGGCGGCGTCGCGGTCATGCAGGGCCATGGCCTGCTCGGGTGGGACGATCGTGCGCGTTGCTGAAGCCAGTTCGTCGACCAGTTCCTGGCGGTTGGCCGCCACCGAAGGAACGCCCATGCGCACGCGCATGAAGTCTTCATCCAGAGTCTCGACGGGCCAGCCCTCGCGTGGACAGCATTCGGCGTCGCGACACGTGATCGAGCGCCAGCGGCCACCCAGGACGGCGATGGTGTCGAGAACGACGCATCCTCGACGTCGCAATACGGACGTGAGGGCTGCGAAGCAGGCGGCGAGTCGTTCGTCGTCCTGCGGGACGGCGAAGCCCGCGAGGATGGCGTGGACCTCGCCGGAATGCTCGATGGCGGGCAGGAACGACAGGCTCCATTCCTCGAGGTCGGGGCCGTCGGACAGGTCGGCCCGGGCGGCGCAGGCCACCGCCCCGTCAGGACGGATCGCCAGCAGGACAACCGACCCCTGGGGGCGAAAGCCCAGCAGGCTCGGGATGGCGGCCAGGACCTCGTGAGGGCCGCGCAGTCGAATGGGCTCGGACATGCCGCGAGGCTGGCGGACCGGGATGGACCGGACCACCAGCCTCGCGCGGGCTGGGGACGACGACTCGACTGAGCCGCTGTGGATGGCTACTTGGCGATGCGCTTGACGACGCAGGTCCAGGTGCCCGTGGGCGAGCTGACCTCACAGGCCTCGCCCACCTGGGCGCCGAGCAGGGCGCGGGCCAGGGGCGACGTCCAGGAGATGCGCTCATCGTCGAGCACGGCCTCTTCGGGATGCACGATGCGAACGCGCATGCGCTCGGCAGGCTGGGAGTCGGTCTCCGCCTCGACGAGCGCACCCGGCGCCACACGCGCGCGCTTGCCTGTGGCCGGAGCGGGCAACTCGGCCGCCGCCGCGATGATGCCCTCGAGTCGGGCAACCTCGGCGAGCGTGCGCTCGAACTGGGCCACGTCACGTTCGTCGCGATCAGGTCCCATCAGGTGTGGTCGAAGTCGGTCGAGAACGTCGACATGCAGGCGCTCGACCCGATCCTGGAGCATTCGGCGGCCTTCGGCCGTCAGCGCCAGACCCGTTGGGATCGACGAGACACGCTCGCTCGTGGAACGACGTGCGGTGGAAGCAGGAGATGAGGGCATGACAACCTCCGGACGGCATAAGCCGAGTCCGAAGGTCTCCCGCCGCCGGAGGTGGTCCGGCCCGTGGCACCGGGGCCCGCGGCGGGCCCGTGATGACGACACCACGACGAGGGGGTACTCCCCTTCTGGCGCTCAGGTTAGAACACGTCCCTAGGGGTCGCATCTCGGCGGGGCCAAAGACGCCCGCTTGGGGGCAAGGCCGTCCCCGGAGCTCCGCCCACGCAGGCGGCGCCCGAGCCAGGGAGCGAAGTGGCGACCGGCCCAGCGGGCGTTGCCCCCCACCCAGGCGATAGGCCCCGGCGGCGCGGGGAGGGGGCCCGGAGTGCGCCAGCCATCGTCCGCGAGGCCGAGCGACTGGAGGGCGGCCGCAGTGGCCAGCGCATGGCCGCGCGGAGAGAGATGGAGACGATCGTCATCCCAAGCGTCATCCCCATCAAAGGCCGCAACCCCCCAGAAGTCGACGAGGTAGGCGCCCCGGTGCTCCGCGATAGCACGCGTCGCCGAATTGGCCGCACGGATTCGCTCGCGCACACTACCCATGACACGCGAACGCCGCGACGGATCGCCGAACGCCACGAGGAGCACGTCGGCACCGCTCGCTCGCAAGGCAGCCACCGCATGATCGAGCGCCGTCATGGATGCATGCAGGTCATAGGAGCGCCGCAGCGTGTCATTGACACCAGCAGCCAGCGTGACCAGGTCTGCCTCGAGGGCCAGCGCCCGGGGCACCTGTTCCTCGACGACCTGGGGCAGCAGGCGCCCGCGAACGGCGAGGTTGGCGTAGAGCAGAGACGGATTCACCTCGGCCAAGGCGCAGGCCAGGCGGTCAGCCCAGCCACGGTGGCGACCATCGGGGCCGATGTCGTCCATCAGGCCCTCGGTGAAGCTGTCGCCGAGTGCGACGTAGCGGGACCACACGGCGACTAGCTTGCTGACGGCGCCTCGGTGGCGGGCTTGCTCGCCGCGAACGTGCGCCCGGCTCGGCGGTACCACAGGACCAGTGCGATGACGCCGATGATGATCTGCGGGACGAACGACGAGGCTCGCCACACGAGGTCGGCCGCCGTGGCTGCGCCGTCGGATGTGCCGAAGTTGGTGAGGATGGCGATCATGAAGGCGTCCACCGTGCCCACACCGCCGGGGGTGATGGGGATCATCAGCCCGACCTGGCTCACGGCAAAGGCACCGAAAGCGATGAGGATCGACGTGCCCTCGTTGGACCATCCCTCGACCCCTCGCAGGCAGACGTAGAGGATGAGGAACTGCGTCAGGAAGACGCCGCACTGCGCGAGGGTGATCCATGCCCAGCGCTTCGACACGAGGGCGTAGATCGTGGAGCGGAAGCTGAGGATGGCCGGGACGAAGTCCTTATCGCGCAGCGACTTGATCCACTTTCCAAAGGGTCGCAGGACCTTGTTGGCTAGATGACCCAACTTGGTGGCCAGCGCCTCGCTACGCACGACGAGGACGAGCAGGATGACGGCCGCCATGAGGATGGCGAAGCCGATGAGGGCAACGGCGACGTAGGCCCCGCCGTTGGCGCCGCCCAAGATCAGCGCCCCGACGCCCAGGATCGGGAACCCGAGCGTGACGAAAACGCTCCAGAGTCCGACGACGGCGATGGCCGAGGTGGATGCAGCGGGCGTGACGCTGTAGGACGCCAGCATGCCGTACTGAACAGCCAAGCCGACGGCGCCACCTGCGGGTACGCCGTTGCTGATCGCGAAGGCCGCCTGGTTGATCTGCTGGCCCTGCCAGTAGCGGAGTCCAGGCACGGCTGCGACGAACGGGAATCCGTAGACCGCGAGATAGATGAGGACGGCGAGCACGATCACCACGACCGCCGGCCAACCCATGTTCTGCAGGGCAGCGAGCGCCTCGGAGTAGCTGCCGATCGTGGGGATGACCTTCCAGAAGATCAGGACGATGAATGCGAGGCCGATGATCCCGAGGATGATCGACTTCTTCTTGTCGAGGCTGACCTGCGTCGGCGGCGCACTCGTGGGTGCGGGCGCGGGCGTGTCGTCGGACATGGTTCCTCCTCGGCCCCGGATTCTCCGGTGGCTGAACCCTACGCCCCGCGGCGCGTCGGGGGACCGGACGGAGGACCCGAGTCACCCCTTGGCAGGATGACGCCATGCGCCTGGACCACGTGTCATATGCCTGCTCCCCCGGTGAGCTCGCCGAGGTGGTCCAGCGACTGGGCGCTGACCTCGGGGCGCCGTTCACCGACGGTGGCCTGCACCCCTCCTTCGGAACGCGTAACTTCATCCTGCCGATGGCCAACGGCACCTACGTCGAGGTCGTGGCCGCCCTCGACCACCCCGCTGCCGACAAGGCTCCCTTCGGTCGAGCGGTGCGGCAGCGCGCTGATGAGGGCGGCGGATGGCTCGGGTGGGTCATCGCGGTCGATGACATCTCAGCCGTCGAGTCGCGCCTCGGACGCGACAGTGTCGCCGGGCACCGCATACGCCCGGACGGTGCCGACCTGCGCTGGCGCCAGATCGGCGTGCTCGACCTCCTCGACGACCCCCAGTTGCCCTATTTCATCCAGTGGGAGCGAGTGAGCGAGCATCCTTCGGCCTCGGGCAGCGATATTCGGCTGGCCAGCATCGAGATGTGCGGGAGCGCCGACATCCTGGAGTCCTGGCTCGGCTCTACGCAGGCGCCGGGCGTGGACCTGACATGGGTGGAGGCGGACGAACGGGGCATCGTGGCCTGCAACTTCCTCACGCCGCGGGGTTTCGTCCGCATCGACTGATCGCTCTCCGATACGGTCCCTCCATGAGCGACCAGCCGGCCCAGTCCGCAACTCCCGCTCCCGCGCAGGTCGCCTCGGACGCCGACGCCGGTGACTCATCGCCGGCGGGGGTGCCTCCCACGCTGAAGACCGCCGCCGGTATCACGTGGCGCATCCTGGTGCTCCTCGCGGGCTTGGCCGTCATCTTCTTCATCCTGGGGCAGATCTTCGTTGTGGTCGTCGCGCTCTTCCTGGCCGCCTTCTTCACTGCCCTCGCTTCACCCATCATGAACTTCTTGCAGAAGCGGGCTCACCTGCACAAGGCCATCGCCATGGTGCTGGCCATCATCCTCATCGCCGTGGCAGCCATCGTCGTCCTGACGATCGTCATCCGGTCGATCATCGAAGAGGGGCCTCAACTCGCCTCGTCCTTCCAGGACTCCATGTCCGAGCTGCAGAAGTGGGCCTCAGGACCCCCGCTCAACCTTTCCAGCGACGACTTCCAGGGCTACGTGACGGATGTGGAGAACTGGGGCAAGAACTTCGCCCTGGACATCGGATCGTCCGCCCTGGGGTCGGTGGGCGACCTCGTGCTCGGTGGCTCCGTCTTTATCTTCGGAGTCATCTTCTTCATGATGTCGCCGCAGATGATCTGGAACTGGGTCGTCAGCTGGATGCCCACCCGCTCGCGCCCCTACGTCAACACCTCGGGCGACCTGGCCTGGGACTCGCTGTCGGGCTACACCCGAGGGGTCGTCGTGGTCGCGCTGTGCGATTCGATTCTGGTGTTCATCGGCCTGATGATCCTTCAAGTCCCGATGGCACCAGCGCTCGCGGCCATCGTCTTCTTCGGCGCCTTCATTCCCGTCATCGGTGCGCCGATCGCGACCTTCTTCGCCGCCATCGTCGCCCTTGCCGAGCGGGGGCCCATCGTGGCGCTCCTCGTCGTCGCGCTGACCGTCGTCGTCGGATCCTTCGATGGCGACGTCATGCAGCCGCTCGTCATGGGCAAAGCCGTGAGCCTCAATCCCCTGGCGATCATCATCCTCATCGCGATTGGATCGATTGTCCTGGGCATCATCGGCGCGCTCGTTGCCGTGCCCTTGGGCGCCGCCATCTACCGCGTGATGAAGTACCTGACCGATCGCGACCCCGAACACCCGCTTCCCGGGCGTGACCCACCGGTCACCACCGCGGCAGCGACTTCCCCGGGTTAAGGATCCCGAGGGGATCGATCGCCTCCTTGATGCGCACGTGAAGGTCCCGGGCGGGCTCGTCGAGTTCCTCCGCTAGCGCGCGCCGCTTGAGCAATCCCACGCCGTGCTCGCCGGTCACCGACCCACCCATGTGGATCGCCACCTCGAGGATGTCATCGAAAGCCAGGAGCGCACGCGCGGCCGCATCGGCGTCGCCACGGGGAATGACGATGGTCGGGTGCAGGTTGCCATCGCCCGCATGGCCGAAGGACGCGATCATGACGTCGCGTCGCTGGGCGATCTCTTCGATCCGCAGGACGGATTCGGCGAACCGCGATCGCGGCACGGACACGTCGTCCAGGAGCCAGTCGCCCAGAGCCTCCAGTGCGGGGATCGCCATCCGGCGGGCACCCATGAGCATCTCCGACTGCTCCTGATCCTCTGACCGGTAGGCCTCCACGGCCCCCGCCGCCTCGCAGGCCGCGAGGATGACGTCCGCATCGGCCGCGCCCGCCGCGCCGGGGAGGTCGGTCTGGGCGAGCAGGAGCGCACCCGCGTCGGCAGGCAGGCCCGACGGCCGCCACTTCTCGACCGCCTGCATGGTCGTGCGGTCCAGGATCTCCAGGATGCTCGGCGTCGTCCGCCGCATGATGTCTTCCACGGCACG
Source organism: Actinomycetales bacterium mxb001 (assembly GCA_004379115.1). Lineage (GTDB taxonomy): Bacteria > Actinomycetota > Actinomycetes > S36-B12 > S36-B12 > Mxb001. The sequence goes on from NBNH01000395.1 coordinate 10,884, forward strand.
TCCGGCCGTGCCGATGTCGTCGAAGACGGCCACGACCGTGGTGGCCGGGGGCGGCAGGGGCCGCAGACGCAACCGGGCCATGGTGACGATGCCGAGCGTGCCCTCGCTGCCAACCATCAAGGCGGTGAGGTCGTACCCCGCGACCCCCTTGATGGACCGCCGACCGATGCGTGTGATCCGCCCGTCGGGCAGCACCACTTCAAGGCCGAGTACGGCGTCACGGGTTACTCCGTACTTCACGCAGCACAGGCCACCCGCATTGGTGTTGACATTGCCGCCGATCGAGCAGAAGTCCTTGCTGGCCGGATCAGGGGCGTACCACAGACCGAATTTCGCGACATGGTCACGTAACTCGGTGTTGTAGATGCCGGGCTGGGTCTCGACGTAGCCGTTAGACACGTCGACGTCGAGGACCTCGCGCATGCGTTCCATGCAGATGATGAGGGATCCGTCGATGGCATTGGATCCGCCCGTGAGCCCGGAGCCAGCCCCCCGGGGCACCACCGGGACCCTGTGGTGTGCGCACGCCCGCATGACAGCACTGACCTGCTCGGCTGAGCGCGGAAACACGACGGCGAATGGCTGGCCCGCTTCCGATCCGGTGGAGCGGTCGAAGCGATAGGACTCGAGGATGTCGCGATCGGTGACGATGTCGCCATCGGCAAGGGAAGTCGCCGCCACGGCAAGGACGGCATCCTCCGGGCTCATGCGCACCCGTGCACGGTCGCCGCAATGGTGTCGATCGCCAAGCGGAGGTTGCCATAGGAAGGGGCGCTGTTGACCATCACAGCGAAGCTCTTCCACTCGCCGTCGGCACCCCTGGTCAGCCCCGCCAGCGTGCTGACTCCGGTGAGGCTACCCGTCTTGGCGAACACCTCGTCCTTGGCACAACTGGCGGGCGGCGAGGCGAATCGGTACGTCAGGGTTCCGGTGCGACCGGCCACGGGCATGCCGGTCATGATCGATGCGAGTTCAGGATGCTCGCCGTCCACCACGAGATCGAGTAGGTCGGTCAGGGTGCGCGCCGTCAAGCGGTTGCTGCCGCTCAGCCCGCTGCCATCCACGAGGCGAAGCCGCGTCGTCTCGATGCCGAGTTCGCGCAGTGCCTCACCGGCGGCTGACGACGAGCTTGACCACGTGGCGGGATAGCCCCGGGCGAGGGCGACATGGCGGAACAGGATCTCCGCCACGTTGTTCTCGCTTACCAAGAGCATGAGGTCGACAGCCTTGCTCAGCCGATGGCTATCGAAGGAGGCGATCTCCGGGGCGTTGTCCGGAGCGATGGCGCGACCGGCATACGAGACGGTCACGCCCCTGGCCCTTAACGCAGCGGCGAACGCCGAGACGGCGGAGCTCACGGTGTCACTGGAGTACTGGCCCACGATGCCGAGAGGCCGCACGGCCGCGGCGTAGGTGGGACTGTCGCCCGGTGCCCAGCCCTGAGCCGGCGTAGGGGCGGGAAAGAGGTAATCGTCCACGTAGAGGCGAACGGGACCGGCCACGCCCTGCCGCTCCAGTGCGCGTGACGTGCGCAGGGCGAGCCTGTCGAGATCCGACGTCGTGAGCAGCGGATCGCCTCCGCCGACGATGATGATGGCGTTGCGCGTGTCACCGCGTACAACGCGGGTGATGAAGCGATGGTCAGCGCCAAGGGTGTGAAGAGCAGTCGCTGCCGTGACGACTTTCATGGTCGAGGCCGGGATCTGCCGCGCATCTGCCGCTCGACTGAAGATCGACGCACCGGAGTCGGCGTCGGCCACGTGAATGGTCGTGTCCGGGCCCAGGGTGCTGGACGCCGCCGGTCCACGCAGATCACGGGCGATCTGAGCGTCGACGGCCGTTGATGCCTGACCGGGCGCCGCCACGGTGGCCGTCGCCAGCAGGGCGATCCCTGCGAGGGCACCGCCAAGGCGGCGCAGCGTCACAGGCCCGCCTTGAGCCGCATGAGGCGCTCGAAGACCGGCGCGTAGCCCACCGGGGCGATGCGGGCCGCGATGTCGCCGACATAGGCTTCCGGACCGATCAGCACGCGCCCCTTGCGCCGCTCGGTGCCGTCAACGATCTTGCGGGCAGCGTGGTCTGGCTCGATGACCAGGAACTTGTCGAAGATGGCCAGGCCCGTCTCCCACTCCGCCTCGCTGACGGCAACCCCCCGGCGAGCACTCTTGGCGATGCCGGTGCGGATTCCTCCCGGATGAACGGCCGTGACGCCGATACCGCGCGGCTTGAGTTCTTCGCGCAGCGCGAGACTGAATCCGCGCACACCGAACTTGCTGGCGGAGTACGTGGCATTGCCAATGGGCGCGATGAGTCCGAAGAGGGATGACATGTTGGTGATGTGCGCCCCGCGATCGAGATGCGGGAGGAATGCCGATGTCACCGCGATGACGCCCCGAAGGTTGATGGCGAGCAGCCAGTCGACGTCGTCCATCGACACCTGCTCGAAACGTCCTGCGAGTGCGACGCCGGCGTTGTTGACCACGAGCGTGACGCGTCCGTGAGCGGCCAGCGCCTGCTCAGCGAGATCCTGGGCAGCGTCCTTGTCGGTCAGGTCGATGGCGTGGATGCTGACCTCGCGATCGGGACGACGTACGCGCACCGTCTCGGCCACGGCCGCCAGGCCCTCCTTGTCGCGATCGACCAGGACCAGGTGGCTGCCACGGCGGGCCAGGCGTTCGGCCACGGCGGAGCCGATGCCACCCGCCGCCCCCGTGACGACGGCCACGCCGCCATCGATGACATAGCGGTCACGTCCCAGCATGGGTGCGCTCCTTCGTCGTGCGAATCCGGTAGGCGTCGGGGTCGAATCGCCGCATCAGGCGGGCAAACCCGTGGGTCGTGCCCGGCCAGAGCGTCACATTGCGACCATGCTCATTCTGGTACCAGGACTGGCATCCACCCTGTTGCCACACGGTGGTGGACAGGCGCTCATCGAGCACCCGCGCATAGGACGCCTGTCGATCGGGGTCCACCTCATGCACGAGGCCGGAGGCAACGGCCGGAGTCAGGTATTCGATCTGCGCCTCCGACATCAGGACCACCGATGAGTGGCCGAGGCCCGTGTTGGGCCCTTGGAGCATGTAGAAGTTAGGGAATCCGGCGACCGTCGTGCCCCGATACGCCGACATGCCATTGTCATGGAAGGCCTCGTCCAAGGTCTCGCCGCTGCGCCCGATGACGTGGCTGGCAAGCGGTGGCTCGAGCACGTTGAAACCGGTGGCCCAGATGATGATGTCGACCGGATGCTCGACGCCGTCCGCATCCACCACGCCGGTGGATGTGATGCGCTCGAGCGCAGGAGTCACCATGACGTTGTCACGCGTCAGGGCTGGGTAGTAATCGTCGCTGATGAGGATGCGCTTACAGCCCATGTCGTAATTCGGCGTCAGCTTCGCTCGTAGGCCGGGATCAGTGACCTGCTTCTCCAGGTGACGGCGGGCCATTCGCTCCCCCAAGGCCCGGAACGGCCCTTGTCGGGTGAAGGACAGCAACTGCACCTCGCGCGCCCACGACGATGCCTCGCGCATCGCCTGCTGCACGGGTGGCACGGACGACAGCAAGGAGCGATACCACCCCGGAACGGCACGGTCACGGCGCGGCAGCACCCAGGGCGGGGTCCGCTGCATGACAAGCAGCTCGGCAACGACGGGGGCAATCGCCGGGATCACCTGGATAGCAGAGGCGCCGGTGCCGACGACGGCGACGCGCTTACCGGCGAGGTCGACGTCATGGTCCCAGCGAGCGGTGTGCATGACCGTGCCGGTGAAGTCCTCTGCGCCCGGGATCGAGGGATACATCGGCTCCGTGAGTCCCCCACAGGCGCTGATCAGCACGTCAGCGGTGAGGTCACCCGTACTGGTCGCGACTCGCCATCTGAGGGCGTTGTCGTCCCACTCCGCGCGGAGCACCTCGGTATTCAGGCGCAGGTCTGGGCCTAGACCGAAGATCTCGACGACGGACTCGAGGTATTCGCGGATCTCCTGCTGCCCGGCGAACTTGCGGGTCCACTCGGGCCACGGGGCCGCCGCGAGCTCGTAGAGGCGGCTCTGCACGTCACACGCGCACCCGGGGTAGGTGTTGGCACGCCACGCGCCACCCACCTGCGATCCGCGATCGAGGATGACGATGTCAACCACGCCGGCCCGACGCAGCGAGATGGCGGCACCGATCCCGGAAAAGCCAGCCCCCACGATGCAGACGCGCACGTGCTCGGTCACCGGATGACTGTAGCCCCGGAGCCCTCTGATTGACTCCGGTCATGCCGACGATCCGCTACCAACTCGTGGCCGGCCTCCACACGGATGCGCAGATCCGCGAGCTTCTCACCCGCTCCTGCGCGGTCTTCGCCGAGACGCTCCAGGTGCCCGCCGACCGCATTCGAGCGTTTGCCGACGAAGTGCGTCCGCAGGCCGCCGCCATCGGGGGTGACCTCGTGTCCGAGGGCGCCACCGAGGCCCCCTTCTTCGAGTTCATCCTCTTCGCAGGACGCCCCCTCGAGCACGGGCAGCAACTCATGGGCGCCTTCACCGACCTGCTCGTGGAATGCCTGGGATCGGATCGCTCGCTCGTCCGAGGCTGGGTGCGTTTCGTCGACCCGGATCACTGGTCGATCGGTGGGGTTCCGGCGTCAGTGGTGCGCAAGGCCGACATCGAGGCACGCGCCAGGGCTGCTCAGGACGACTGAGCCAGGCAGCGACCTAGCCGATGGCCGCCCAGCCTGGCGTCGTCACCAGCACGATGACTCCACCCAGGAGACCCACGACACTGAGCGCCAGGAATCCGATCTGGATGGATCTCCGCTGGACGATGGTGGTGAGACCGGCGACGAACAGGACGACGGCAAAGAACACGTTGGCGAGGTCGAACCGATCGCTATTGGCGTCGGCAGCCTCAGCCGCCACCCGCAGGCCATCGGCTTCGGCGTAACCGGCCGTCCCCTCCGCGACCAGTACCTGGCTCGGCAGGTCCGCGAAGTAGGGATTGCTCTCGTCGAAGGGGGTAGCCGGCGACGTCTCTTCAGGCTCCTGACGCCACCACTCCACAGCCGCGTAGAGCTCGTCGCTCATCACGGTGACGAGGTAGTCGGCAGCGTCCGTGTTGCCGGCCGAGATGGCCACGGCCCACTCGAGGAACAGGGATCGCTCGAGGGCCTCCTGCTGATCCGCGCGGCCGAAATAGTCATTCGCCGACGCGATCAGGGCCTGCTGCTCGGAGTAGTTCTTGAGCACGAGATCGCTCGTCAAGGACTCGCGATAGGCCGACCACGCCGTCAGGGTGGCCGCGAGCCCGAGGAGGACGGCGGCCGCAATGGCCAAGCCCCCCTGGGTGAGTCCCGACGACTGTGCGGGGGGAGCGGTATCAGTAGCGTCCAGTGACATGCCTCGACGCTACTGGACGACGCCCACAAAGGCGACTAGATCGCCCCTTCGCCACCGAGCAGCCGGCCTGCCACTGCGATGGCGGTGAGGACCAGGAAGTAGGCGCCGATGACCGCGGCAACCACGATCGGCGCCCAGCCCCATCGGCTGCCCCGGCGGATGCCCGAGCAACTACGACGTGCCCTTGAGGAACAGGTCGCTGGCCTCTCCACCCATAGGATCTAGCGCCTCCACCGAGATGGTCCGCGGAGCGGTCAATCCCGCGAGCGCGTCCAGCTGGAACTCCGACCAATTGATTGAGGAGTAGGAGCGTACGAAATACCGCTTGCGAGCGCTGTCGCTCATGAAGGTGATGCTCGTGTATTCCGTCGTAATGCCGGTCGGAGCCGACGACCCTCCAAACGTCACGCCTTCGCCGCCGGATGACGGCGGGTCGATCGTGGCCCCCTTCGGGCGATCGAAGTTGTTCATGATGCGAGAGAGCGTGGACAGCGCAGCGTCTGGATCGCTCTCCTTCTTGACGAATTTGCCGTAGTAGGCCGCGCGAATGAAGCGACCGATGCTGGTGTTGGCCGCTGGCAGCGCGGCAGTGGCAATGCCCGAATCCGGCTGACGTACCTGAAGGGACCCGAACGTTGAGGACGACCGGTCGGTGTTGTCCAGGTGGGTCCAATTGTCGAGGTTGGTCAAATGCCACCCGAGGGCAGGCAGGTTGGTCATCACGTGCACGGGGTTATCCAGCACGCGCATGACGCCGGACTCCCATTCGATGACGATCGAGTCACCGGACGCGTCGGTGACCATCGCGTGCAGCGGGAAGGGGATGTTGCCGGCCATGGCCATGGCCGTGGGATGCACCGCTTGCGCGGCCAGCGCCGCCTTAGCGTCCGAGACCTGCGAGAACTGCCCCAGCAGCCACGCCCCGAGATCCGACGCCTGGAGTACCGCGGGCGCATCCGAGGCTTCAGCCCCGTCGGCCCCGCCGGGGAAGGCATTGAAGTCGACGATGAGCCCGGCGTCGTTGATCCCGTCCAAGAGCATGAGGGGCGAGGGGCCCTGGCTCGTTGTGGGATCTGCGGTCGGACATGCGATTCCGATGAACGCATGCACGGATGTCCACTCCACGCTCTGCTTGCCGGGGACTGTGGACGTGAAGTGCGTCCCGGT
>NBNH01000396.1 GCA_004379115.1 Actinomycetales bacterium mxb001
CCGGTGGCCGTGTCGCGAAAGCGCAGGGAGTAGATCTCGGCCCCGGTCTGGTCCACGGAGTAGGCGAGCAGGGAGTTGTCGGGGCTCGGCTCGATGACCCCGGCCGCGGCATAGCTCGAGCCGAAGGCGGCCATGTCGAGCAGGGTCTGCTCGACCCCGTCCCTGGCCCGTCGCAATTCGGGCAACTCGCGTCCAGGCAGCGTGAGCGTGTAGTAGGCATAGGAACCGTGGTCCCAACTGACCGAGCGTTCAGCGTCGGGGGTACGCGCGCGCAGTTCCGCCAGGACGGTCGCGGTGGGCTCCGCGAGGGCCGCCGTTCGGTCGTCGTAGTACGCCCGCTCGGCCGCGAGGTAGTCCGTCACCTCGGGGGACGGGTGGCGGAGCCAGGCGTAGGGATCGGCGGAGTCGTCGCGTCGAGCGAGGGGCGGCTGCACGGACTGACACTAACGAGGGAGTGGACATGATCCGCAGGCTTCTAGTGGGAATCACCGCAGGCGCTATCGCCCTGGCACCGGCCGCGGTGGTGCCGCAGGCACAGGCGGCCGACCCCGTCGTCTTCACCGTCGGCATGCTCGGCGACGTCGACTCGCTCAATCCCTTCACCGGCATCCTCGCCGAGGCCTACGAGATCTACCAACTGCAGTACGCGACCCTCATGCAGCCGAGCAGCACCGACTTCACCCCCGCGCCCGGACTCGCGGAGTCGTGGGAGGAGTCGGCGGACGGCAAGACCTGGACCTACACGCTGCGCCCCGACCTCGTGTGGTCCGACGGCACGCCGCTGACCGCCAATGACGTCGTGTACACGTTCAATCGCATCCTCGAGGGCCGCTACGAGAAGACCAACTACGGCAACTATCTGCGCAATGTCACCTCGGTGACGGCCACCGACGACCGCACCGTGGTCGTCGGCGTCTCGGCACCCTCGCCGATCATGGAGCGCCTCGCCGTCTACATCCTTCCCGAGCACATCTGGAGCGCGATCGACGGCAAGGCCGTGAAGTCCTTCGCCAACGAACCCGAGGGCGGACAGCCGCTCGTCGGCTCCGGACCGTTCCTCGTCGCCGAGCGGCAGGACGGCCAGTTCATCCGGCTCGTGGCCAACGACACCTACTACGCCGGTCGACCGAAGGTCGACGAGTTGATCTTCCGCATCTACAACAATCCCGATGCGCTCGGGCAGGCATTGAAGAAGGGCGAAGTCGACTTCGCGGAAGGCCTCACCGCTGACGTGTTCTCGACCCTGGAGGGCGTCGAGGGCATCACGACCTACGCCGGTGCGTACTCCGGCTTCAACGAGCTCGCGTTCAACATGGGTGCCGCTCTCTCGGACGGCACACCCATCGGCGACGGCAACCCCCACATCCAGGACCTCGCGGTGCGTCAGGCCATCTCGCACGCCATCGACCGCAACCAGCTCGTCGACAAGGTGCTCAACGGCTACGGCACACCCGGCTCGACGATCATCCCGCCGCTCTACTCGACCCTGCACGTCGATCCGGGCACGCAGAACTACGACCCGGCGCTGGCCAACCAGATCCTCGACGATGCGGGCTACGCCATGGGCCCCGACGGCATCCGCATCGGGCCGGACGGCGTTCCGATGAGCTACCGCTTCTTCGTGCGCAGCGACTCGGCCACGTCGGTGAAGTCCGGCGAGTACATCAAGTCCTACCTCGCCGAGATCGGCATCGAGGCCAACGTCAAGCCGGTCACCGAGGACGCGCTCTACGAGATCATCGGCCGCGGCGAGTTCGACATGTTCGAGTGGGGCTGGGTCGTCGAGCCCGACCCCGACTACCAACTGTCGACCTTCACCTGCGCCAAGCGCTCCTACAAGGACGGCGACACGATCTACGCCGACCTGTCGGACTCCTTCTACTGCAATCCGGAGTACGACGCTCTCTACGAGGCGCAGTCGATCGAGACCGACCAGGCCGCGCGCGCCGACATCGTCAAGCAGATGCAGCAGATGATCTACGACGACGTCGCCTACGTGGTGCTCTACTACTACGACAACCTCGAGGCCTACCGCTCCGATCGCTTCACCGGATTCGTGGGCCAGCCCGAGGGAAGCGGCTCGCTGCTGTTCCAGTACGGCACGTACTCGTACGCGAACGTCCAGCCGGTCGGCGCCGACACTGGTGATGCCACGGCGTCGCCGGGGGCCACCGCATCGCCGGGAGCCACCGACCAGGGCAACGCGAGCGGCGAGACGGCGTCGACATCGGGCGGCGTCAGCACAGGCCTCATCATCGGCCTCGTGGTCGCCGTCATCGTCATCATCCTGCTCGTCGTACTGCTCCTGCGCAGTCGGCGATCGGCCTCGGCAGACAGTAGGGAGTGAGCCTCCTCCAGGACGTCGCGGTCGGCGAACCCGATCCGATCCGCGCTCCCCGGGTCTCCGGGTCCGTCCTGCGCACGGTGGGCAGCAAGGTGCTGCGCGCCGTCATCACCCTCGGCTTCGTCGTGGTCTTCAACTTCTTCCTCTTCCGCATGCTGCCCGGCGACCCGATCGGCCTGTACACGCGCGGACGCAACCAGGACGCCGAGCAGTTGGCGGAACTGCGGCGGGAGCTCGACAAGCCGATCCTCGAGCAGTTCCTCACCTACATCCGCAATCCCTTCGACCCGGGCATCGACTCCACGCGGTTCTCCCGGCCCGTGTGGGAAATGATCGGCGAGCGCATCTGGCCGACGTTCCTGCTGCTAGGCACCGCGATCATCCTGGCCTCGATCATCGGCATCTGGATCGGCATCCGTGCCGGATGGAAGCCGGGCGGCCGCTTCGACAAGATCTCGACCGGTACCACGCTCACGCTCTACTCCATGCCGGAGTTCTGGCTCGGCATGATGCTGCTCATCGTCTTCTCGGTGGGTGCGTTCGGGATCCCCGGCATGTTTCCCGTCGGCGGCATCGTCACGCCGGGAGTAGACACATCAACGCCTGCGGGCTGGCTCAACGTGCTGTGGCACATGGTCCTGCCGTGTACGACGCTGACGCTGATCTATCTCGCCGACTACTCGCTGGTGATGCGCGCATCGCTGATCGATGAGCGCAAGCAGGAGTACCTCACGCTCGCCAGGGCCAAGGGCCTGCGCGACGTGATGGTGCGCCAGAAGCACGCGGTGCCCAATGCACTGCTGCCCACGATCACTCTGATCTTCCTGTCGCTGGGCTTCGTCGTCACCGGTGCCATCACCGTGGAGACGGTGTTCTCCTGGCCCGGTCTCGGCCTGCTGACCTACGAGGCGCTGCGCGGCCCTGACATCCCGCTCCTGCAGGCGATCTTCCTGCTCTTCTCCATCGCCGTCATCGGCGCCAACCTCATCGCCGAACTGCTCTATGTCGTCATCGATCCGCGGGTGCGGTCATGAGCAGCGTCGCGACCCAGCGTCGCAAGGCGGCGTTCGCGCGGTTCTGGGCGGCGTACCGGCATGACCGCGCCGGCATGGCCGGGCTCATCATCCTGGTGTTCTTCATCCTCGTGGCGATCCTGGCGCCCATTCTCATCCCCGACGATGCGCTCGACGTGACCAAGGCCGACGGCGAACGCTTCGACAGCCCGTCGCTGGGCTATCCGCTGGGCACCGACGACTCCGGTCGGTCGATGCTGCTGCTCCTCGCCTACGGCACGCGCATCTCGCTCACCGTCGGGCTCGCGGCGACGCTCGTCGCGATGATCATCGGCACGGCCGTCGGCATCATGGCCGGGCACTTCCGCGGGCCGGGCAGCCACGTGCTCGTCGGCGTCACCGACTGGTTCCTGGTGATCCCATTCCTGCCGCTGGCGATCGTGCTGGCCACGGTGCTCGGCCCGAGCACCCTCAACCTCATCATCGTCATCGGCATCACGTCCTGGGCAGGCACGGCACGGCTGATCCGCGCGCAGACGATGTCGATCGAGGGACGCCCCTACATGGAGCGATCGAAAGCGCTCGGGGCGGGCAACTGGCATCAGATGACCCGGCATGTGCTGCCTAACGTGTTCCCGCTCGTGCTCGCCAACACCACGCTGACCGTTGCCATCGTGATCCTGTCGGAGACGACGCTGTCGTTCCTCGGCCTCGGCGATCCGCTGGCACCGTCGTGGGGCGCGATCCTCGATCGCGCTTTCTCGTCGGGCGCCGTGAGCCGCGGTGCTTGGTGGTTCGTGCTGCCTCCCGGCATCTGCGTCGTTCTCGTCGTGCTCGCCTTCACCCTGGTCGGCCGCGCGATGGAGCGCATCCTGGATCCGCGAGGCACGACCGCATGAGCCTGCTGGAGTTTCGCGACGTCACGGTCGACTACGCGTCGAACGAAGGACCTATCCCGGCGGTGCGCGGCGTCACGCTCACCCTCGAGCGCGGCGAGGTACTCGGCATCGCCGGCGAGTCCGGGTGCGGCAAGTCGACGCTTGCCGCGACGGTGCTGCGGCTCCTGCCGGCCAACGCGAAGATCGGCGGCGAGGTCATGCTCGACGACGTCGACGTGCTCACGATGAACTGGGGCAAGCTGCGCACCGTGCGGTGGGCCGAGGCGGCCATCGTCTTCCAGGGCGCGCTGCACGCGCTCAACCCCGTGCAGTCGATCGGCGACCAGATCGCCGAGCCGATCAGGTTGCACAAGACCGCCAAGGACGTGAACGCCCGCGTGGCCGAGTTGCTTCAGCAGGTGGGACTGCCAGCATCGCGGGCGAAGTCCTACCCGCACCAACTCTCCGGTGGTCAGCGCCAGCGCGTGATGATCGCCATGGCCCTGGCCTGCTCCCCCGATCTCATCGTCGCCGACGAGCCCACCACCGCCCTCGACGTCATGGTGCAGGCGCAGGTGCTCGACCTCCTCACCGGTCTCGTGCGCGACCTCGACATGGGCATGGTGCTCATCTCGCATGACCTCGGCGTGCTCGGCACGACGTGCGACCGCATCGCGGTCATGTACGCCGGACAGGTGGTGGAGACCGGAGCGGCACTGGAGATCTTCGATCAGCCGAAGCACCCCTACACGAAGGCACTGGCCGGTGCGTTCCCGCGCGTGGGGGATCCCACCGCGCGGTATGCGCCCGCGGGACTTCCCGGCGACCCTCCGTATCCGGGCGACATCCCGAGCGGCTGCGCGTTCCACCCGCGCTGTGCGATCGCGATCGAGGCATGCGCGACGACGACGGTCGAATTGGTCGGCGGCGTGCGATGTATCCGGGTGGGCGCATGATCCTGTCGACGCGCGACCTCAAGGTGGCGTTCGGACCGGTGCGCGCGGTCGATGGAGTCGATCTCGACCTCGGTGCGGGCGAGATCCTGGCGCTGGTTGGGGAGTCCGGGTGTGGCAAGACGACGCTGGCGCGCACACTGCTCGGGCTCGTGAAGCCAACGGCGGGCACGGTGTCGTTCGAGGGCAAGCCGCTGGACTACCGGAAGCTCAAGCAGTACCGCCGGCAGGTGCAGCTGGTGCTGCAGGATCCACTGGGAGCGTTGAACCCGCGGCACACGGTCTACGACGCGGTGGCGGAGGGGATACGCATCCACAAGGTAGACCGCCAAGCCGGGCGGCTTGGCCGCACGGACGGCGGTCCACAGGGAGATGAGCAGGAGCTCGTGGCCGATGCGCTGTCACGAGCGGGCCTGCGCCCGCCGGAGCGCTTCTTTCTGCGCTATCCGCATGAACTCTCCGGTGGTCAGCGTCAACGCGTCGTGATCGCCGGTGCGCTCGTGCTGCAGCCGCGCGTGCTCATCGCGGATGAGCCGGTGTCAAGCCTGGATGCCTCAGTGCGCGGGGAGATCCTCGGCCTGCTGCTGAAGCTGCGAGAGGAACTCGGGCTCACAGTGCTGGTCGTCACGCACGACCTAGGCCTCGCGTGGAACATCGCCGATCGCGTGGCGGTCATGTACCTGGGACGGATCGTCGAGCTCGGGCCGACAGCCGATGTGCTGCAGTCGCCGCAGCACCCCTACACGCAGGCACTGCTGTCGGTGGTGCCCGATGTCGAGCGCACCGAGCAGATCGTGCTCAAGGGCGAGCCGCCGGATCCGGCGCGGATTCCGTCAGGTTGCCGCTTCCATCCGCGATGCCCCGTGGTCATGGAGGCGTGCCTGACGACAACGCTTCCGGTGCTCACCCCCGATGCGGGGCACCACACGGCGTGCTTGCGGGTGGGCTAGAGCCGGACTGATCACCGGAAGTCGCAATCATCCGGGCGATGCGCCCACTACGGTGACCCGAACGCGAATAGCGATGGGAGCGCATGTGCCATCAGCCCTCATCACCGGGGTCACCGGCCAGGATGGCCAGCACCTCTCCGAGCTATTGCTGAGCAAGGGCTACGAGGTGTGGGGTCTCGTGCGCGGGCACAGTGCCGATCGCATCCAGGCGTATCGACAGGAGTTCCCCGACGTCCATCTCGTCGAGGGAGATCTCACGGACCTGGGCAGTCTCATTCGCGCTGTCGAAGTCGCCCAGCCCGACGAGGTCTACAACCTCGGGAGCCTGAGCTTCGTGGCACTCAGCTTTCGCCAGCCGGAGGCCACCGCCGATGTCACCGGTCTGGGCCCCCTGCGCCTCCTGGAAGCCATCAGGCTCTCCGAGCAGCCCGGCGTGCGCTTCTACCAAGCATCGAGTTCGGAGATGTTCGGCAAAGTGCGCGAGACGCCTCAGTCAGAGTCGACTGCCTTTTATCCGCGCTCTCCTTACGGAACGGCCAAGGCTTTCGCGCACCACTCCTGCGTGAACTACCGCGAGTCCTACGACATGTGGATCTCGTGCGGGATCCTGTTCAACCACGAGGGGCCGCGTCGGGGTAGCGAATTCGTCACGCGCAAGGTGTCGCGAGGGGTCGCGCGCATCGCCCTCGGACTCGACACGCATCTGACCCTCGGCAGTCTGGAGCCTCGGCGCGACTGGGGATACGCGGGTGACTACGTCAACGCCATGTGGCTGATGCTCCAGCAGGAGCAACCGCACGACTACGTCATCGCCACCGGAGAGGCGCATTCGGTTCGCGATCTGGTTGTCACCGCCCTGCAATCAGCCGGGCTTGAGCCGGACGTCGAGCGCTACGTGCGTTTCGACAAGTCCCTGCTACGTCCAGCCGAGGTCGACTTCCTGGTCGGCGATGCGTCACGCGCGCGCGACGAACTCGGCTGGGCTCCGAGCGTCGACTTTGTCGGCCTCGTCGACATGATGGTGCAGCACGACCTGCGCCTCGCCGCGAGCTCGCGGGACTAGGTCACGCCGAGCGGTCGGCTTCCCGGGGCGGGTCCGCGACACGCCTCGCTGCCAGGTTGACAGAGTCGTTCCCCTCAGGCATAATTCGAACATACGTTCGATTGAAGGTTGATCCCAGCCGGTACGCCGACGCCGCGGATGAGCCGGATCGAGCGAGCGCGACAGACCGATAGCGGGGCCACTGGCCTGGCCCCGCGCCGAGTCCCCCGCTGAGGGCGTGGGCCGGTGCGTGATGCGTGGAGTGCCGTCCCGTCCATGTCGTCCGCTGGAGTCCCGTGACCGCCCTGCTCGACCTCGATACCAACGTCGCGTTGGAGCATGCCTTAGCGCTGCTCGACGAGGCGGCGGACGCGCTGGCGCAGATTCCGCTGGAAGCCGTCGTGGGCGTGGGGCTCGGCGAGCAGCTTGTGCGCCTGCGCACCGTGCAGCGCCGCCTCGACGCCACCGGCTCGGCCATCGGGCAACGTTTTGCATCCTCCAGCGAGTGGGAATTCGACGGCGCGCGCAGTGCCACGCGTTGGCTCTACGGGCAGGGCAATGAGTCCTGGGCGCAGTCGCGCTCGGTGCTCGAGCGCGGGTCGCTGGCAACGACGTTCCCGCACATGGCTCAGGCC
>NBNH01000051.1 GCA_004379115.1 Actinomycetales bacterium mxb001
CCATCTGGGTCTCAGCGCTCGGCAGCGACGGTCAGCCCCTGGGATGGGTGCAGTACTGGCGCGGCCTGGTCGATTCGGCGCCGGCCTACGATGGCCGCACGATCACCCTGCGTCTCTCGGCTCTCACTGCGGTGATGAGCTATCGGCTCGGGGTCGGCGCGATGGCCAGGACGACACGTAGCGTGCTCGGGTGCCACCGGCTGGACCGAGGATGCGCCGATGTGCTCGACTGGCAGGTCTCCACGGACCGACGCATCGTGCTCAGGGTGACCGCCGCCAACGTCGTCACTGGTGCCGTGACGCTCGACGCCGAGTCTCAGGCGTACATGGCGGGCGTGACGGGTGTCCGTCAGACGGTCGTCACCTATGAGGCCGGTCATCGGACCATTGTGCAGCCGGTCGGGTACACGGCCCCTGACCTGCTGCTACCGGTCGGGTCTCAGGTACTCATCGACATCGCCGCCAACCTGGGCACGGTGGACCAGCTGCGACTCGTCGGAGAGGTATCGTACCGGTCACCTCTGCGCCTGTTCGACCCGACCTCGAATCACGAGGTCGTCGCGTGGCCTGACCGCCTGCTCGACGTCGTCAACGAGCCTCAGGCATGGCAGGAGGTAGTGTCCTGCTGGGCTAACCCGCCGTTCGGCGGCCTGCAGTCACGGCCGTACGAGGCCCAGTTGGCTCGGTCAGTCGACGCCTGGGACCTGTGGGCGTATGCCTTGGACGACTCCGACCTGCAGCGAGCCTGGATCACATGGGTGCGCGGTGGCCGGTCCTGCCGTGCCGGATGGATCATCGGAGAGACGGCTGACCAGGTGCGCCGAGACCGAGAGCCCCGAGCGCAGCTCATCAGGGAGCCCGACACATTCACCGTGCGTGGCGTCCGTGCTGCCGCGCCAGACCAGAACCACTACACCCACGACGGCCCAGCCTGGTGGTGGTATCAGACCGGAGAGCCCTACATCGGTCCATTCGAGGCGGACGTCTACAGCGGCAGTGGAACCGCGCAACTTCTGGAACTGACTGGGAGCGGAGATCCCAAGCGGATCTGGGTCATCGGCTCCACCTCTGCGGCGAACCCCGTCACTGGGGATCTGGTCTACTGGTACCAGGTCCGAGACCCGGAGAGTGCGCCCAACATCATCCTCCTCGAGGACGACCCGCCGC
>NBNH01000397.1 GCA_004379115.1 Actinomycetales bacterium mxb001
TATCTTGTGTTTTTCTATTCTTGTAAAAAAATCTCTTAGTGTACATTTGTTTTTAAATATATGTGTTATCTTAAAACAAGTAAGATTAGGAGAACGACAATGGGAAGATTAATATCTAATTCTGGATTACCAGAAGATC
This sequence comes from Actinomycetales bacterium mxb001, assembly GCA_004379115.1. Classification (GTDB taxonomy): domain Bacteria; phylum Actinomycetota; class Actinomycetes; order S36-B12; family S36-B12; genus Mxb001. Next base: position 140 of record NBNH01000397.1, read on the forward strand.
TTATTCCGCATTATTTTGATGAGATTGAATCACAATTACTTGAAAAGATTGAAGATCCAAGATGCCATGCTGTTATAGGTGCGTTTCCGTATCTTACCAGCAGAAAAATTATCATGGCTTTGTCTAGAAAGAAAATTGGAATAATCCTTTCTGATGCAAAGCACAACTACGAGATCATGAAAATCTGTTACCCTGGGGCAATAGATGCTTATACAAATCTTCCTTATACAGGAATAAGCAGACAGGATTTAAAGGGGATATCTCAAAGGAACAAAGGCATTTTGGAAAAAACTTCAAATGTCGAAGGAACTCCTTTCCGATTTATTTCAACAAAGCAGATTATGGTAAACAAGGTTACAGAAAATATTTACAGTCAGCCAACACTACATGCAAAGATGATTGGCTTTGTTGATGAATCTGGCGTTGTTTATGAATGGATTGTAGGTGGGCATAATCCTACTATAAATGGCAATAATTCTTTAGATTGCATTACTTCTATTTTTGATGAATTGGAAATAGAAAAGTTTACTCATTATTGGATTTATTTGTGGATTGAATCAGTAATATTAGATGTGTCTAAATCTCCAGAGCTTCAACTTATTACTAAGAAAAATACAGATGAAGTTGTTAAAGCCTGGGAGAATGCATATTTAACTTATAGTAAATACTCTGATGTTGATTCTAGTGATGAATATTTGGCAATGTCAGATTATATTACTGATTGTTCAAGATATATTAGGGTTTTTCCTAATAGACTTTATTTTGATCAAATTAGCCAAAAACATAATATTTCAATAGGAGTAAAACCAGATAAAATTACTTCCTTTCTAAAAAAAGAAGTAAAGCATATTTCAATAAAAGAATATTTCCCTGTCAAGCTTTCATATGGGAAGCATAATGAGTTATTTTACATAACTTCTTTGTCAGGCAGCATGTACATTCACAAGTTGCTGCATTCACACTTCTTTGATTGGCTGGAAAAATACCCAGGAATACAAAGAAGGCACGGTCAAGATAAGGTAACGCAGCTGGAACAAAAAATAGAAGATTTACAACGTTTAGTTGAAAGATTAAGACAATAATTTACAAGGATTGCAGATATTTGCAATCCTTGTTTGTTAATTACTATAGAATAAATAAATAATTAAATAATTGGCAATATTAATTGTAGATACTGGAGATGTATGCAACTTCGAGTTTTAAATTCTAATAGATGGTCTAAAGAAGAGTGTAGAAAGAAATATATAGAGGATGCTACTGTTTCTTTGAAAGCAATCTCTATTTTATCTGGTGTGCCTAAACCAACCCTGGAAAAATGGTCCAAAGAAGGCAACTGGGTACTTGATAAAAAGGAATACCATAAAAATTCTAATAACAACAATAAAACTAACCAAGAATTGTCTGATATTGCAACTAATAACTATAAAGTGCATTATCAATTACTTGCTTATGCAGCTAAAATTGTTCAGTACAAAATAGCAGATCTTGCTAGAGTTGATTCTTTGCCTCCTGATGAGCGCATGGATTACATCAAAGCAGAACATGATCCTCATGACATGGATGCTTGGTCTCGTATTATTTTCCGAGCCACCGAAGCTATCTCTAAAGTCACTGGACTTCAATATTATTCTGATGTCAACGCAGCTATCAAACGCATTGAGAA
>NBNH01000398.1 GCA_004379115.1 Actinomycetales bacterium mxb001
GGCTACTACGCCATCAATGCCCTGCGGCTCGAGAAGGGCTACCGCGCGTTCGGACCCGAGCTCAATCCCGACTACGGCCCCGTCGAGGCCGGGCTCGTGTTCGCCGCGAAGTCGTCGGCTGAGTTCATCGGCCGGGCGGCCCTGGACAGTGCCCGGCAATCCCCCGCCCGTCGACGACTGGTGTCGTGGGTGGCCCAAGATGCCCAGGCGATGCTCTGGGGCGGTGAGTTGATCCTGCGCGACGGCGTGGGCGTCGGCCAGGTGAGCAGCGCGGCGTATGCCACCAGCACGGGTGCCTGCGTCGGACTCGGCTACGTGCGGGGCGATACCGACCTCGAAGGAGACTGGGCGATCAGCGTGGGCGGGCGCCTGGTGCCGATCGCCGTATCGCTGACGGCACCTTACGACCCGACGAACGCCCGCATCCGCGCCTAGCAACTCCCCCCATCCCCCACCGCGTCTTGTTTGCGTTTTTGGTCGCCAACTCACCGAGTTGGCGACCAAAAACGCAAACAAGACAAAGGGGGTGGGTCGGGCCTAGGCCCGACCCACCCCCTTGTGTGCTGGCTAGTTGTTCTTGTCGTGCTCGCCGGTGAGGTAGCCGTCGTGCTCGTGCTCGAGCGCGATCTCGTCGGCCGAAGACACACCGGCCGGCAGGTCGATCGTGCGCTTGGGCCCGGTGAACCACTTCTTCGCCGACAGGTGCCAACCGATCCACAGGGCGATCAGCGCACCGATGGTGAGGATGGGCGCGTAGTTGACGAACTTCCACTCGAAGGGGATCTCCTCGGCACTCGGAGATCCGTTGAGCCACCGCAGGAACGGCGGCGTGCCGCCGGGGTTCGTCGGCAGGATGAAGTAGACGCTGATGATCACGATCTCGATGACCGCGACCGGCGCCATCCACTTCCACTTGTTGCCGAGATTCCACGGACCCTGCTGGAAGTTCGACCCGGCTCGCCACCGCAGGTAGATCGGGATGGCGAAGGCCAGGTAGAGGCCGATGACCGCCACCGACACCACCGCGTAGAAGGCGGTCGGCACGATGATCGGGGACTCGGCACTGCCGATGTTGACCTCGACCAGGGCCGGCAGGGTGATGAGCACGGCGACCACGGCTGTCGCGATGACGGCGTTGGCCGGCACCTTCGACTTGGACAGCTTGGCCCAGTACTTCGCACCCGGCACCGCCCCGTCGCGGCTGAAGGCGAACATCATGCGGGAGCAGCTGGTCATGCAGGACATCGAGCAGAAGAACTGGCCGATGGTCGAGATGAGCAGCACGGCCCCCGCGACCTTGGCGTCGAGG
>NBNH01000052.1 GCA_004379115.1 Actinomycetales bacterium mxb001
GGATGACGTGATTGACCAGGGCTCGCGCGGCCTTGTCGTAGACGATGAGTTGCCCGCGCCGGGGCGTGATCGTGAAGCCGTCGTGGCCGGCCGCTCGGTCGAGGAGATCGCTCCCCAGGCCCGCGGCGTTGATGAGCCATGATCCGGAGAGCACTCCGCGGGGTGTGTGCACGTCGTAGCCCGTTGGCGTGCGCGTCACCGCGTCGACCGGAGCGTCGAGGTGCAACGTCGCACCGTTGACGACGGCGTCGGTGGCGAGGGCGAGGGAGATGGTCCAGGGGTCGAGCAGCCCTTCGTCAGGGATGCTCACGCCGCCGCGCACGCCGGGCCCGAGATGGGGATCGCCCGCGTAGACCTCATCGGGGGTCAGGGGGTGCGCCTGGGTGTAGCCATTGGCCTTGGCGGTGGCGATGATCGAGTCGAGACGTGACAACTGGTCGTCGTCCCAGGCGACGAGCACGGCACCGATGCGCTCGATGGGCCAGCCGAACTCGTCGGCGCGCTCCTCGAGGAGGCGATGCCCACGCGCGACCAATCGAGCTTCGAGCGTTCCGGGCTTGGCGTCGAAGCCGGTGTGCCAGATCGCGGTGTTGGCCTTGCTGGTGCCGGCCCCCACATCGGATCGGGCCTCGATCATGGCCACCGATATGCCCTGGCGCGTCAGGGCGCTGGCAATGGCTGAGCCGACCGCTCCGGCGCCGACGACGATGACGTCGAAGGCGGTCGAGGGGCTCATGGAGTCGATCGTGCCAGTGCCCGGGCGTACTGCACCACGCGCTCCCGCGACACGGAGGCATTGGCCTGAGGGGCGTAGGTCGCCACCGGCTGCCAGCCGGAGATGAGCAGATCCTCAGCCCCGGCCCCCTCGATGCCGCGTAGGGACAGGGCGGCAATGCCGAGTGCCGTCGCGCACGCATGGGGATAGACCTCGACGGGAGTGCCGAGCAGGTCGGCCTGCATCTGCATGATCGTGCGCGACCGCGTCAGACCGCCGTCCACGCGCAGCGTGGTGATCGGTCCTCCCGTGTCGAGCGAGACGGCGTCCGCGAGCACGGCGACCTGGGCGGCTACGCCCTCGCAGAAAGACCGAATCAGGTGCGCGCGCGTGGTCGCGAGCGACAGTCCTGACCAGCGGCCGCGCGCATCGGGTAGCCATGCCGGTGCCCCGACCCCGGCGAGGGACGGCACGCACATGACTCCGGCCGTGTCGGACACGGAACCGCCGAGCACATCGAGGTCCTCGGGTTCGTCGATGAGCCCGATGCGCTGCAGCCAGCTCACCGCCGCGCCGACCGTGTAGACCTGCCCGTCGACGCACGAGGCACGCGTGCCGTCCTCGAACACCCAGGCGAGTGATGTCGCGAGCCCGCTGCTCGAGGGAGCATGGGCCTGTCCGACATTGGCCAGCAGGAAGGCCCCGGTGCCGTAGGTGCACTTCGCCGACCCCACCGTGCGACAGTCCTCGGCGAGCAGGGCGGCCTGCTGGTCGACGATGGCACCGACGACGGGTAACCGCGGACCGAAGGCGTCCGTCGTGCCGATGCGCGCATCGCAGGCCACGACGCGGGGGAGCGGCACGCCTTCGAGCCCGAAGGCCGCGAGCGCGGTCGGCGACCACTCGAGCGTGTGCGGATCCAGCAGCATCGTGCGCGAGGCTGTCGCGGCATCGGTGACGAACTCACCGGTGAGACGGAACGTCGTCCAGGCGTCGATCGTCGTGATCGTGGTGTCGGAGTCCCACGCATCGCCGATCTCGCGGCGCAGCCACGCCATCTTGGGCGCGGCGAAATAGGGATCGAGCGGGAGTCCCGTCAGGCGCAGGAGATCGGCCGCCACCGAGGGGCCCATCTCCTCCGTGACCGCCGACGATCGGCGGTCCTGCCACGACAGCGCGGGCCCCAGCGGCTCACCGGTGCGCAGGTTCCACGCCAGAACCGTCTCGCCCTGATTGCCCAGGCCTACGGCACTGATCGGGCCCTCGGTTGATGCGACGGCATGGCGGCCGGCGGCGATCACGCTGTCCAGCAGGGCGATCGGGTCCTGCTCGACGCGCGGATCGTCGTACGTCGTCCCCGTGACCGGCACGTCCACGTCGACACGTGGGCCCGAGGTATCGGCCACGACCGCCTTGGTGGCCGAGGTGCCCTGGTCGATGGCGAGGACGAACGTCACGTCGTGGGAGGTGGGGTGTTCGACTCGTGCGGCC
>NBNH01000053.1 GCA_004379115.1 Actinomycetales bacterium mxb001
TGGGGAGCGATCTCCTCGACCGAGCGGCCGGCCACGACGGCTTCACGATCACGCCCCGGCGCGGGCAACTCATCGTCTACGACAAGGCCGCGCGAGCCCTGGTCAATCACGTCATCCTCCCCGTGCCCACCGCGACGACCAAGGGCGTGCTCGTCGCTCCCACGGTCTACGGCAACGTGCTCCTCGGCCCCACGGCCGAGGACCTGCACGATCGATCGGCCACCGATACGACCGCCGACGGGCTGGCCTTCCTCCTCGGACACGGGCGCCGGATCCTGCCGGAACTGGTCGGCAGCGAGGTCACCGCGACGTATGCGGGACTGCGCGCGGCCACGGAGCACTCCGACTACTGCTACGCCGTCTTCGATCGCTACGTGCGTGTCGCTGGCATCCGATCCACGGGGATCTCCTCGTGCCTCGCGATCGCCGAGCAGGTGTGCGCCGACCTCGCCGAGGCGGGGCTGGCCATGACCCCGATCGCTGCGCCGCGCACCGTGCGGATGCCCAATCTGGCGGAGGACCGGCTGCGCCCCTACGCCGATGCAGCACTCATCGCCCGAGATCCGGCCTACGGCGACCTGGTGTGCCTGTGCGAGCGCGTCAGCGCGGGTGAGGTGCGCGATGCGCTCGCCAGCATCATTCCGGCGCGGGATGTCGACGGACTGCGACGCCGCACTCGCGCGCTCGCCGGCCGCTGCCAGGGCTTCCACTGCGGTGCCCGCATCACCCAGGCACTCGACGCATCATGACCGACGTCCTGATCATCGGGGCCGGCCCGGCGGGCCTGACCGCAGCCGCCCGACTCGCGTCGCGCGGCATGCGCGTGCGCGTCATCGATCGCGACGAGGAGCCCGGCGGCGTTCCGCGTCACTCAGCCCACCCGGGATACGGCGTGCGCGACCTGCGTCGCGTCATGAGCGGGCCGGCGTACGCCCGACGACTAGTCGCCCAGGCACGCGCCGCCGGCGCGCAGATCAGCTCGCGCTCGACGGTCACGGCCCTTCGGCCGGACGGATCGGGCACCGAGGTCGATATCACGTCACCGGCCGGACGCGAGACGGTGGCGGCCCGCGCCATCGTGCTGGCGACCGGCTGCCGGGAGCGACCGCGCACGGCACGACTGGTCCCCGGCGATCGACCAGCCGGCATCTTCACCACCGGGTGGCTTCAGCGCATGGTGCACCTGAACCACTCATCACCAGGCACGCGCGCGGTGGTCGTCGGCGCTGAGCATGTGTCGTATTCGGCGGTGGTGACCCTGGCCGATGCCGGCTGCGCCACGGTCGCCATGGTGACCGACGCCGATTCCCACACCTCATTCGGAGCCTTCGATTCAGCAGCACGGCTGCGCTACCGATTCCCGCTTCTGACCCGCACCCGGGTCACCGACATCCATGGCAACGGTCGCGTGACGGGGGTGACGATCGAGCACGCCGACGGTCGGCAACGACGCATCGACTGCGACACGGTCATCTTCACGGGCGACTGGATCCCCGAGAGCGACCTGGCGGTCTCCGCCGGCTTATCCATGGACCCGGCGACTCGCGGACCGTCGGTCGACACCGGCCTGCGGACGTCGGCGCGCGGGGTCTTTGCGGCGGGCAATCTCCTGCACCCGGCATCGACAGCCGACGTGTGTGCGCTGGACGGGGCTCGCGTCGTCGACTCGGTCGAGGCCTGGCTGATGAGACGCGACTGGCCAGCGTCGACCGCGCCGATCGTGGTGGAGTCGCCCCTGCTGTGGTGCACGCCCGATCGAGTTGCCCCCGGTGACACCTGGCCGCTCCGACTGCAGACCGACTCATCGGTCAACCGGCCACGCATCGTCATCACGCAGGGCGACCGCGAACTGTGGTCCGGTCGCGTTCCCTGGATTCGGCCGACGCGCCCCTTCGCCCTGCCTCGCCACGCCACTGCGCGCGCCACGGGGCTCGAGCCCCTCGCCATCCGAGTCGATACCTCGACCACGGCTCTGTGATGGGATAACGGCGTGAGTTCCGACCTGCCCGCGCGCTCGCGCGTCGTCATCATCGGCGGCGGCGTCGTGGGGACCTCCGTGGCCTACCACTTGACGAAGCTCGGGATCACCGACGTGACCCTGCTGGAGCAGGGCCAGCTCTCCTGCGGCACCACCTGGCACGCGGCCGGACTGGTCGGGCAATTGCGCGCCACCGAGTCCGGCACTCGGCTCGTGCAGTACTCCGCGTCGCTGTACGCCTCACTCGAGGATGAGACCGGCCTGGGGACCGGCTGGAAGCAGTGCGGCGGAGTCACGGTGGCACGCACACCCGAGCGCATGGAGCAACTGCGTCGCACGGCCGCTGCCGCCGAGGCCTACGACCTGGAATGCGAGGTCATCTCCCCCGAGCGCGCGCGTGAGCTCTGGCCGCACCTGGAGACCGCCGACCTCGAGGGCGCCATCTGGCTCCCGCGTGACGGCACGGTCAATCCCGCCGACGTCACCCAGGCCATGGCACGCGGTGCCCGCATGCGCGGAGCGACCATCTGCGAGCGCACCCGTGTTCTCGGCATCTCCGTGCGCGACGGCGTTGTCAGCGGCGTCTCGACCGACCGCGGCGACATCGAGGCCGAGATCGTCGTCAACTGCGCGGGCCAGTGGGCCCACGCCATCGGCCGCATGGTCGGCGTCACCATCCCGCTGCACTCCGCCGAGCACTTCTACGTCGTCACCGAGGCCATCGAGGGCGTTGCCCGCATGACCCCGATCCTGCGCGACCCCGACGGCTACACCTACATGAAGGAGGAGGTCGGTGGCCTGGTCGTCGGTGGCTTCGAGCCGGTGGCCAAGCCCTGGGTCTCGCCGACGCAGATTCCGCATCCCTTCGAGTTCAGCCTGCTCGACGAGGACTGGGATCACTTCGCCATCCTCATGGACTCGGCCCTGCATCGGGTCCCGGTGCTTCAGGAGACGGGCATCAAGAAGTTCTATAACGGCCCGGAGTCCTTCACCCCGGACAACCAGTTCATCCTCGGCGAAGCGCCCGAGGTCACCAACTTCTACGTTGCCGCGGGATTCAACTCCGTGGGCATCGCGTCGGCCGGCGGCGCCGGGCGGGCCCTGGCCGAGTGGATCGTGGCCGGCGAGCCCCAGGGCGATCTTGTCTCCGTCGACATTCGCCGCTTCGGTGCGTTCAACAACAACCCGCAGTGGCTGCGTGCGCGGGTGGGCGAGGTGCTCGGACTGCACTACGCCGTCCCGTGGCCCAACCGCGAATTCGACACCGCTCGCCCCTTCCGCCGCTCCCCCTTGCACGCGCGCATGGCCGAGGCCAATGCCGCCTTCGGCTCGAAGTTCGGCTGGGAACGTCCCGTGTTCTTCGCCCCACCCGGCACACCCCCGGTCATCGATTACTCGTGGGGGCAGCCGACCTGGATCCCCTGGGTCGACGAGGAGCAGCGGGCCACCCGCGAAGGAGTCGCGCTCTTCGATGAGTCGTCCTTCGGCAAGCTGCTCGTGACCGGCCCTGACGCCGAACGACTCCTCTCACGCGTGTGCGCCAACGACGTCGCCGTGCCTCCGGGTCGCATCGTCTACACCGCGGTGCTCAACTCCCGCGGCACCTACGAGGCTGACGTCACGGTGACGCGCCTCGCCCACGACGAATACCTCTGGATCACCGGGGCGGCCTCGCCCGTGCGCGATGCCGACTGGCTTCGGCGCCACATCGAGCCGGGTATGGCCGTCAGCGTCATCGATGCCAGCAGTGCGTTCGCCGTCATCGGCGTCATGGGACCGAAGAGTCGCGACCTGCTGTCGGCGGTCAGCCAGTCCGACTTCTCGGGCGCTGGCTTCCCCTTCGCCACGAGCCGCCTCGTCGACGTCGGCGACTTCACGGTGCGCGCCAGTCGCATCACCTACGTCGGCGAGCTCGGCTGGGAACTCGTGGTCCCCGCGGAGTTCGCGGTCGGGGTGTACGACGTCCTGAAGGCGGCCGGTGCCGAATTCGGAGTTCGCGATGCCGGCTACTACGCCATCAATGCCCTGCGGCTCGAGAAGGGCTACCGCGCGTTCGGACCCGAGCTCAATCCCGACTACGGCCCCGTCGAGGCCGGGCTCGTGTTCGCCGCGAAGTCGTCG
>NBNH01000399.1 GCA_004379115.1 Actinomycetales bacterium mxb001
GCGCGGTGCTGGCCGTTGGCCGCACCCTGGTTGATCTCATTCCAGTCGTAGAGCGCCTGAGGGCTGGTCTTCCAGGCCTCATCGCACAGGGGCGACGTACGGTCGCCGTAGAAGCACTCCCAGATGCGGGATGGCGGGTTCGACATCGTGCCGTGGGCCTGGGCGGGCCCGGCGATGCCGACGGTGGTGAGCAGGGCTCCCATCACGCTGAGGGAGCCGACAAGGGCAGTGATGGCGCGGCTGCGCGCGGTCTTCACGACAATCTCCTGGTCCGGGCGCACGGACGTACGCCACTTGAGGGGTGTGACTCCCAGGCTCCCGGGGCGGTTCCGGGGGTTGCCACTCCAGAGCCCTCTTCCCAGGGGCCTCTCAGACGGCAGGTGATGTAGCCTTACATCATGTCGCACCGGACCCAGATCACGCTCACGGACGCCCAGTACGCCCGTCTGTTGGAGGAGTCCGAGCGCACCGGCCTGGGCCTGGCCGAACTCACCCGCCGGGCCCTCGACCGGGCCTATCCGAGCCCGGTGGAGCGCGCCACGCTCGGTCACATCCTCGATCAGGCAGCGGGGCTGTGGGCCGAGCGCGACGACCTCCCCGACACCCGGGCGCAGGGTGCGGCGGCACGCCTGGCTGACGTCGGCCTCACGTGATCGTCGCCGACACCACCGTCTTCGTCGACTACCTGCGCGGGCAGCCTGATGCCGTGCGCACCGTGCGTACGTCGCTCCTCGACGGCGACCCCCTCGCGGCGAGCGTGGTCACTCGCATGGAGTTGCTGGCCGGAGTGCGCGACGCCGAGCGCCCTGCGCTAGAGGCGTTCCTCGACCAGATCCCGTGGATCCCGGTGACCACCGACATCGCCGATGTGGCCGGCGCCCTCATGCAGCGATTCCTCCGCTCGCACGGTGCGATCAGCCCCAACGACTACCTCATTGGGGCGACCGCCTTGGTCTACGGGGCGGCGCTCTGGACGGCCAACCGCCGCCACTTCCCCTACCTGCCGGATCTGCCCGAGCCCTACTAGGCGCGGCGAGGCGTCCGCACCCGGGCGCCGCATAGACTCCCCTCGTGGCGCGCGGCGACGGCACCCTCACTCACGAGTTCCTGGGGGATGACCGCGCACCCCAGGACGCCTGCGGGGTCTTCGGCGTCTGGGCCCCCGGCGAGGACGTCGCCAAGCTCACCTACTTCGGCCTCTACGCGCTGCAGCACCGCGGCCAGGAATCCGCGGGCATCGCGGTCAGCGACGGCAACCACATCGTCGTCTACAAGGACATGGGCCTTGTCTCGCAGGTCTTTACCGAGGCGAGCCTCGAGTCGCTCAAGGGCCACGTCGCCATCGGCCACACGCGCTACTCGACGACCGGCTCGAGCTGCTGGGACAACGCCCAGCCCACCTTCCGCTCCACCGCGACCGGTCACCTCGCGCTTGCGCACAACGGCAACCTCACCAACACCCCCGAACTCGCCAACCGCGTCGCCGAACTCGAGGTGCAGCGCGGCGAGCTTCCCCTTGGTACGCCGAAGCCGACGCGCGCGACCTCCGACACGGAGTTGATGACCGCGCTCATTGCGGCGCACCCCGATGAGTCGATGGAAGTCGCGGCCATGCGCGAATTGCCGACCCTCCAGGGCGCCTACTCGCTGGTCTTCATGGACGAGACCACGCTTTACGCCGCGCGCGATCCGCAGGGCATCCGCCCGCTGGTGCTCGGTCGCCTCGAGCGCGGCTGGGTGGTGGCGAGCGAGACCGCCGCGCTCGACATCGTCGGGGCGTCGTACGTGCGCGAGATCGAGCCTGGCGAGCTCGTCGCCATCGACGAGCACGGCCTGCGCGCGCACTGCTTCGCCAAGCCCGAGCCCAAGGGCTGCCTCTTCGAGTTCGTCTACCTCGCGCGTCCCGACACCACGATCTCCGATCGCAGCGTGCAGGTCACGCGCATGGAGATCGGACGCCGACTCGCGCGCGAGTATCCGGTCGATGCCGATCTCGTCATCCCCGTGCCGGAGTCCGGCCGCTACGCCGCCATCGGCTACGCGCAGGAGTCCGGGATCCCGTTCGCCGAGGGCCTGGTGAAGAACGCCTACGTCGGGCGCACGTTCATCCAGCCATCGCAGACGATCCGCCAGCTCGGCATTCGCCTGAAGCTCAATCCCCTGCGCGAGGTCATCGCCGACCAGCGGCTGGTGGTCGTCGATGACTCGATCGTGCGCGGCAACACCCAGCGCGCACTGGTGCGCATGCTCCGCGAGGCCGGCGCCCGCGAGGTGCACGTGCGCATCTCCTCTCCACCCGTGCAGTGGCCCTGCTTCTACGGCATCGACTTCGCCACTCGCGCCGAACTCATCGCCAACGGCCTGTCGGTGGAGGAGATCTGTCGTTCGATCGGCGCCGACTCCCTCGGCTACGTCTCACTCGACGAACTCATCGAGGCGACCGGGCTGCCCAAGGACTCGCTGTGCCGCGCCTGCTTCGACGGCGTCTACCCCGTGCCCATTCCCGAGCCCGAGATCCTGGGCAAGCACCTGCTCGAAGGGATCGAGAAGCGGTTGAGCACGTCGACGAGTGCCGGCGCGGCCGACGCGCTCGAGCGCCCCTGATGGTCAGCTATTCCGACGCCGGTGTCGACGTCGAGGCCGGTGAACGCGCGGTCGCACTCATGCGCGAGGCCATCGCGCGCGCATCACGCCCCGAGGTCGTCGGTGGTTTCGGCGGCTTTGCCGGCCTGTTCGACGTCTCCACACTGAAGGGCTACACGCGTCCGCTGCTCGCCACCTCCACCGACGGTGTCGGCACGAAGGTTGCGATCGCCCAGCGCATGGACATTCACGACACCATCGGCATCGACCTGGTCGCCATGGTCGTCGACGACCTCGTCGTGTGCGGGGCCGAGCCGCTCTTCATGACCGACTACATCGCCACCGGCAAGGTTGTACCCGAGCGCATCGCCGCGATCGTCGCCGGTATCGCACGGGGGTGTGAGATTGCCGGTTGCGCTCTCGTCGGCGGCGAGACCGCCGAGCATCCGGGCCTGCTCGAGCCTGACGAGTACGACGTCGCGGGTGCGGGCACGGGCGTCGTCGAGGCCGATCGACTGCTCGGTGCCGATCGCGTGCGCGCGGGCGACGTCGCGATCGCGATGCGCTCGTCGGGCCTGCACTCCAACGGCTACTCCCTCGCCCGCCGCGTCCTGCTAGGCGAGGGCGGACCCGGCCTGGGCACCTACGTCGTCGAACTAGGCCGCTCGGTGGGGGAGGAGATGCTCGAGCCGACGCGCATCTACGCCCAGGATTGCCTCGACCTCGTCGACAACGTCGACGTGCACGC
>NBNH01000400.1 GCA_004379115.1 Actinomycetales bacterium mxb001
CCTACACGGCTGATGACCTAGCTCGCGGTATCTGCGAGACCACCTACGCTCCAGCCGGCTGATTAGACGCGCATTGATGCCGCTAAGTCGGACAACCCCTCTATCCACAGCCCACTGACTACCTATGGTGGCAGGCCCAGGACCGCGACGTGCTGAAGCGCATCAATGCGTTGATTGTCGATGCGATGCGCCATGGCCATCAAGGCATCGGCAAGCCGGAACCGCTGAAGCACGACTTCGCCGGCTACTGGTCACGTCGCATCACTGACGAGCATCGGCTGGTCTACAAGATCGCTGAAGACGAGATGCGCATCGCATCGTGCCGCTACCACTACGGGCGGTGAGCCGACCGCTACGCGGGCGAGAAGGTTGGCGCTTGCGTGTCGGCGATTACCGCATCCTCTACACGATCCGCGACGACGTACTGCTCATCGTGATCGTGCAGGTCGCACACCGGAGTGCGGCGTAGCGCTGACGGAGAAGGCAGCCCCACGGTGAGGCAGCACTCAGGGAGTCGGGCAGCCGGTGCGGTTCTCCATCGCAGTGCCCGCTGCCGCCGCGTTGATGTGGGCGACGAGCGTCTCCGTCGTGCGCGGATCCCACGTGAGGGCCGTGTTGTCCGGCTGCTTCTCCATCGCTGAGACAAAGAGACTGTGAGTGTCGGGCAGGGTCAGGCATGACCGGATGGGAAGCACCGCGTCGGACACCGACTTGGCGAGCGCCTGGTCGATCTGCACGACCGCGTCATTGGGCCAGCGACGAGGCGATCCGCCTTCCTTCGTGAAGTAGGTGCCACCGATCAGCGTCACCGGGATGCCATCGAGCACCCCCGCCTGCTGATCGGTCCACGTGAGGAAGTTGGGCGCCTGGACGAAGGGCAGCATCTCGCTGACGACGGTCGGGCTGGCCAGGGCCGCGCCCTGGAAGACCAGGCACGACTGGTTGCCGTCACAGGCGGTCGACGGATCCTGACCGGGGTCGATGTCGCCGATCATCACCGGCTCCCACGGACTGCCCACCGTGGACAGGGAGACAACCTTCGGGCCGCCGTTGGCTTTGAGCTCGGCCATCGCCACGCGCGAGAAGACACCGCCCATCGAGTGCGCAACGAGGTGTAGCTCGTTGACGCCCTGATCCGTCTGCAGGTAGCGCAGGAAGTTGGCGAGAGTCTGGCCGATCGTCAGCGGGGAGACCGTCGGATCCACCGTGAGGTCCGCGGGCAACTGCGGTGGGCAATCGCCGAAGGGGCCGCCCTCCGCGGGCTGATCCATGACCTGGCCGCCACCCACCATCGCCGGTGATGTGTAGACCTTGAAGCCGGCGGCGAGCAGTTGCTCACGGATAAAGGTGTCGGTGTTGCCGGCGGCGTATCCGGTCTTGCACGCCTCGGTCGGGGTCGTGTACGGGGAGATCGCGAGCAGGCCCGAGACGATGACGACCGTGGGCGGGGTCGCCGATGCGCTCTCGGAGGCGTCGCCGCCGGAGCTGGACGAGCAGCCGGCGAGCACGACGGCAGCGGCGATGGCGATGGGGGCGAGGAATCGACGCATGGGGGGACTTTGCCACACATGGAATGGCGTTCGCCGCGTCCCCAGGCGTGCGCGAGGTCTGTCGCCGAGCGTGCTGTCCGCCTACCGCGCTTGCGAAAACCGAGGGGAGGGGCATGTATGGCACTATGTATGGCATGGCCGTCAAGACGACCGTCTACCTGCCCGATGACCTGAAGGCGGCCCTCGAGGCGGAGGCCGCAGCTTCTGGGCGATCAGAGGCAGAGATCATCCGCGAGGCCATCGCCGCCAAGGTGGCCTCGGCCCGACCCACAGCCGGATTCCTCGACGCCGAGCCCTTCGCCGACCGCGTGGATGAGTTGCTCGCGGGATTCGGCGAGGACCGATGATCCTGGCGGATACGTCTGGCCTGCTCTGTCTCTTCAACGTGCGCGAGCCCCAGCACGCTGCCGTGCGCGACATCGTCGCGCAGGACGTCGAGCCACTCGTCCTGTCGCCGTATGTGGTTTCCGAGCTGGTTTACCTCATTTCATCACGTCTGGGGCACGGCGCTGAGCTCGCCGTGCTCAGCGAATTGGCGACGCCGGCATACACGCACGCGTGCCTCGATCGGGAGGACTTGCGCGCATGCGCTGATGTGATTGCACGTCATTCCGATGCGAGCTTGGGCGTCACAGACGCTTCACTGCTGGTGCTTGCCGATCGGCTCGGAATCGATCAAGTGCTGACTTTGGATCGACGCCACTTCAGCACGGCTCGGACCCCCAATGGCCGGGCGCTGACCCTGCTGCCCTGAGCCGGAGAGCGGCGTAGCGCTGAGCTACCGCCAGGCCCGCGAGGATCGAGGGCGAGGACCAGGTAGCTCACGCGGCCTCCGCCCTTGAGGCCTGCGGGCCTCCGTCGCGGCATCCTTGCACTTCTCTGCGGCGTGCCTGCTGGCTGCCACGCCTGGGCCAACGTCAGAATTCAGATAGAAATTCTGATTTCTGATAGCATTTCCTCGTGGTCGAGGTCTGGATCCGGCAGCGCAATCAGCTGACCGTGCCTGTGGACATCGCCAGCGAGGCAGGCATCGGCCCCGGCAGCCTGTGCCACATGGACATCGTCAACGGCGTCATCACTCTCACCCCCGCCGAGGGTCCCGCGCCGCGCGCTCTCGACTCTTATGCGGGAATCGCCCGCGGCGCTTGGGGTCGCACGGCGCGCGAGGTTGAGGCGTCGGTCATGGGTGACCGTGACGCGTGGCAGCGATGAGTCCTTCCCTCGACGCCCTGATAGGTAAGCGCGTCTACATCGACGCCAACGTCTTCATCTTCTTTCTGGACGGCACGCCGCGCCTTCGCGAACCCGCAGCAGCGGTGCTCGCGGCCGCTAGGGCTGGCGCATTCCAGGCGTTCACTGGCCACGCCGCCGTTGCCGAGGTCATGGTGGGGCCCTACCG
>NBNH01000401.1 GCA_004379115.1 Actinomycetales bacterium mxb001
GCGAACGACGGCGGGCACCACGATGTAACTGCCACTGGCGGCCAGCACCGCCAGCAGGGTGAGATCGCCGACGGGGAGACGGAGCAACCGGCCGATCGCAAGCGCCAGTGCTGCGTTGACGAACGGCACCACGACGCCGAATCCGATGAGGAAGGGTCCGACATCGCGCGCCTCGCGCAGGCGACGGGCCACGAGCAGCCCCATCTCGAGGAGGAACATCGCGAGGACGCCCTTGAAAAGGTCGAAGAAAAGCGGCGAAACCGGCTCGAGGCCCTCGGGACCGGCAATCCAACCGATGAGCAGACCGCCGATCAGCAACAAAACGCTGCGGCCGAGCAGAACTTCGCGGGCGATCTCATTCCAGGACGTCCCGGCCTGCAGGCCGCGGGCGATGAGGATGCCGATCACGATCGCCGGGATTTCGAGCAGCACGAGCAGCAGCGGCAGGCCGACAGCCAGGCCCCAGATGGCGCACCGACGAAACACCGGTCGATAGTCCTCGAGTCGCCCGAGGAACTGATGGCGGGCGGCCAGCATGCCCAGGCAGAACGCGACGAAGGCGAAGAGCCCTTGGCCAAAGAGCACACTGGTGAGAACGAAGGGGTAGACCTTGAGTCGCTCGAGTGCCGCCTGCCAGAACGTCCCGTCCGCCATGGCGGCGTTGTAGCCGTCGAACATCGTGACGTCGGCGGCGGCGACCTCGGGGAAGAACACTGACGCGATCGCGGTCAAGGCGGCGATGCCGATGACCCAGCAGGCGGCAATGATCCAGACGATGAGGGCGGTCAGCCATAGGGCTCGATCGGAGCGCTTGACCAGAAGCAGGAGCGCGAATCCGAGCAGGGAATAGGTGACGAGGATGTCGCCGACGAAGAAGAAGACGACGTGCGCGATGCCGATCAGCAGCAGCGCGATGAGCCGTCGCCGATAGACGCGGCGGTAGGGCTTGGACCCGTCCTTGAGGATGAAGAGCGCGCTGTAGCCGAAGAGGAACGAGAAGATGATGTAGAACTTGCCGGCCGCCAGCATGGTGACGAGGAAGGCGACCGTGCGGTCCCAGGCGGTCGCGACCGAGGCCGCGTCATAGCTCTCCGCGCTGATCGCCAGGAAGGGGACGTTGACCAGGATGATGCCCAGCAGGGCTATTCCTCGAAGTGCATCCGGGAACATCTGGCGACTCTGCGACATACATCCACACCTACCACATGCGAGTGAACGGATCGGGCGGCTAGCCTCTAGGCATGTCGGGGCAGGTGCGCACGACCATCGGTGTGAGGTGGGCTGATCTCGACGCGCTCGGCCATGTCAATAACGCGACATTCCTCACGTACCTGGAGGAGGCTCGCGATGCGTTCATGCGCCAGACCCTGGGCGACGTTTTCCTCGACATGGTCATCGTGCGCATCGAGATCGACTACCGGGCGGAGATCCCCGCGGGCACGTCGAACGTCGAGGTGACCTGTGCCCTGGAGTCGATCGGCACGTCGAGCATTCGCACGCGCGAGCAGATCCTGCTCCCCGACGGCACGGTGGCAGCCGAGGCCATGACGGTCGCGGTGGTGAGGGACCGAGAGGCTCGCACATCACGCCCCTGGACGGATGACGAGCGCAGCGCCCTAGGATCAATCGACACCTGAGCACGCGACGCGAAGGACGACCATGCTGGCTGCTGCCGCCACCTCCATCCACCCGGACGCCCCACTCGACGGCCTGACCGTCGGTGAGTTCGCCGACCCCGAGATGCGCGAGGGATGGGTGCGCGTGCGGGTGGAGGCATCGAGCCTCAATCATCACGACCTGTGGAGCCTGCGGGGAGTGGGTCTTCCGGCCGAACGTCTGCCGATGATCCTCGGCTGTGATGCCGCAGGTCACCTGGACTCAGGCGAGAAGGTGATCGTGCACGCGGTCATCGGGGATCCAGCCGCGGGTGGTGGCGACGAAACACTCGACCCCAAGCGCAGTCTGCTGTCCGAGGTGTATCCGGGCACGCTCGCCGAATACGTCGCGGTGCCGGAGCGCAACATCGTGTCGTTGCCTAACGGCTTCACCATGCAGGAGGCGGCCTGCCTGCCGACGGCATGGCTCACCGCCTATCGCATGCTCGCCACCAAGTCCGGGCTCAAGCCCGGTGACACCGTTCTGATCCAGGGCGCGGGCGGGGGAGTATCGACGGCGTTGATCATGCTGGCCAAGGCCATGGGATTTCGAGTCTGGGTGACGAGTCGCGATGAGGCCAAGCGTGCGGCCGCCCTCGAGCTCGGTGCCGACGAGGCGTTCGAGTCCGGGGCGCGCCTACCCGAGCGTGTGCAGGCGGTCATGGAGTCGGTCGGCGAAGCCACCTGGTCGCACTCGCTCAAGGCCCTGGTGCCCGGCGGCCGCATCGTCACCTGCGGTGCCACGAGCGGGCCGAATCCACCCGCCGATCTCAACCGGGTGTTCTTCCTGCAGTTGTCCATCGTCGGGTCGACCATGGGCACTCGCGAGGAGCTCGAGGCCATGGTGCGCCTGCTGAGCGAGACGGGCGTGCGACCGCCGATCGCCATGTCGGTGCCACTCGCTGACGCGCGAACCGCCTTTGCGGAATTGGAGCGCGGC
>NBNH01000402.1 GCA_004379115.1 Actinomycetales bacterium mxb001
TGCCGGAGGAGGTGAGTTCGACGGCGCGCCCCGCGACGTAGACGTCGATCTCGTGGCGCGTGAGCGGCACGGATGTCACGGACGCACCCGCGGCCTCAGCCAGCGCAATCGATGGATTGGGGGTGATGGGACCGGGGATGTAGACCTCGACACCAAGGCCGCATGCCGCGCTCGTTTGTGACAGCGAGGCGATGAAGTTCGACGTGGTGGGGCCGCAGCCCACCATGACCTGCGCATCCTGCGCCAAGGCGTCGCCAAGGAGGAATTCCAGGAGCCGCAGCTTGTTGCCCGCCGTCGAAAAGCCCGTGAGGTCGTCGCGCTTCACGAGCACGTCTGCCCGCGCACCCGGGATAGCGGTGGCGACGTTTCGAAGTCGCTCAAGGGGTGTGGGGAAGAAGCCAAAGGCAACGCGCTGCAGATGGCTGGCTCGCTGGGCGAGCGTCTGCGGCATGGGCCGATCGTAGGGGCGTCAGCAGGCACTAGCCTCCTCCGGTATGAGCACGCCGATCCTGCGCCTAGCGATCGAACGTGCGTCGGCCATCGGGCCCGCCGCCCGCGCTGTCGCGGATACCGCCGCTGCCCTCGGACTCAGCGGCACGCAACGCACGCAGCTTGAGGCGCTCTTGAGCGAGGCGCTCACGGCAATCGTCCAGGACTCCTTCGCCGGTGAAGATGCTGTGAGCATCGATATCGCGGTAGCCCACGATCCTGGTCATGTCGAGGTGGTGGTGCATGAATGGGGCGCCCCGTCGACCTATGTGTCTGGCCGCCTGCCGAGCCGACTCGACACCCTCGTGCACCTGGGTTACGCCGACTCGGTTGCGTTCGTGAGTGACGGGGTTCGAGGAAGTGAATTGCGGATCAGTCAGTCACTGAGCACAGGCGGCCTGGTTGCGGATAGCGCCTTCGTGGCCGACACCGGTGCCGATGAGCAAACGGTCCACATCGAGGACCTGGTTATCCGCGCCATCACCCCTGATGACGTCATCGAGGTCGCGAGGCTGTATTTCCGCACCTACGGCTACACCAAGATCGGCAGCCCGTGGCTCTATGAGCCCGATGTCTTCCGCCACAAGTTGGCCGAAGGCCTGCACCTGGCCGTTATTGCCGTGACGCCGACCGGCCGCGTGGTCGGGCATGCGGGTGTCCTGCGGAGCGCTGCTGAATCCCGCACAGTCGCTGGCGGGCCCCTTGCCGTGGATCCCGCCTATCGCCAGCACGGATTGACGGGCCGCATGAGCGTTGAACTGATCCCGAGGATCGCGGGCTTGGACATTCGGGGGATGTACAGCGAGGCAGTCACGGCTCATGCGGCCAGTCAGAAGGCGTGCTTGAACGTCGGCGGC
>NBNH01000403.1 GCA_004379115.1 Actinomycetales bacterium mxb001
CGCCGAGCAGCAACGTTTCGCGCGGATGGCAGCGTCCTTCGGCCCGGCGTGCCAGAAGTCAGCGGGAGACCTCCTCGCGCATATGAGCACCCGCGACACCGCCCGCGATCTCGAGACGTTGCGCATCGCGCTGGGCGATGACCGCCTGCACTTCATCGGCGCCTCCTACGGCACCTACCTGGGCGCCATGTACGCCGACCTGTTTCCCGATCGCGTCGGCCACCTCGTGCTCGACGGGGCGATCGACCCGCGCGACGACCAGGTGGGCCTCACCAACGGGCAGATCGACGGCTTCGACAACGCAGCCACGCGCATGGCCGAGTGGTGCGCATCGAGACGCTCATGCCCTGTGCCCGGCCGCACCACCGACGAGGTCATCGACCGCATCAATCGGCTCCTCGCCGATCTCGACGGCCGCACGCTCCCCGTGATCGGCGGATCTCCCCTGCACCAGCAGGAGGCGATCGTCGGCTTGATCGCCGGCCTCTACAGTCGTGACAACTGGTCGTTCACCTTCCTGGCCCTCGCCAACGCCATGGACGGAGACGGCACGGACCTGGCATCGCTCGGTCGCTCCTTCCTCACGACGTCACCGCCTTTCTTCTCCGCGTTCCTGGCCATCTCGTGCATCGACTCGCCGCCTCCTCCCGGTCGTGCCGGGATCTCACGCTGGGCGCGTGAGCGTGCACAGGACGTCCGCGTGCCTGAAGTGGCGCGCTATCTCGCGTGGAGCGTCCTGCCGTGCGCGACCTGGCCGGTGCACGTCGACGAGCCACCCGGGCCGGTGCGTGCGCCGGGGGCAGCGCCCATCCTCGTCATCGGAACGACGCATGATCCCGCGACTCCCATGACCTGGGCTCGGGCACTGGCCGGGCAACTCGACTCCGGGGTGCTGCTCACCCGAGACGGCGATGGCCATACGGCGATCGGCTCGGGATCGAGATGCGTCTCGCGCGCCGTCGCGGCGTACCTGCTGAACGACGTGATGCCCGCGCGCGGCACCGTCTGCCGCTGACGCCGTTATTCTTGCGGGTCGCCGGACTCCCGCTCGTGCATCTGCGCGAGGAACTGCTCGACCTGCGCGGCGATCTCCTCGCCCGAGGGCACCTCGCCCCCGGGGGCGAGTTCGGAACCCGCCGACGTCGTGGGCTGGCTCGCACGCAGCGCAGCCATCTGGTCGTACTGCTGCTCGAGGGCGCGCACGATGGTGACGAACTCCTCGCTGCCCTGCAGTTGCTGGGCAATCTCGCCTTCAGCGCGCGATGCGGGTGCGCGCAGCGAGTCGACCGGCAGCACCAGGCCCGTCACGGACGACAGCGCCTCCAGCGTCGCGATGGCCGCGGTCGGGTATTCGAACTGGCTGAGGTAGTGCGGAACGTGCGTGGCGATGCCGATCGCCTGCTCCCCCGCCTGCCCGAGGCTCAACTCGAGCAGGCCGCCGATGTGGCCGGGCACCTGGATGTTGCCGGGCATCGGGTGGGGATTGGACACGAGCGAGGGCACGTTGCCGTGCACGGTCACGCCG
>NBNH01000404.1 GCA_004379115.1 Actinomycetales bacterium mxb001
CCGTAGTACTGGCCGCGCTCGATGGGGTTCGGCTTCACGGTGATGCCGGCCCGCTTGAGCGACTCGACCCAGATAGCGGCAGCCTTGTCGTTGTCCTCGCTCTGCGCGTAGTCGAGCGTGATCTCGGTCGGGCAGTTCGCACCCTCGGAGAGCAGCTTCTTCGCGAACTCCGGGTCGCCGGTGCCGGGCACCGCCTGGCCGAGCAGGCCGTCCCACAGGCCGGTCGGGGCGTAGTCGATGCCGATGTTCGGCTTGACCGCACCGTCGGCGTAGGTGCCGGCGTACACGCCACCCGCGTTCTTGATGAGGGCGTCACGATCGAGGGCGACGCCGATGGCCTGGCGGCACTTCTGATCCGGGACCTTCTCCACGTTGACCGCGGCGTAGATCGTGTAGGGGTCGAAGGCGTCGATGCGCCGCGACTCGTACTGCGGATCCTCGAAGACCACCGGCAGCGACGCCGTGGTCAGGCCCTGCACCATCGCGTACTCATCCTCGCCGGAGCTCTGGATGACGCGCTGGTCGGCGACGGTCTCCTCGATACCGAAGTTGTAGACCCACGAATCGGGGTACGCCTTGCGGTAGGGATCGGAGTCCGGGCTCCAGTTCTCGTTGCGAACGAGGACGAGCTTGCCGCCCTTGCCCTTCTGGTATTCCTGGATCTTGTAGGGGCCGTTGGACATCGGCTTGTTGGCGTATTCCTCGCCAGCCGCCATGCCCGCGGGGACCGCGCTGAAGCCCAGCGTGACCGTGTAGTTGAAGTCGGGCACGGGCTGGTTGAGGTTGAACGTGATGGTGTTGCCATCACACGTCACGGCCTTGTCGAACAGCTCCTGGCCGGTGCCGTCGGACGGGCCCTTATAGGCCGAGCTGCCGTCTTCCTCGGTCGGGATGTCGAGGTAGGTGACGGCGTACACCGGACCGCCCTGAGCGAGGCCGATGTCGAACTGGCGTGACGTGCCGTAGGCGACGTCGGCGCAGGTGACGGGGTTGCCGTCCTCCCACTTCATGCCGTCGCGCAGCGTGAACTGCCAGGTCTTGCCGCCGTTGGTGGCGGTGCCGGTGTCGGTGGCCATGTCGGGCACGAGCGTCGTGCCCTCAGCGTCGCCGGGGGCGACCTGGTAGGCCGTGAGCGACCGCTGGATCGTGGCACCGAGGAAGGCAAGGTCCTCGCCGGTGTACACGACCTGGGGGTCGAGGGTCAGGATCTGCTCGGCGGGGCTCAGGATCGTGAGCGTTCCGCCAGCCTGACCTTCCTGTGTGGGCGAGGCGGAACCGCCACCGTCCGATGATCCGCCGCAAGCGGCGAGGAGAAGCGCGCCGGAGGCAGCAATCGCTGCGAGCGCCACGCCCTTCCTGTGCTTCAACATGTTTCCTCCTTGTATGGCACCTACGGTCACCGGACGTGAGCCGTTTCTCCCTCGGCCCTGACGGGTCGATCGGTGTCGATCGGGAGTTCGTGGAGGCGGCTCATCACTTGGCCGCCTTGGGGTCGAGCGCATCGCGCACGGAGTCGCCGGCGAGGTTGAAGGCCACGACGACGATGACGAGCACGGTGCCCGGAATGAAGAGATAGGACGGCACCAGCGTGAAGTACTGGACCGACTCGGAGAGCATGGCGCCGAACGACGGCTCGGGCGGCAGGATGCCGACGCCCAGGAAGGACAGCGCCGCCTCGACCGCGATGTAGGTCGGCAGCAGCAGGGTCGCGTAGACCAGGATCGGGGCCCACAGGTTGGGCAGGATCTCCCGGAACAGGATGCGCGGCGTGCTCGCGCCAATGGAAATCGCCGACTCGACGAACTCGCGCTCGCGCAGGCTCAGCACCTCGCCGCGCACGATGCGTGCGAGGTAGGGCCAGCCGAAAATGCCGAGTACCAGGATGAGATAGGTGATGCGCGAGGCATTGCCCTCGGGTACGCCCAGGGCTGTCAGCCGCTGGGTCAGGGCGCCGGAGAGCGCAAGCACGATGAGAAGGAACGGGAACGCCAGGATGAGATCCATGAATCGCCCGATGGCCGCATCGGTGAAGCCCCGCGCGTAGCCCGAGATGATCCCGAACACGGTGCCGAGGATGACGACGAGAATCGTCGCCGACGTCGCGATGAGCAGCGAGATGCGCAGGCCGTAGAGCAGGCGAGCGAGGATGTCGCGGCCGGTGCCCCACTCCACGCCGAGCGGGTGATCGAGGCTGGCACCGCCCCAGGGGCCAATGGGCTTGCCGCCTGAGTCGTCGATCGCGGAGGCGTCGAGCTCGTAGGGATCGATGCCGAGGAGCCGGCAGATCTGCGGGGCGAAGATCGCGATGAGGACGATGATGATGAGGACGATGGCGGAGGCGATGAAGGTCTTGTCGTGCCGGAGGCGCCCCACGGCGATCTGGGTCAGCGACCGGCCCTTGATCTCCTGGGTCGGCTCCTCAGGGGCCGCGACAGCCGTGGACACGCATTCCGCCTCTCCGCCCCGGGATCGGGACGGTCGCACCATACGCCCCGGTAGGGCCTCGATTGGGCAGGTCGAGAGAACCCCGGCCGATCGTGACCCGATCGCGACCCCCGTGAGGGGGACATCCCCCTAGGAGGGGCGGCTGCTGCCTCGTGAGCGGGACTTGGCCCGGTCGGTGGCCGCGAGTTGGACCTTGCGGATGCGTACTGCCTGGGGGGTCACCTCGACGCACTCGTCCTCACGGCAGAACTCCAGGGCCTGCTCGAGGGAGAGCTGCTTGTGCGGGATGAGCGGCACGAGCACGTCACCCGAGGACTGCCGCATATTGGTGAGCTTCTTCTCCTTGGTCGGGTTGACGTCGAGGTCGTCCGAGCGGGAGTTCTCGCCCACGATCATCCCCTCGTACACCTCGGTGCCCGGGCCGACGAACATCGTGCCCCGCTCCTGGAGATTGGCCAGCGCGAAGCCGGTCGTCGGGCCGGAGCGGTCGGCGACCAGCGATCCGGACGGACGCGTGCGCAACTCACCGTGCCAGGGCTCGTAACGATCGAAGACGTGGTGCAGGAGTCCGGTGCCG
Organism: Actinomycetales bacterium mxb001; assembly: GCA_004379115.1. Classification (GTDB taxonomy): domain Bacteria; phylum Actinomycetota; class Actinomycetes; order S36-B12; family S36-B12; genus Mxb001. The sequence continues at coordinate 3,023 of NBNH01000404.1, forward strand.
CGCGTCTCGGTGAGGAATTCGGTGCGAAAGCCGATGAGGCCGCGAGCGGGGACGAGGTATTCCATGCGCACCCAGCCTGTGCCGTGGTTGACCATCTGCTCCATGCGGCCCTTGCGCAGGGCCATGAGCTGCGTGACGACGCCGAGGTAGTCCTCGGGGATGTCCACGCTGAGTCGTTCCATGGGCTCCTGGAGCTTGCCGTCGATCGTGCGCGTGACGACCTGCGGCTTGCCCACGGTGAGTTCGAATCCCTCGCGCTTCATGAGTTCGACGAGGATCGCGAGCTGGAGTTCGCCGCGGCCCTGGACCTCCCACGTGTCGGGGCGCTCGGTGGGCAGGACGCGGATCGAGACGTTGCCGATGAGTTCCTGGTCGAGGCGGGTCTTGACCATGTTGGCGGTGAGCCTGGTCCCGCCGCTTCGCCCGGCCAGCGGAGAGGTATTGATTCCGATCGTCATCGAGATCGACGGCTCGTCCACCGTGATGACCGGCAGAGCGATGGGGTTGTCGGGGTCGGCGAGGGTGTCGCCAATGGTGATGTCGGCCATGCCGGCCACCGCGATGATGTCGCCCGGACCCGCACTGTCGACCGGCACGCGATCGAGTGCCTCGGTCATGAGCAGCTCTACGACCTTCGCGCGCTCCACGGAGCCGTCGGCCTTCATCCACGCAACCTGCTGGCCCTTGCGGATCGTCCCCTGGTGCACGCGACAGAGCGCGAGGCGACCGAGGTAGGGCGAGGCGTCGAGGTTGGTGACATGAGCCTGCAGGGGCGCGTCCTCGTCGTATGACGGCGCGGGGATTGCTTCGAGCAAGGTGGCGAAGAGCGCTTCGAGGTTCTCTCCCTCCGGCATGCCACCGTCGGCCGGTCGCTCGCGCGACGCGCGCCCGGCCTTGGCGCTGGTGTAGACGATCGGGAAATCGATCTGCTTATCCGTCGCGTCGAGGTCGAGGAACAGTTCGTAGGCCTCGTCGACCACCTCGGCGATGCGGGCATCGGGGCGGTCGACCTTGTTGATGACGAGGACGACGGGCAGTTGCTTGGCCAGGGCCTTGCGCAGCACGAAGCGGGTCTGGGGCAGGGGGCCCTCGGAAGCGTCAACGAGCAGGACGACGCCGTCGACCATCTCCAGGCCGCGCTCCACCTCGCCGCCGAAGTCCGCGTGGCCGGGCGTATCGATGATGTTGAAGGTGACTCCGCCCTCGGGGGCCGACGGCCCGGCGTACTTCACCGAGGTGTTCTTGGCGAGGATCGTGATGCCCTTCTCGCGCTCGAGATCCATCGAGTCCATGACACGGTCGTCGACATCCTGGTTGGCGCGAAAGGCCCCTGACTGCCACAGCATGGCGTCGACCAGGGTGGTCTTGCCGTGGTCGACGTGCGCCACGATGGCGACGTTGCGCAGGTCCGATCGGGTGGCAGTCACCGGGTGACTCTACGTGTCGCCCTTCGCGAGCGTGTCGACGGCCTCGCGGTCGGACTCCAGCCAGTCGATCTCATCGAATTGCGCCGGGGTGATCCACCGCAGCTGATCGTGATGATCGAGCGGCTGCGGTTCGCCCGTGATGAGCCGAGCGACATACAGGTGGAGGACGAGATCGTCGTGCAGGGGCCACTGCCCCGGCACCCGCCGTACGACCTCGATCTCGACGCCGAGTTCCTCGCGGATCTCTCGGAAGAGCGCCTGCTCGTCGCTCTCGCCGGGCTCCACCTTGCCGCCGGGGAACTCCCAGCGGCCGGCTGCCCATGCGGGGCGGGTACGCCGGGCGGCGAGATAGCAGCCGTCGCGCTCGATGGCAGCCGCGACAACGACGGTCATTCGCGCACTATCGCGATGCCCGCCTCGCGCCAGGTGATCTCGGCGGCTGTACCGGCATCCGCGTGCACGAGGATGTAATCGGTGTCGAACGTGGAGATGCCGAGGATCCCCAGGCCAGCCTCTGCCATCGGTGCGGTGAGCGCCGCCATGATGCCCACGGCCGAGAAGTCGATCGCTCCGGCCACTCGGTAGGCCAGCCACGGACCTTCCGTGCGCTGGGCGTCGATGTGAACGCCGGCACCGGTAACGATGCTGAGCTCATCGGCTGAGCGCGAGACCGACACGAAGGGCGAGGCCCACGCCGCCTCGGGGATTGCAGCGTCGGGGGCGAGGCGGTGCACGGCGTACTCCCCGGGCACTCGCACCAACTGAATCGTCATGTCGCCCATCCTGTGTATGCCTCGGCGAGGTACGCCGATCCGCGGTCGGAGGTGACGATACGGCGTAGTTCGCCGACCTGGCGATGGGCGTCGAACGCGTCGCCGTCCGGCCTCAGGTGGAGCATCTGCGTCATCCAGTAGGAGAAGCTCTCGACCTTCCAGATGCGATCGAGCGCGCGCTCGGCGTACTCGTCGAGGACGTCCATGTCGTCGGTCTCCAGCGCTCGGGGGATCACGTCCGCCAGGACGCCCACGTCCGTGAGGGCGAGGTTGAGGCCCTTGGCTCCGGTGGGGGGCACCGTGTGAGCGGCATCTCCCACGAGCACGAGCCGTCCGTGGCGCATCGTCTCGTCGACATAGCTGCGGAAGGGCAGGATCGACTTCTCGATGATGGTGCCGGTCGCGAGCGTGAAGTCCTCTCCCGCCGTGCGCGCGATGAGCTCCTCCCAGATGCGGTCGTCGGACCACCGCGCGATGTCCTCGTCGGGAGCACACTGCAGGTACATCCGCTGCACCGTCGGGGTGCGCTGCGAGAGGAGCGCGAAGCCGCGATCGGAGTGGACGTAGACGAGTTCGTCTGCGCTGGGCGGCGCCTCGGCCAGGATCCCGAGCCAGGCATAGGGGTACGCCGTGAAGTACTCGCGGCGCTCCGATGCCGGCACCAGGCCGCGGCAGTAGGAGTGCGAGCCGTCCGCGCCGACGATGATGTCCGCGCGTACGACGTGCTGCTCGCCGTCGGCGTCGGTAAAGCGCAGGACCGGCGCCGTGAGGTGATCCTCGACGCTCACGTCGGTCACCTCGAATCTCACATCGTCTCCGTCGCGAGCGCGCGCATCGGCCAGGTCAGCGAATACCTGCTGCTGTGGGTAGAGCCACACGGCGGCGTCCACGAGGCGCCGGAAGTCGATGCGATAACCGTGACCGCCGAAGCGAAGCTCGATGCCTTCATGTTGCTGGCCTTCGCGCAGGACGCGATCCGAGACGCCCTCATCCACGAGCATCCGCACAGCCCCCTGCTCGAGGACTCCAGCTCGACTGGTGGTCTCGATCTCGTGGCGCGACCGGATCTCCACGACGACGCTGTCGATGCCGCGTCGGGCGAGCAGGTGGGACAGCATGAGGCCCGCCGGACCTGCTCCGACGATGGCGACGCTCACGCGGGCGGTCTCGAGCTTTCCCGTCGCCACGCTCACGCTCGCATCCTAGGGTGCCGATATGACCTGGTACTCGGAGATTCCTGCCCGGCGGACGCGACAGATCGTCGGCGATGCATGGCTGGTGCTGTGGAGCGCACTGTGGATCTGGGTGGCACTGCGGCTCTACGACCTCATCATGAACCTCGCCGCGCCCGGCCTGGCTGTCGCCGACGGCGCAACCGACCTCGCGGGCCGATTCACATCGGCGGGTGAGGCGCTCGGCGGCGTGCCG
>NBNH01000405.1 GCA_004379115.1 Actinomycetales bacterium mxb001
TTGATAAATAATATTACTATAGAAGAATCTATACTTGTTAACGGAATAGAAGAATTTAGACCTACTATCACTCTTAACTCAACTCATAGTGGAGACCAAGCTAATAGAATTAACTGGTCATTAACTAGATATACAACTGATGCTAGTACAGTAACAGAAGCAAATAAAGTAAAAGATGTTATCTTAGGTAACTCTATAGGTAATTTTGGTAAAATAAATTATTTTAAAGGCGGCTACAATGGAGCTCAAGCATCTTTTAGAGATTTATACTCAGCTGATGGCACTTTATTGTGGAGAATAGAAGCTGTTACACCAGGAGTGCATGGAAATAACATTTCGTGCTCAGTTCGTAACCAAAAAGCATCAGGTAAAAATAGCTCTTTTGAGTTAGAAGTTCAAGACCTTAACACTACAGTTATAGCTTCTGACTCTCGCTATGTTACTACAGTTACTACAGCTAATTTAGATTTTACTACAGGACGTAGTTTAGCTTTTAGCACTACTAGCTTAGTTCAAATTTACTTTATGCCTGTAGTTAATTCTTTAGCTAGAAATGTAACTATAGACAGTACTCATAGAGTATTTAGATTAGTTCCTCAGCGTTTGGCTCCTCCTTTACAACGTATTAGTTCAGCTTTCTCTGGAGGAGATACCGGTTTTGCTCGTCAAGGTGCTAGTGTTCTATCTCTATTTTACTTAAGCAACGGTATTGATAGTACTCAACAAACACCCTCTAAACAATCACTAGCTCAAGGTTTAATTAAAGGTATTACTTCTTTAGATGGTATTAATCTAGCAAGTTTAGCTCTTCCAGGTATTTATTATGGAGATCCTGATTTTGACGCTGTATTTGAAAAAGCTGTTGATAGTGTTAATAAATCAACACCAGAAAGTGGGTTAAGGTCTGCTGTATTTGAGTTACCACCAGGTATAGACCCTGATAGAGCTAAATTATTAGCTGATAGATTGGATAACGAACGAATTGTATTAATTGCAGGTACACAACTAATGCGCGGAGCTAACGGGTTACTTGTACCTAATGTAGGCTCTTCTGGCTCTTATCTAGGTTACGATTTATCCCGCGCGCCTAATCTTTCCCCTGCTGCTTCTTACTCTGGTTCTCTTGTAAGAAATGTTATTTCTGTTGATACCCTAACTACAGGTAGTTATTTAGATAGAATGTCCGATGCAGGTATAGAAGTCTTACTTTTTGATTCTAACCTCGGCGGCTACCGTTTCTGCAACGGTTTAACTACTAGCCGTCAACTCGCTAAACGCTATCGCTCTATTAGCCGTACTTTAGACCAAGTTAAAACTGATTTATATCTTGCTCTTCAATGGTGCCGTTCTAGACCTAATACTCCAGCTCTACAGTCTGAAGTTGCTAGCGCCTGTGATACTTACCTCTACTCTAAACTCAGAGATGGTTGGTTTACTAACCTAGAACCTACTATCTGCTCCGCTGCTAATAATACTGTACGTGATCAGCTTGAAGGTCGTCTTAATGTTCGTATTCGCTTTACACCTTCTTTCCCCGCTGATAATATAATAGTTTCAACTATTATGGATATAAGTGATGACCTTACTATCCAAACTTCAGTTTAACACTTATACCTTTATAACCTATACTTTAAAAAATAATTAGTATGACTACCATTAGCAATAACAGAATTGTAGTTAATAACGCTACTTTAGACCCAATTCAAGGGTTTCACTTAAATGTTTACATGAATGATCAAGGCACTGGCACTCCTGTTTTAGTAGGGGGATTTACATCTTTCCAAAAAACTATGCGTAACGCTACAGAAGCTTATATGCCTTTTGGCCGTAAAACCCCTCGCTTATTAGACGGCGAGTTTCAGTATGGTTGGGTTCTTGAACGGGGTTTATTAGATATAGGAATATTAAAAGATGTTTTTGGGGTTGACCAAGTTGGACCTGAGTTTAAAGCTGACCCAACTCCACGATTTGTTATAACTGTTGAAATAAATGCACCTGAATTAGATGGAAGAGGAATAAATTTTCCTATTAGAGGTGGTCCTGATCGCAATGGAGGTAGAACAAGAAATGCTACTGGAAAGTATCAACTTATCTATGCTAAAATTGACTCAGTTACGTTAGGAGCAATGGCAGGTCGCTCTGTAGTAGCTACTAGGTTTGAAGGACTGTGCGAGAGTATTAGATTTATAGACGAAGCGTCTTCTGCACTTGAACCAACATCTAGTAATAGGCTAAGTAATGTTGCATATCCTGTACTAACAGGCAATCCACTAACTGTTGCTACAGGAAGTAATGTTGGTAGTAGCCAAAACTATTTATATACTTAACTGCTTATATTACATTTAAACTTGATAGCATAATAGTATAATAGTATTAAGGGGGGTATATCTACTCCCCTTTAATATTTTCATTTAGTTTTATGCCAAACGTACAAGCTCGTTTTAGTAAAAATCCTGCAAAACCTGAATTAGGTAGTAACTTTCACCAACAAGTAGACGGACAAGTGCCTATATGTTTTATAACTGATATTAAAGATAACATACTTATACAA
>NBNH01000406.1 GCA_004379115.1 Actinomycetales bacterium mxb001
CCGCGCGACGCCCGAGGCGCCCCCGACGCGCGAAGGCGCGGTGGCGTTGGCGCCGGCCTCCCACCCAAGGAACCCCACAGCCCCGTCTGTCCGTGCGGAGAGCCCCGCCCACCGCGGGGGGGCGCCGGCGGCGCCGCCCAAATGGGCGGCGATGCCCGCTCGCTGGCCGGGTGGGGAGTTGGGAATAGTCCCGAGCCGGGCTTCCCGGTTGGGGGGGTGGGGAAGGATGAAAAAGAGGAGGTCGCGGTGTTGACGTGGGTATGGCCCTCCGGGAAGGGGGGGGGGGGGGGGGGCGCCCCCCCCCCCCCCCCCCGCCTCTCCATGACTACCTGCGAGCTCTGCGACTGATCAGAGCGTGACGCCGGTCTGGATCGAGCCGTCATCGAGGCCGGCGATGATCTCGGCGACCTTGGCCTTGACGTCCTCGGGCACCACGGACTCGGTGTCGTGATAGGGAGCCAGGCCGGTGAGGCCGACGTAGTTGCCGCCGGGGGCCTTGCCGTCCTTCACCATCTCGATGAGTGTCTTCGTGCCGAGCGTGAGCTTCTTCTCGGCCGAGGTCAGCAAGCACTTCTGCGCCTGCGGCACCGTGAAGTACTGGTCGGTGTCGACACCGATGCAGAAGATGGTCTCGCCGGCACCGGGTGCCTTGGCGATCTCGATCAGCGCACCGTTGCCGGTGTTGCCACCAGCGCCGAAGATGACGTCGGCACCCTGGGCGAGCTGCTTCTTAGCCTCAGCTGCGCCCCACTCCGGGTCATTGAAGGCGTTGTCGGGTGCGTGGTAGACCAGCGTGACCTCGGCGTTGGGATTCGCCGCGAGCACGCCGGCCTTGTAGCCCTCGCCGAACAACTTCACGGGAGGAACCGTGTCGGTGCCCAGGACAGCGCCGATCTTGTTGGTCTTGGTCATCAGGCCCGCGAGGTAGCCAGCCGCGTAGCCAGCCTTGTCCTCGGGGAAAACCAGGCCCGTGAGGTTGGGGATGGTCTCGGCCTGGAACTGGTCGACGCCGATGAACTGGACATTGGGGTTGGCCTTGGCTGCAGCCACGGACGCCTCGCCCATGAGGAAGCCGACCGTCACGATGACGTCGTAGTTAGCCGTCACGAACTGGTTGATGTTGTTCTCGTAGTCCTTGGGATCGACGGTCTCGATGTACTTGGCGTAGCCGCCTGTAGCAGCTGCGGCCTCGAGCGCGCCCTCCCAGGCGGACTGGTTGAACGACTTGTCATCGACCTTGCCGGTGTCGGTCACCAGGCCGATGCAGAAGGCGTCGGCGCCGGGGCAGTCACCCTGACCACCGCCACCACCACCGCCGGAAGACGAGGAACTACCGCCGCCACTGCCGCCACAGGCGGCCAGGACGAGGGCAGAAGCGGCGGCAACCGCCGCCAATGCGAACTTGCGATGCATGCATGCGCCCTTCTGATCGTGTGTGCGGACGACTGTGCCGCCGCGTCACGTGTATGTGGGTCTGGAGTCACCCTATTGCCGGACAGCGTTCGCCCAACAGGGCGCACGGGCGCCGTGACCGTCCCGTAATCGGAGCGGCGGAACGGAACGGACAGATGTGAACCATGTGACGTGCGATGAACGCGTGGCACTAGGGGATTCGGCCGCTGGCGGACCACCCTGCATCCACCGCCAGGACCACACCCGAGATCCCTGACGCCGCGTCACTCGCGAGGAACCGCACGGCGGACGCCACCTCATCGGCGGTGACCACCCGGCCGCGCGGAGTGCCCGCGGACCACGCCTCGAAGCCGCTGGGCCAATCACGGGAGAGGCCCTCGCGGTCGATCAGCCCGGGCGCCACCGCGTTGGCACGAATCCCCCGGTCTCCCAATTCGAGGGCGAGGGAGCGGGTCAAGGCCTCGAGTGCCGCCTTGGCCGCCGCGTAGGGGGCGGCCACCGGAAAGGCGACGGATGCGGCAAGGGACGACACATTGACCACCGCGGATCCCGCGGGCATGTGCGGCACGGCCGCAGACGTCAAGCGAACGGCACTCAGCAGCGTCGCATCGAGCATGGTTGCCCAGCGCTCGGCGTCGAACGGCCCTGTCTCGCCGATCATCTGGTCTGCCGCGTTGTTGATGACGACATCGATGCGCCCATGCCGGGAGACCACAGCGTCGATGATCGCCTGCACATCGTGATCAGACGTGAGGTCTCCGGCGACATCACCGCGGTCAGCTGACCGCGACTGCCGAACGACAACGTCGCCGCTCTCGGTAAACACCGAGACGAGGGCCTGACCGAGGCCGCCCGAAGCCCCGGTGATGAGAACGACGCGTGAGTCAGCCACGGATCAGCCCACCGATCCTGTCGGAAGCATCAGGCCACGCGGAGAAGTCGGTCGAGCGGTCAGCCAGCGTGAAGCCGCTGAACGGCGGCGCGAGGGAGCACACGACCAGGCTCCAATCACCCAGGGTTCGCGAGCCCTGCCAGGTGGAAGCTGGCACGAGTTCTGCGGGCGACTGCCCGGCGGCAACATCGGTGCCCAGCACGCGGACCTCGTGCTCTCCATCGGGGTGGAGCAGGAGCATCTCGACAGGCGCGCCAGCCACATGCACCCACATCTCGTCCTCGCGCAGCACGTGCAAAGCACTGAAGTCGTCCGGGGTCAAGAATCCGTAGATGGCACTTCCGTGGTCGCTGCGCCACAGCAGCGAGATCCACACGCCTTCGCCATCGAGGTATTCCAAGCCGAGCGTGTCGATCACCTCGCCGGCCGTCATGACGTCGAGCGAGGTCACGGCTGACCCACGAGGTCTTCGGCCGCCCGCATGATCTCGTCGGCACTCACCCGCGTGGGCTGACGATCCACCACCACCGGCTCGCCCGCGACGACGACATGGCGCACGTCGGAGCGGCCGGCGGCGTACACGACCGTCGTGTAGGGATCATGAACCGGCACTAGGTGCGGGGCACGCAGATCGATGGCGATGAGGTCGGCCTCCTTGCCCACCTCGACGGTGCCGATGCGATCGCCGAGGCCGAGAGCCCGGGCGCCTTCGAGGGTGGCCGCCGCAACGACGTCCTGTGCGGAGATGGCAGCGGGGTCGTCGCGAACGAGGCGCGCGAGATTGGCCGCAAGGCGCATCACGGAAAACATGTCGAGGTCATTGCTCGATGAGCACCCGTCGGTGCCGAGGCCGACGCGAATGCCGTCCTCGCGGTATCCCACGATGTCCGCTGCCCCACTCGCGAGCTTGAGGTTGGATCCCGGGCAATGCGCCACGGCCGTGCCGGTTGCCGCCACCGTGTGGCGCTCGGACTCATCGAGTCGTACGCCATGGCCCAGCACCGGTGCGTGCGCGAGGATTCCCGAGACTTCGAGCGCAGGGACCGGTCGCATGCCGGTTGCCTTGACGGTGTCGGCGTTCTCCTGGTTGTTCTCCGACGCGTGAGTATGGACAAGGGCTCCTTGAACGCCGGCGAGGTCGGCGATCTCGCGCAGGTGGTCGATCCCCACGGTGAAGGCCGCGTGCGGCATGAGCGCCGGCGGCACGTGCGGGCCGCCGAGCGAAGCGAGCGTCGTGGGCCACGCCCGTGCCAGCTCCATGCGCTGGTCCCAGGACAGGCCGTCGGGGCCGGGGAACGAGAAGAACACCGGACCGGTGACGTGGCGAAGACCGACCTCGACCGCGCCGCGATGGGCATCGGCCGGGTGGAAGTACATGTCAAGCGCCGTCGTCGTGCCTGACAGCAGCGCTTCAAGCGCACCGAGTCGCGTGCCCGTGTAGACGCCCGTGGAATCCATGAGGCGGGCCTCCTCGGCCCAGACCCGCTCGAGGAATCCCTGGAGATCGACGTTTTCCGCAATCCCGCGCAGCAACGTCATGGCCAGATGGGTATGGAGGTTGACGAGTCCCGGCATCACGAGAAGGTTGGTGCCATCGATGACCGTGCGGGCATCGGGAGCATCACTGCCAACGCTGACGATGCGTCCGTCATCGATGGCGATGGAGACACGCTCTCGTGCGCCGCCAGCGCTGTCGGTCATCAGCACATAGCGGGCATCACGGATGACGAGATCGACGCTCATGCCGAAGTGGCCAGGATCTCGGCCGCGCGATCGAGGACGCGGGTCACGGTGGCAGCACCCTGGGCAACCACCGCATTGACGTCGTCGACGGTGATGGGCTCGGTGCCGAGGCCGGCCGCCGGGTTGGCCACGAGGCACAGACTCGCGTAGGGAATGCCGCGTTCGGCCGCAAGCACCGCTTCTGGCACTCCGGTCATGCCGACCACGGTGACTCCGGCGGCTTGCGCCATGCGGATTTCCGCCTTCGTCTCGAAACGCGGGCCCTCGAACGCGCCGTACACGCCCTGCGCGGTGACGGGCACGTCGAGATCTGCCGCCGCTCGGATCCACGCACCCCGCAGTCGCTCGTCATAGGGCTCACCCATGTCGATGTGCACCACGCCCTCCGGCGTACTGCCATCGAAGAAGGTGACGGGTCGCTGGTGAGTGAAGTCGATGAAGTCGTCGATGACGACGAGTTCGCCGGCCTCGTGGCCGATGCCTCCCACGACGTTGATGGCGAGGATCTCCGTCACCCCGAGGTCGGCCAGCGCCTGGATGACCGCTCGGTAGTTGACCATGTGCGGCGGCACGGAGTGATTGATGCCGTGACGAGAGACGAAGAACGTCGTACGCCCATGCAACGTGCCCCTCGTCACCGAGACCGGTCCGTAGTGGGTCTCGCGGATGGACGTCGTGGCGGCCTCGAGTGGCGCCAACGCGTAGAAGCCCGTGCCGGCGATGACGCCGAGAGCGCCCTGGCTCACGGGATGGACTCCGGACCGAAGGCGTCGGGGATGAGGTCGCCGAGTCGCGTCGGCCCGCCGGCCCGATCGATGAGGATCTCGGCACCGCCGTGCTCATGGAGCAACTGACGGCAGCGGCCGCACGGCAGGAGCGGCCCTGGATTAGGTCCGACGCAGGCGAAGGCGACGATCGACTCGCGCTGTCCGGGCGGACTCGTGCGCACCAGGTCGCTGACCAGGCCGCACTCGGCGCACAGCGTGATGCCCAGAGAGGCGTTCTCGACATTGCAGCCGGAGACGATGCGCCCGGACGACGTCAGCGCAGCAGCACCGACCGGGTGACGGCTGTAGGGCGCGTAGGCGTGGTCTCGCGCAACCTCAGCCGCGGCGCGCAGGGCCGGCCAGTCAATCGATGTCATGCCCGCGCGAGGGCGAGTTCGTCGAAGGTCGGGAACTTCGTGGAGATATCGCTGCCGGTGAAAGTGCCGACCCAGCCATCGTCATCGTGGAAGAAGCGGATGGCCGTGAAGTCGGGCGCGGTGCCCATGTCGAACCAGTGCGTGGTGAGTGCGGGGACGCTGAGGAGATCACCGGGGGTGCACAGCATGGCGTGGACCTTGCCGTCGATATGGAGGTAGAACACCCCGGACCCGGCCACGAAGTAGCGGATCTCTTCCTCGTCATGCGTGTGCTCATTGAGGAACTTGGTGCGCGCCGCCGCCGCCGTGGCGCGCCACTCGTCGGAGTCGACCGGATGCAACTGCGCCACGTCGACCAGCCGGTAGCCATGCTCGGCGATCAGCCGATCGACCAGGGGGCGGTGAGCGTCGAGGACGTCGTCCTGGGTGGCGCTATCGGGGAGCCGATCGCCGACGGGCACGTGCTCGTAGACGACGCCGAGCGGGGCAAGCTGCTCGGCGATGGTCGCGCGATCCTCGGTGCGCAACGTGGGTGTCTCAGGCTGGTCGTCGATCCAGACGGTCAGGAGCGTCATTGGTCCTCCAGGAAGGGCGTGTCGACATTCTGGCGCACGGCGCCAAGGGCGTCGAGGCGCAGGGCATGCTCGAAGAGCCAGTCGAGGCTCTCGGTGCGAGCGACTGCCTCCTCGAGCGATCCGCCCCACGTATAGATGCCGTGCTCGGCCACGATCACGCACGGGACTCCGGTGTCCATTCCCTGGACCACGCGCGCGGACAGCTCGGCCATGTCCTGGGAGTTGGCGACGACCGGCACGGTGACCCGATCGCCATGGGCTCCCCGGCCGATGCCCTTGAGTTGTTCCACGTCGACCAGCGGGACTCCCCCGGGCCAGCGGGCAGCAGCGAGCACACCGGACATGGCGTGCACATGAACGGCTGCCCGGGCGCGAGCCGCCTCAAGGATCGCCGCGTGGACGCGCGCCTCGGCGCTGGGAGTCAGGCTCTGGCCGGGCAGCGCCGCACCATGGCCATCCACCTCGACGACGTCGGTTTCGCCCAGCGACGACTTGTCGACTCCGCTGGCGGTGACGAACAGTTGGGAGCCATCGAGCACCGAGACATTGCCGGATGTGCCGCGCATCCAGCCGAGGTCGTAGAGCCGCCGCGACGTACGCGCGAGCTCCTCATGCTGCGCCATGTAGCCTCCCGGCCATGACAGTAGCGGAGGCGACGTTCTCCGATGTCGGTCATGTGGTGGTCGACATTGAGGGCACGACCAGCCGCTCGACATACGTCTACGACGTGCTCTTCCCCTACGCGACAGAGCGGTTCGACTCATGGCTGGCCGTGCACGACAGCGAGCCGCAGGTGCAGGACATTCTCGATCAGGTAGCCCGGGAACTGGGCGTTGCTGAGCCCACCCGAGACCAGGTCGTGGGCGCCCTGCGCGAGTGGGTGGCCGCCGACCGCAAGGTGACTCCGCTGAAGACGCTGCAGGGTCTGATCTGGCAGGAGGGCTTCGACAGCGGCGAACTCATCTCCGACTTCTACCCCGACGCCCTCGATGCCCTACGTGCCTGGCACGAGTCCGGAGTTCCGATCTCCGTCTACTCCTCGGGATCGGTGCTGGCCCAGCGCAACTGGTATGCCCACTCCCCCGCCGGTGACCTCACGCCGTGGATCAGCGGCTACTTCGACACCGCTAATGCCGGGCCCAAACGCGAGGCGTCGTCGTACCGGGCCATCGCGGAAGCGATCGGCGCTGATCCGTCCACGCTTCTCTTCTGCTCCGACGTCGTTGCCGAACTCGATGCCGCGCGCGAGGCAGGGTGGCAGGTCGTGCGCGTACGGCGTCCCGGTGAGCCGCATGCGGCCCCGGACTCGGGCTACCCCGAGGTCGCCGAGATGACCGCTATCTCCGTGAATCCGCGGTCGAATGAGCAGGCTAGGGACACTTAGCGGGCGCCGTAACTGTCCCTTGCGTGCTCATTGAGCGAGATTCGGCTCAAGCGGCACGCGTCATAGCGAGAGCAATCCGCGCCATCACCACGCGGGGACGATGCATGATCTCCTCCCAGGTCCACCGGACCACGATGTAGCCGGCCGCCTCGAGGTCTGACTGCCGTCGCTTTTCTTCCCACAGGGACTGTCCCGCGAGGTACTTCACTGCTCCATCACACTCGCCGATGACCCGCTCGCCGAAGAGGAAGTCAACTCGCCACAGGACCCCACTCGCACCCCGCACACGCGCCTGTGGAGTTGGCCGCGGTAGAGCGGCCAAGAAGAACTGGGCCCACGACAGGGACTCCAGCGCAGTCT
>NBNH01000407.1 GCA_004379115.1 Actinomycetales bacterium mxb001
GCGCATGCGGATCGTCGTGGTGGGCGCGGGGCGGATGGGCGTCATCCGGGCCGAGGATCTCGCGGCCGATGGCCGCGTCGACGACATCGTCGTGACCAACCGCAACCCCGCACGCGCGGAGGAGTTGGCCGCCCGCGTCGGTGGACGCACGTCGCCGTGGGGCGAGTGGCCCGAGGCCGATGCGTATGCCGTCACCACGGCCACTGACACGCACATGGAGCTGCTCGAGCAATTCGTCCCGCTCGGCAAGCCCCTCCTGATCGAGAAGCCGTTGGCCATGACCCTCGACGAGACCGATCGACTCATCGACATGTCCGGCAACGTCACCATGCAGATCGGATTCCAGCGGCGCTTCGATCAGGGCATCCGCCGCATCAAGGAGGCCATCGACTCGGGCCGCCTAGGCGTGCTCTACACGATGACCCTGGTCGCCCATGACAAGACGCCCGGGTCTCCCGACTACATCGCCGGCAGCGGTGGCACCTTCCGCGACATGCTCGTCCACGACCTCGATCTCGCGCGCTGGCTCAGCGACTGCGATATCGAGACCGTCTACGCCACGGGCGCGGTGCGCAATCATCCGGACTACGCCGCGGCTGACGACCACGACGTCGTCGCCGTCCACCTGACCATGACTGATGGTCTGCCCGTGCTCATCAGCGGCACTCGCCATGACCCGGCCGGTCACGACATCCGCATGGAGGTCTTCGGCTCGCTCGACTCCGTGTCAGCAGGACTCGATCACCGTACGCCGATCCGCGTCGCCGAGGCCGGCGATGAGCCCGCCTACGTCGAGACGTACTTCACGGGCGCGCCCGCCGATCCCTACAAGGGCTTCATGGATCGCTTCCGTGAGGCGTTCACCACCGAGACGTCGGCCTTCGTCGATGTCGTGCGCGGGGAGCGCGCCAACCCGTGCCCGCCGCGCGCGTCGCGCGCTGCTCTCGCTGCGGCGATCGCCTGCGAGGTCTCCGCCCGTGAGGGCCGTGCGGTGTCGATGGCGGAGATCGGATAGCGATGGCGACCCATCGCCACGGTTCGGGCGCGTCTCGGGGGGTGTCCGACCACGCGCGTGCTGCATCCCCGGCGCGTGCCCCATCGGGCAACGGACGCCGTCCAACCCTGCATGATGTGGCGGCCCGAGCGGGTGTCTCCAAGTCGTTGGTGTCGCTCGCGCTACAGGGTTCAACGAAAGTCGCTCCCGCCAGCCGCGACGCCATCCTGGCTGCGGCCGATGAGCTCGGCTACCGCCCCAATCGCACCGCGAGCAGCCTCGTGCGCCAGCGCACCCACACCATCGGCGTGCACATCCTCGATCTCCACAATCCCGTCTTCGCCGAGATCCTCGACGGCGTTCACGAGGCGGTGCGCGGTCACGGCTACTCCACGCTTCTGGTGACGGGCAATGCTGATCCGACGACCGAACGCACCGAGATCACCCGACTGCTCGAGTCGCGCGTCGAAGGCCTGATCCTCATCGCGCATCGCCTATCGGACGAGGACCTTGCGCAGATTGCCGCCGAGGTTCCCACGGTCGTCGTGACCTGGCAGACACAGGGCATTCCCGGTCTTGACTCGGTGAGCGGTGACGATGTTGCCGGCGCCATGCTCGCCGTCGATCACCTTGTCGGCCTCGGACATGAGCGGATCGCCCACGTCTCCGGCGGCGATAACCGCATCGCGCATCAGCGACGGACGGGTTACGAGTGGGCGATGACGCGCCACGGCCTCGAGCCGAGGGTGGTGGAAGGTGCCTTTACGGAGTCCGGCGGCTACACCGGCGCGCGTGCCGCGGTCGATGCGGGCGCAACGGCTCTCTTCGTCGCCAACGATCTGGCCGCCATTGGTGCCATGGCAGCGCTACGTGACCGCGGACTGCGCGTACCCGAAGACGTATCCGTCGTCGGCTATGACGGCATGCGCCTGCTCGACTCGCTGGACCTCACGACCGTGGCCCAGCCCCTCGCCGACATGGGCCGCACGGCAGCCGACCTGCTCATCGAGCGGATCGGAGATCCGAATCGCGCTGTCGTGCACAGTCAGATGGAGACGCGGATCCTTGCGCGGGGGAGTTCGGGGCCGGTTCGGAGCTAGGTCAGTACGCATGCGGCGTTGACTGACACTCGCGTGAACAGGTGTCTTCTGCGCGTGAACGCTCTGCCTCCAGGGTGCTGATCCTGCGGCACGAACACCTGTCTGGGGTTGCTGGCCAGATCCTGGGTCGATGTGCTGGGATCGTTGAATGTCTGGAGCCGCCGCGACACACGGACCGCTGCGTGTCCTCTACGTGGAAGACGATCCGGCCTTGCGCGGGATCTTGTCCGCGATTCTCACGAGTCGCAAGGACATAGAGGTCGTGGCTACTGCAGCCTCGCCGAGGGAGGCGCTCTCCCAGGCGCAGTCGGTGGACTTCGACGTTGCCCTGCTCGATCTCGCTCTCGGGGAAGATGACATGTCGGGCATGGAGTTGGGCAAAGCCCTGCGCGCGCAGCGGCCGACGATCGGCGTCGTCATCTT
>NBNH01000408.1 GCA_004379115.1 Actinomycetales bacterium mxb001
CGGATGGCCCGAGCAGCACGGTGAAGGATCCGTCGGCGACCTCCAGGCTCACCGAGTCGAGCGCCTTGACCTCGCCGCCCTCGGGCGTGGGGAAGGTCTTGGATACATCGCGAATGCTGAGCGCCGACGCTTCCGTGGCAGCCACCGTCAGTCTCCCTCCGGCGTCAGAGTCCCTCGGGAACGGCTTCGCCGTCACACCGGGCCGAGGCGCCTCGACACCGGGCCGAGACTAGTGCGGCGCACGGGGCCCCCGGGGCGAATCCACGGCGTTGAGCGGCAGGGACTAGGCGATGACGCGCAGGCGCTCGACCGCGGGATCGACGCTGCCTCTGACCCAGCCGTAGGGCGAGCGGGCAGTGTCCTGCAGGAAGTCGAGGATCTCCTGGGTGATGAGCTCCCCTGGCAGCACATTGGCCACCCCCGGCGGGTAGGCGGCGAGGGAGTCGGCCGAGGTGCGGCCGACCGCCTGGGCGGCGGGCACGATCTCGGTGGGGCTGAGGTAGGCGTCGCGCAGGTCCATCTGCCGCGGCGCATTCGCCGGCAGGTGAATGGGCGGGTGCGCCCCCAGGTCTTGCTCGGGCAGGTCGTGGAGCGCGGCGGCGACGTAGTCGACATCGAGACGGCTGCCCGCGCCGACCAGGCCGACGATGCACGTGCCGGTCGCCATCTCCACGTGGATGCGATTGCGCTCCTCGAGGAGTCGACGTGCGACATAGCCGGGGACCCCGCCCGAGCGCGTGTCGACCACGAAACGCAGCGGATCGAGGGCGATGACGTCGGGTGCGGCGTGGATGCTCGGATCAGGGTCGGCGTACCGGCCCTTTGCGTTGAGCACCTCGCGCAGGTGCTCGACATCGGCGATGCTGGCTCCAATGCCGGGGATGCCGTTGAGGTAGAGATCACGTCGCGCAAGGTCGAGTGATGCGTAGAGGATCCCTGACGGGCTCGTCGTGCCGAAGGTGGTCATCGCGCGCACGATGAGGGGCTCGAGCTGGTCGGCAAAGGGGCCTTCGCCCAGGTGCAGCATGGCCGACTGGGTGAGGCTGCCGCCGAGCTTGTGGGTGCTGGAGATGACGAGGTCGGCGCCCGACTGCAGGGCCGACTTCGGCAGTTCGGGGTGGAAGCCGAAGTGGCTGCCCCATGCCTCGTCGACCACGAGCGGCACGCCGTGACGGTGCGCAACCTCGACGATGGCGTCGATGTCGGCACAGGCGCCGAAGTAGGAGGGCGTGACGATGTACGCCGCGGCCGCACCGGGATGCGCTGTCAGTTGCTCATCGACTGCTGCTGCGGTCACGCCATGGGCAATGCCCAGCACTGAATCGACGCTCGGCTGCACGAATTCCAGGCGCAGGCCCGCCAGGATTGCGCCGTCGATGACCGACGTGTGCACGGAGCGCTGCACGACGGCGTGCGGGCTGAGCGATCGCAATGCCAGGCAGGTGACGTGATTGCCCTGCGAGGCGCCGTCGGTGAGGAACCACGTGCGCCGCGCGCCCCACGCCTCGGCGGCGAGTTCGAGGGCCTCCAGGAGAGGGCTGGATGTCTCGCCGGGGGCGGGCAGGTCGACGCCCTCGGTGAACATCGGGATGTCGACGGCCAGGAGCTCGGGCCCGGCGAGGCCGGCCAGGGCGGGATGGTGCTTGGGCTGGTCCTGGTGGCCCGGGACCCCCAGGCGCACCCACCCCTCGTCGGCATTGCGCTGGAGGGCCTCGGCATAGGGGGCCCGCGCCTGCCGGTCGTCCTGCGTCACGTTCCTATCCAAGCGCTTCGCGGGTCTGCCCCGCGGGAGGGTCACGGGTCGGCCTCGAATGTCCCCAAAACGGCCCCTCGTGGGGGTACCCCGGTGAGAATGACGGGGTTCCTCAACCGAAGGGGTGGATATGCGTTCGATGAAGACCCTGGCCGCCGCCGGGGCCCTGCTCATGAGCGGTGCGGTCCTGGTCGCGTGTGGAGGCGGAGGGGGCGGAGCGTCGTCAAGCTCGGCCGCGCCGGAGTCCAGCAGCGCGGCACCGGAGTCCAGCAGCGCGGCTCCCGAGTCGAGCAGTGCTGCCCCCGCGGCCGATGGCTTGCTCGCCCAGATCCTCGAGACCGGCGTCCTGCGCGTCTCGACCGACCCGGCGTACCCGCCGCAGTCGTCCTACGACGAGGCCACCGGCGAGTGGCAGGGCTTCGACATCGACGTGGCCAACGAGATCGCCACGCGCATGGGCGTCACCACGCAGTGGGAGACCCCCGCATGGGATGTCATCACGGCCGGCAACTGGAACGACCGCTGGGATGTCTCGGTCGGCTCCATGTCGATCACCGAGGAGCGCGCTCAGGTGCTCGATTTCACCGAGCCCTACTACTTCACTCCTGCTGGGGTGGCCGTCAATGCCGATAGCGATATCCAGTCCATTGACCAACTGGCAGGCAAGCGCGTGGGCGTCTGTGGAGCGTGCACCTACGAGTACTACCTCAATCGCACCCTTGTCATCCCGGGCTTCGACTTCGAGTTCGTCGTGCCCGAGGACGTCGAGATCGTCACCTACGACACCGATACGACGGCCCTGCAGGACCTCAAGCTCGGTCGCGTAGACGCCATGGTCTCTGCGGTGCCGCTGCTGGAGGAGGCGATCAAGAAGGGCAAGGAGATCCGCCTCGTGGGCGACCCGGTCTTCCTCGAGCCGCTCGCCGTGGCCGCCGACAACAGCTCCCCGCTCCCGGTCGACAGCCTGGTGGCCGAGCTCAACCGGATCATCCAGGAGATGCACGCCGACGGCACGCTCAGCGAGCTGTCGATGAAGTGGTACGGCGTCGACATCACCAAGGGCCCGGGCGCCTGACGCTCGATGGCTGAAGATTCGGCTCGCGAGCCCGTGACGCGTCAGCGTCACGGGCTCGCGGAGTCCCTGGAGGCGGCGAGCCTGCGCATTCCCTTCCGCGTGAAGGTCGCTCTCGTCTGGGCGGTCATCTTCGCCCTGCTGGGCTTTGCCTTTCTCCGCAGCGGCTTCGACATCCCGTGGATGATCGATAAGGCCCCCGCGATCGTCAGGGGCGTCTGGGTCACCATTCTCTTCTCGGTGATCGCGATCACCCTCGCGATCGGCATCGCCGGCGGCCGTGAAGGCGGCGAGGAATACCTCGGCCGATTTTTCCTTGCCGGCGTTTTGCGTGCAGACAGCCACAATCGCCCGTTCGGCCTCGTCGCGTTCGCCGCCCGGCGCCGACTTGAGCAGGCTGGCCACCATGCCGGCCACCTGATCGACGCCGCCGAGTTTGCCGAGGGCCCGCATCGCCGCCGAGCGAACCGAGCCGTCGGCATCGCCAGCGGCCTTGACCAGCGTGGGGAGCGCCGAACGGGCGCGACGGTCGGCGAGGATCTCGAT
>NBNH01000409.1 GCA_004379115.1 Actinomycetales bacterium mxb001
AAAAAATACAGAAAAAAAATAATTATAGCCCCGCGCGACCGACTTACGTCAACGCGGGGCTATAATTAAAAGTAGATTACGTTCCCATTGTAATCTACAAATCCTATAGGGAATACTCCCTCGTCAAGTTTTTTATACATCTCCTGGGAGGAGATTTCGTCACCCCCATAGGTCACATATGAGGGTGGGTAGATTTTCCAGGGGGAAAGAACCGAAAGGGAATACCACTCATGGTACTTTTTGGACAGCAGAAAAATATCTCTTACCTCCGAGGAAGTAAGAGAAAAGTCCTCCTCATCGAGGATTATCTTCTTGCCTCCAAGGGGAGGGGTGTTTTTATATGCTTCTCTAATGGAAGGGGGCACCAGGTCCCAGCCGGGACTGTTTTCCAAGCCTATATTTAAAAGTATCATAACGCCCTCCTTGGCGTAAAGAGCCTACGGAATTGTAGGACTCAGGTACTGTACTTTTTTCCTAAAAAGGAATGTAAAAGTACAGAAAAAAAGGCAGCCCCGCGCGACGGATTAGTGTCAACGCGGGACTACAATTATTCAGACATCACATATGTGATGTCTTTAAACTTTACTTCAGCCTTCCAGCAATTGGAAGGCTGCCACCTCAGCCAGCTATATGCTTCATCTCTTGCTGAGGAGTATTCTCCTCCGAAGAAAAAGTATTCTTTGGAGGGTTCTTCATAGAGGTAGAAAGTAACCACCCATGCGGGGACGACAATCTTTTTATTATCTTTAACAGTTATTAACATATCCCCTCCTTGGGGTATAAAGAGCCTACTGAATTGTAGGACTCAGGTACTGTACTTTTTTCCTAAAAAGGAATGTAAAAGTACAGAAAAAAAGGCAGCCCCGCGCGACCGACTTACGTCAACGCGGGGGCTACAATTATATTCTAAAATCTTCCTCCTCTAACGCAGGAAGATAATATATATATTCTCCTGTCCATTTCCAGTATGGGGTATCAACCCCAACTGGTGTGACTAAATATTCTATACCCCCGAATTCCGAAACTTTGGCGACAGCCACATACGTGGCGTTTTCAGTCTCCCATGTCAGCTTTCCTACATGGTGTAGGGCCGGCTCTTGAAAGAAAAACTCGTCGTTGCCCCCAAAGGCAACGAAG
>NBNH01000410.1 GCA_004379115.1 Actinomycetales bacterium mxb001
CTTGCTACCCGGGCGCATTGGCTGGTTCCAGGCGGTCATGACCCGTTGCGAGTTTTATATCGACTACGGGCGCATCCGGATCGGCCATCTCGAACAGGCGCACGGCCTCAATGGCATCGGCGGCGGTCAGCACATTGAATCCCGCGGTCGAGAAGGTCTGCGCGAGGAGACCACGCGAGAACGGATCGTCCTCGACCAGGAGAAGCCTGCGTGTCATGACGGCAACGTCGGTTTCAGCCACGGCCACGCCTGAAGGCTAGCCTGGCGGCGACTCCCGCGCGTCATGATTCCCCGCCCGAAGTCGGGTCCAAGTCGAGCAGGAACTCCCGCAGCGCAACGTTGAAGGCCGCCGGAGACTCCAGCATCGGCATATGGGCCGACTCGGGAATCACTTGCACCGTGCTGCCGGGTATCGCCGCTTGGATCGCCCGCTGCCAGGCGAGTGGAGTCACGGGGTCTTGGTCGCCCACGAGGAGGAGAGTTGGACACCGAATGTCGCCTTGCTCAGGACGAACATCGCCGTCACGCAGGGCCATGGCCTGTTGTACGTAGGTGCCCACGTCATTGGCGAGGAACATGGCCCGCAGCAGCCCGGCAAGGGCAGGGTTGGTATCCCGTGTGACGGGCGCCAGCACCGAGTTCAGCCAGGAACCCACAACAGCGGACAGGCCCCGCTCTTCGATGACCTCAGCACGGGTGGTCAGTATGTCTCTGTCCTCGGGGCTGAGCGCCGCCTCGCCGCCTACCAGGACAAGCGCTCGGGTCCGCTCCGGATAGGTCTCGGCGAATCGCTGCGCGACCATGCTGCCGAGTGAGTGCCCGACGACGATCGACGCCTCGACCTCCACATCGTCCAACAACGCTGCGAGCTCGTCAGCCCAGCCTTCGATCGAGTAGCCCCCGCTTCGCCGGTCGGACAGTCCGCAGCCGCTCCGGTCGTAGACGATGACCCGGAAGTGACTGCTCAGCGCTTCGCGCTGCGCAAACCAGATATTGGATGTGCCGCCCAAGCCGTGGATGAAGACGACCGGTACCCCCGTGCCATTCACCTCGTAGTGAATCGCTCCGGCTCGCATGCGGCCCCCTAGTAGTCCACCGGCGCATCGAAGGCAGCGTCTTGCAGTCGAGCCGGGCCCGTGCCCTTCGCCGGATCGGTCTTCCACGGCCAGTCGTTGGAGCGGAAGGGGGCCAACGACGGCAGAACCGCCGTGCGGCCGCGTGCGGCCATCTCGCGCTCAATCGCCGCGCGTGCACCGCCACCGAGGAGTTCGACATCCATGAGGAAGTAGTCGCGGAAGAACATCATGCCTAGGGATCGGTCGGCGATGATGCGGCCCAGCACGTCAAGCATCTTCTCGGGGGTCGTCTCGAACTCCGGGGTCTCGATGAGCAGCAGACGATCACCGATCGCTTCCTCGCCCATGAACTGGGCGAGGACGCTGTACAGGATGTTGTTCTGCCGCGCGACGTACAGGGTGTTAGTGACCGCATAGGTTCGATCCCAATCGGCACCGAGTTGCTGCTGCCACTCCTCAACGACAGCCATCCAGTGGCCCACCTGGGCGCCAGATGCGATGCCGATGGCTTTGAACGCATGCGGAACCGTGCTGCGGACGAATTCGCGGATGTCGTCAGGGCCGTACGTGCCCTTGGCCAGGCGCTCGTCCATGAAGGCGAGATTCAGCTCAAGGATCTGTTGCAGGATCGCGCGCGTCTCGTCGCTGACATCCAGTGCGGCAAGGCCTTCGAGGGCTAGTCGGTTCTCGGTGCGGTACGTCTCGAGGGGCGCGCGCCAGAGCTGATTGCCGGCCGCATTGGACATGTAAGGAGACAGGATCTCGTAGATGGCCATGCTGCTGTGGCCCACGGACTTGGTGAGTTGGTACACGAGCGGCACGGGCGGTGCATGCTCCGGCTCGCGTCCGGGACGATACAGGGTCATCTGACCGCCCTGGCCGGTGAACATGGCCAGGATGATGGGGTATTGGTCGCGCAAGTTGCCGATGAACGTGGCCAGCGAGGCGTCGTAGTAGCGCATCATCGAATCGTTGAGCGCCAGCACGGCATGCTCGGCAACCACCTGAGCACTCACCGGCGGTTCGTCGACCACGACCGGGCGCATGTAGTCCGGAATAGTGCTCACGTCACTCCCCCTTTGATTCGACCACCATCACGAGACGGCGGCAGCCTGCTGCAGGTAGTTCTCGTAGAGCCGCTCGAAGATCAGCGGCGGCACGAGCGGGAGTTCGCGGATGCGCACTCCGGTGGCGTCGGCCACGGCATTGGCGATAGCCGGGGCAACCGGGTCGATTGGCGCCTCGGCGCAGCCCTTGGCCCCGAAGGGTCCTATGCCATCGACGTCCTCGGAGAAATAGACCTGGATGGGCGGGACGTCGGCGAAGTTGGGCATGCGATACATGCGGATACCAGGATTCAAGATCGTGCCGTCCTCGGCCATCTGGTGCCACTCGGTCATGGCAAAGCCGATGCCCATGGTCACGCCGCCCTCAACCTGGCCGCGAAGCTGCTGCGGATTGATCACCACACCGGCATCGACCGCATGAGCAACCTGCAGCAGGCGAATCTCGCCGGTGATGCTGTTGACGGCAGCCCGCACGCCGGTCACGTTGAACCCCACGCTGATCGGCGTGCCGTAGGCCCGGCGGGCCTGGCTCAGCGACACCCCGTCGGCATCGGCCCTGCGCCAGAGTTCGGCTAGCGAGATCTGCTCGTCTCCCACCACGACCGAGTCGGCAAGGAGCTCGAGGCGGTCTCCGTCTTTGGCGAACCTCCCCGCGTACTCGAGGATGCGGTCTCGCAGACCATCGGCCGCGTATGTCACCGCGCGGCCGGCGACGTTCAAGCCCGTCTGCGCGAACGCCCCGGTGTCCCAGCCGGACTCCGCCGTGTCGCCATGGCGGATCGCGACTCGATCCATACCGGTGCGCAGAGCCGCTGCGGCGAACTGGACGTGGGAAGTCGTCGTGCCGTTGCCGAACTCGCAGGTGCCCACGCGCACGAGGTAGGTGCCATCGGGAAGCACCTCGACGCTGGCGTCGGAACGGTGCTCGGTCGGCGGTGACGTGTCGTACATCGCCATGCCATAGCCGACGCCCGTCGACCACTCCGAGCCCTGCGGGGCGGGCAATGATGGCCCCGACTCGATGGCGCTGGCCACCATGTCGAAGCACTGGTCGAGGCCGTAACTGGCCATCACGTCGTCATTGGGCGCAGCGCCCACGCCGATGGTGTCGCCCGGCTTCACGCCATTGATCCGCCGGAGTTCCAGCGGCGACATGCCGAGCTTGAGCGCGAGCTCGTCGATCGCCGACTCCATGGCGAAGGTCGGCTGTGCCGCACCGTAGCCGCGGATGGCTCCCGCCGGGACGACGTTGGTGTAAACGGCGCGACCGGTGAAGTGCTTGTTGCGGCACCGGTATCCGGCCAGCGGGGCAGAGCTGGCGCCCAGGGTCTCGCCACCGTGGTTGCCGTAGGCCCCGGTATTCGATGTGACATCCAGGGCCATAGCCGTGAGTCGGCCGTCCCTGGTTGCACCGAGGGTCACCTCAATGATCATTGGATGCCGTGTCGTGCCCCCGATGAACTCCTCTTCGCGGGTCCATTCCCACTGAACGGGCACTCCGAGGCGCAACGTCGCGAGCACGGGAAGATCTTCGGTGAGCATCTCTTGCTTGCTGCCGAATCCGCCGCCGACTCGTCCGGTGAAAAC
Source organism: Actinomycetales bacterium mxb001 (assembly GCA_004379115.1). Lineage (GTDB taxonomy): Bacteria > Actinomycetota > Actinomycetes > S36-B12 > S36-B12 > Mxb001. The sequence goes on from NBNH01000410.1 coordinate 3,731, forward strand.
GTGGAATTGGCTCTGGCGCATGTCGAAAACGTGTGCCAACTTCTCCATGGCGATGAACGGGGCTTGCGATGCGGTGCGCACCTGCACGATTCCCGACTCGTCGACCCACGCGATGCTGCCGTGTGTCTCGAGCTGGGCGTGTACCTGTCTCGGCGTGCGATAGGTCGCCCGGTGGACAACGTCGGCGGCCGCGAGACCCTCCTCGACGTCACCGCGCCCGAACTCCAGGGAGGCCACGATGTTCTTCTCCGGGTTGACGATCCAGGCGTCCTCACCGCGGTCGTGCACATGGGGTGCTCCCGGAAGGAGTGCCTCCTCGACGTCGGTGACGGCGGGCAGGATCTCCCACTCGATATGCACCTGCCGACAGCCCTCCTCGGCCGCCGCTACGGTCTCGGCCACCACCGCCACCATGCGCTGGCCCTTGAACCTGGCCACCCGGTCGAGCACGAGGGTGTCGGAAGCATCGACAAGGTGGTTTTCGTGAAGCGCGGTCGAGAACCTCTTGGTCGGCGAGTCCTCCCAGGTGAAAACGCCGAGCACGCCCGGAACGGCCTTGGCCTTGGCGGTGTCGATGCTGACTACGCGCGCATGGGCGTGCGGTGACCGCACAACCTTGAGGTGGGCAACGCCTGGGGGGACCTCATCCATCGTGTAGCGCACGGTGCCGGTGACAACGCCCGGGCCCTCGATAGCCCCGACACTGGCGCCGATCTCTTTGCCTGGCGACACATCCGTCTCGACGTGCGCGACCCCATCGATAGCGTCGTGGATAGCCCGGAACCCGGTGCAACGGCACAGGCTGCCGCGCAGCGCCGCTGGCAGGTCGGCGCGCTGCTCGTCGTTGAGCGATGCGCAGGTCATGATCATGCCTGCGGTGCAAAAGCCGCACTGGAACCCGGGAGCCTTGAGGAACCGCTCCTGCATCGGATGCAGTGAGTCGCCGTCGGCGAGGCCCTCGATGGTGGTCACACTGCGGCCGCGCATCTGCTCGGCAGAGGTGATGCAGCTGTGCACGGGGTGACCGTCGATGTAGACAGTGCAGGCCCCGCAGTCGCCCGCGTCGCAGCCCTTCTTGACACCCATGTGGCCGAGGTCGCGCAGGAACGTGCGCAGACACTGGCCCGGAGCGGGCGCAGAGTGGAATTCCCGGCCGTTGATCGTGTAGGTCACGACGCCTCCCCTGCGAGATCTGCACGGATGAGTTCCGCCAGGTAGTAGGTCATGTGCTTGCGGTGGGCCGGGCTGCCGTTGGGGTCGTCGAAGTAGTCCGGATCACTCACCGCTGCGGTGATGGCATCACGGAGTTCGGCAGCCGAGGGCATCGCTGCGAACCTCAGAACGAAGGGCCTCGAAGTCGCCGCGGTGATCGTGAGGATCAGGTCGCCCTGGGCCGGGTCCGACGTGCCGACCAGGAACTCACTCGAGCGGCCGTGCTTCGTGAGCGTGAATCGCTGGTAGGAATAGCGGCGCTTGAGCGACGCCAGCGGTATGTCGATAGCGCGCAGCAACTCGCCGGGCTGCAACGAGTTGACGTGGTTGCTCAGGATGAAGTCCGGAACGCTCGAGGTGCGCCGCGCGCCGCCGGGTCCCCAGATCTCCAAGGTGGCGTCCAGGGCCGCGCCCATGGTCGTCATCGGCGAGGCTGGCAGCGACGTGCAGACGTTTCCGCCTACGGTGGCGGTGTTCCAGATCTTGAAGCCGGCGAGGAAGGAATCGACGGCCTCGCGAAGGAAGGGCCCGGCCGCCCAGTCGGCGGGAGGCTTGAACTCGTATAGCTCGACCACGCGGCAGGTGGCGGCGATCCGCAGGCCGTTCTCGCTCACCTCCAGGCTCGGCCAGCCCAGGGAGGTCAGGTCAATGAGGCGACGCAGTTCGGGCAGGGGCGTGGAGAAGAGGAAGGTGCCGCCGGCCAGCCAGGCGTCTCCGGGTTGCCATTGAGCGGTCGGATCGTCGCCGGTAGCCCGGACGAACTCCCGAACGGTGCCCTGATCCATGTGCATCCTCCTCGCGGCTCAGGGCTGAGAGTAGGCCCGCGCGCCGCCGACGGCAGGCGATGTTCGGAAAACCGGACAAATACGCGCACCACTAGTGGTGCGGGGGAACCTGCTCGAGATAGTGGCGGTCGTCGAACCCGTCGACACCCTCGTCGCTGGTGATGTCGGGGAGCAAATCGACGTCGAGCGGGCGAGCAACCGTTCGCCGGCTACCGACGTCCTCCATCGCCCCGGCCAGGGCGTGCGAGAGCACCTGCAGGTCGGCATCGTCGATAACGAAACTGGGCGAGACCTGAACGGCGCCGGAAGCCAGGGCTCGGGTGAGCACGCCACGCTCTCGCAGTGCGGCGAGGATCCGAGGCGGCATGCCGTCGGCGATCGCTTCGGGGGTCAGGTCGACCGCCGCGAGCAGGCCGACGCCCGCGCGCACCTCACGCACGATGTCGAAGTCGGCCAGCGGCGCAAGTGCAGCGGCCAGGTCATGCTGCAGCCGGTCCACCGCGCCGATCAGTTGCTCCTCCTCGAGGATGTCGAGGTTGGCCATCGCCGCGGCCGCTGCGGCCGCGTGAGCGGAGTAGGTGTAGCCATGCCGCCACATCACCGACGACTCCCCCGGCGTCCAGAAAGGCTCGGCGACGCGCCCGGCCACGAGCACGGCGCCCAGAGGCACGTAGCCGCTGGTGACTCCCTTCGCGGTCAGCATGATGTCGGGGTCGAGCTCCCAGCGACCAGACGCGAACATGGCACCCGCGCGCCCGTAGCCGCTGATGACCTCATCGGCGACGAGCAGCACGTCGTGAGTGCGGCAGATCTCGCGGACTCGCGCGAGGTAGCCGTCGGGAGGCGCGTAGACGCCACCGGCTCCGATGACCGGCTCGCAGAAGAACGCCGCGATGTCATTGCGCTCGCCCAAGAGGGCGGCCAGAGCCTCGGCGTCGTCCCAGGGCACGGTCACCACCGCGGGGTCGAGGTCACCGTGGCCGTGCTTATTTGCCTCGATACCGGCCAGGCTCGTGCCCGCCATGTGCATGCCGTGGTAGGCGTGGGTGCGCGTCACGATCACGGTGCGCTCGGGGTGGCCAACCTGCGACCAGTAGCGCCGCACGAGCTTGACCGCCGTGTCGACCGCGTCGGATCCGCCACTGGTGAGGAACACCTTGGCGTCGGACATGGGCGCGAGCGCTGAGAGCCGCTCCGCCAGGTCGAGGGCCGGGCGGTTCGCGAGGTCGCCGAACGCGGAATAGGCCGCGAGCGTCGACATCTGCTGAGCGACGGCATCGGCGATCCGCGTGCGTCCATGGCCGACATTGCAGTACCACAGGCCAGCCGACGCATCGAGGTAGCGGCGACCTGACTCATCGGTGACGTAGGCGCCCTCGCCGGACGCGAGGACGAGCTCGCCCTTGGCCGCCACCGCTGCCATGTCGGCAAAGGGGTGCCAGAGGGCGGTCTGCGAGTGCGACGTCACGCGGTCAGGCTAGCGTGGCGCACATGCGCATCGTCCTGTTCGGCGCGACCGGCTACACCGGCCGCCTCACCGCCGAGGCGATGGTGCGAGCCGGCCTGGCACCCGTTCTGGCGGGGCGTCATCACGATGCCGTGGCGCGCCTGGCCGATCGCCTCGCCCCGCTCGCTCCCTCGCGCGACACCGAGCCGCGCATCGCCGTGGCCGATGTGGCCGATCCGGCCAGCGTGCGCCAACTCCTGGACTCTCCCTCTGACGTCCTGGTCTCGACCGTGGGCCCCTTCCTCGACCTGGGTGCAGCCGCGGTCGATGCCGCGATCGATGCCGGCGCTGCCTACCTCGACTCCACCGGCGAGCCGCCCTTCATCCGCCGCGTCTTCGACGAATGGGGGCCTCGCGCGGAGCAGACGGGCGCGCGACTCATGACCGCCTTCGGCTACGACTACGTGCCCGGCAACCTCGCCGGCGCGCTGGCGCTTCGACGTTGCCGCGAGGCGGGCCTGCCGGCGGCCCGACTCGACATCGGTTACTTCATCGACGGACAGTTCGCCATCAGTTCGGGCACGCGAGCGAGTGCGATGGGCGTGCTGCTCGCACCCTCCTACGCCTTCAGTCGAGGCACGGTTGTCGATCGTCGCTCCCCCGCGGGACGCACGCGTACCTTCGATCTGGGTCGCGGACGCGACTGGGTCGGGATGCCGGTGGCGGGAAGCGAGCACCTGTCACTCCCGCGGCTCGATCCCGCGCTCACCGACGTCGATGTGTGGCTGGGGTGGGCAGGGCGTTGGACGAAGCCCGCGTCGTACGCCGGCGGCGCCCTGGGCGCGCTCGCCGCGATCCCGGGAGTCGGCAGCGGAGCCACCGGCTGGATCAGCCGACGGGCCGCACGCACCACCGGCGTCGGGCCGGACCCCGCGAGTCGCGCCGCCGCCCGCACCGTCGTGCAGGCCGATGCCAGTGACGCGGTGGGCCGACCCCTCGCGTCCGTGCGACTCGAAGGACCGTCCCCCTACGACCTGACCGCCGACCTGCTCGCGTGGGGTGCCGCGATGGCGGCCACGCGCACCGTGACTCCCGGCGCACACGGACCGGTCGATGCCTTCGGCCTCGACGCCCTCGAGCGTGGCTGCTCCGACATGGGCCTGGTCGCCGTCACATGACCGCGACGCTCGACGAAGGCGAATGGCGGGCTCGGCAGCACGCGCACGCCGAGCGCATTCGGCCATGGATCGAACCGCGCCTCGAACGCCGGCGCCGCGGCGAGCGCCACCCCGTCGATGACTTCCTCTTCGAGTACTACTCCTTTCGACCGGGCCAGTTGGCCACCTGGCACCCGGGGGCCGGGATCGAGCTCACCGGCGACGTGCGCGAGTGGGAATCGGTCCGCGGCTACGTCGTGCGCGACGGGCGAGCGCTCGTCGACCCGGCCGAGGTGCCCATCGACTCCCTCCGAGCCTTCGCCCATCTCCTGCGACAGACCACCGAGCGCGAACCCCAGTACGGCTGCTTCGGCCGTCACGAGTGGGCCATGGTCTATCGGCTCGGCCAAGACGAAGTGCGCCATTCGACATGGCCCTTGCGCGTGACCCCCGCTCAGATCGCCGAGGTGGTGGAGTCATCGCCGCTGAAGTGCACGCACTTCGACGCCTTTCGCTTCTACTCCCCCGCCGCCAGGCCCCTCAACGTGGTCACGCCCACGCGCGCGACCCAGGCCGAGCTCGAGCAGCCGGGCTGCCTGCACGCCACCATGGACCTGTACAAGTGGGCCTTCCGCTCCTACCCCATCGTCGGCGCTGAGCTGACCGCCGACTGCTTCGCGCTCGCTCGCGATGTGCGCGACGTCGACATGCGCGTGGCTCCCTACGACCTCACCGCACTCGGGCTCGAACCGTTGCCCATCGAGACGCCCGAGGGCCGTGCGGAGTTCGTCCGACACCAGCGGGCATTCGCCGAGCGGGGGGCACGTCTGCGAGACCGGGTGCTGCGCGTCATCGAGTCGGCGCTGGCCATCCCCCAGCCCGCATGAACAGTCAGGCCGCTGGGGTCGCTCTCCTGCGACTGGCCGCAGTCACCGCGGCCGCCATCAGCATCGGCCTGGTCCTCGCAACGTTCAGCACGGGTGCCTCCACCGCCGACGAGGAGGCCGGCCTCGAGACCGTGCAGGTCGCCGTGCTGTTCTTCGGACCGATCGCCGCGATCGTGACGCTGGCCTTCATCGTCGTTCTCGCACTCACGCGGCCCGCATCGATGGCGATGCTCTCCCGTCGCCGGACGGCTCGCTGGGTCGCGATCGCCTACGTGTTCCTGGGTGTTGTTAGCGCACTCGCCCTCACGGCACTGCCGTGGGCGCTCATCATGGGGATAGCCACGGCCATGGCCGCGGGCGGTGCGTGGTGGCTGCTGCGCGAACCCAGCGCTCAGGCCGGGTGAGGGACGCCCAGCGAATCGAGCTCGGCGAGGATCTGCGCGTAACGCTCATCGATGCGTCGGGCCGTCTGGTCGTCGTAGTCGCGGCGCCATCGGCCCACATGAGCCTGCTGAGGCAGCACCTTCTTGTCGAACCAGCGACGCGTACGTCGCGTCGGCTCAAGCCCGAGCGCACCGAGGAGACGCTCCAGGGTTTCGTCTCGGTTCGTCACGACCAACTCGTGCAGATCGATGCGCACGACGCTGCCAGGCGGGCTTGCCTGCTCCGCGCGCCAGGCCTCGACCATGCGCTGACGCCAGGCATCGAGACCCGCAAACACCTCGGTGGGTCCGAAGTGCTTGGACACGAAGGACGCAGCGACGTCACGACCGTCGCGCATCATGTGAACGACCACGCCGTCGGGGCAGAGGGCAAGAACTCGATCAGCGGCACGGGCATTGGCGGGGGTGGTATCGACCCAGCGAAGGCTGGGGTCGCTCGTCGTGCGGGTCGAGACAATGGTCTCGGTGAATCGACGTGACGCTGCGAAAGGATCTGCCGGAAACTCCGCGACGTAGCGATCGCACACGACCGTCATCTCATCGCGCGTCAGGCGCCGGCGTAGACCGCTTACCGCTCCCGACGGCTTCACTCGTTCGTACCAGTGATTCCACAGGGTGTCGACCACCTGCTCGGGCGTCACTGACCGGCCACCGGGGGGAGATCCAGTGGCGCTGGCGTAGGCCTCAGCCACTCCACCTGCCGACGCGATGAAGCGCAACTCGCGCGGATTGGTGGTGCGCAAGGCCTGGTGCGTGCCGAGGAGTCGGCCGGCGATGGTGGTGCCGCTACGCCCTGTGCCGCCGACGAAAACCGGTCGGTTCGGGGCGTCGCGGACGACGACCTCGCCCTCGAGCCTCACTTGCGCTTGCGGTTGGCCCGAGCCGCACGACGGCGCTCGGCGCGGCTGGCGTCGGGATCCACCTCGATCGGCTCCTCGCCGTCGGGCTGCAGTGCCTCGCGCGTCACGCCACCCTCGGCGCTCGGCGCGGAGTACTGCAGTAGTTGCGGACGAGCCGGACCCAGGCCCTTGGCCGCGAGGATCGGGGTGGGTGTCGTCGACTTCGGCGGTGACGCCGCCGCCTGAGCCTTCGCGGCCGCGGCGAGTGCGACCACCGCCTCCTCGGCGGTCGGAGCGGGCTCAGTCGACTCCTCTGCAGCCGGTGCCTGGGTTTGCACCTCGACGTTGAACAGGAAGCCGACCGTCTCCTCCTTGATGCCATCCATCATCGCCATGAAGAGCTCATAGCCCTCGCGCTGGTATTCGATGAGCGGATCGCGCTGGGCCATCGCCCGCAGGCCGATGCCGTCGCGGAGGTAGTCCATCTCGTAGAGGTGCTCGCGCCACTTGCGGTCGAGGACCGACAGGATCACGCGGCGCTCGAGTTCGCGCATGACCTCCTCGCCGAGTTGCTCCTCGCGGCGGTCGTAGGCGAGGTGGGCGTCGTTGGTGAGTTCCTCGACAAGGAACTCGGTCGTGACTCCCGCGCGCCCGGCACCGGACTGCTCCTCGAGCTGCTCGACGGTGACGCCCACGGGGTAGAGCTGGCGCAGCGCGGTCCAGAGTTGCTCGAGGTCCCAATCCTCGGGATAGCCCTCGGCTGTGGCGCCGCGCACGTAGCTGGCGATGACGTCGTCGAGGAAACCGCGGACCTGCTCATGGATATCGGCGCCTTCGATGACGCTGCGGCGCTCGTCATAGATCACCAGGCGCTGTCGATTGAGGACGTCGTCGTACTTCAGGACGTCCTTGCGGATCTCGAAGTTCTGCGCCTCAACCGAGGTCTGGGCCGAGCGGATGGCGTTGGTCACCATCTTGGCCTCGATCGGCTGATCGTCGGGCACGTTGAAGCGACGAAGGAATGCATCCACCATGTCGGCCTTGAACAACCGCATGAGGTCGTCTTCGAGGGACAGGTAGAAGCGCGTCTCGCCAGGATCGCCCTGACGACCAGATCGGCCGCGGAGCTGATTGTCGATACGCCGGGACTCGTGACGCTCGGTGCCCAGGACATAGAGGCCACCGAGCTCAACGACCTCGTCGTGCTCGCTCGCCACTGACGCCTGAGCGGCTGCCAGCGCCCCCGGCCACGCCTTCTCGTAGGCCTCGGGGTCCTCGACGGGGTCGAGTCCCTGGCGCTCGAGTTCTTGAGCAGCGCGGAACTCGGGGTTGCCACCGAGCATGATGTCGGTTCCGCGGCCGGCCATGTTGGTCGCCACGGTGACCGCACCCTTGCGACCGGCTTCGGCCACGATCGAGGCCTCGCGCTCATGGTTCTTGGCGTTGAGGACCTCGTGGCGGACACCGCGCTTCTTGAGTTCGTGGGCGATGAGCTCGCTCTTCTCGACGCTGGTGGTGCCGACCAGGATCGGCTGACCCTCCAGGTGCCGCTCTTCGATGTCGTCGATCACAGCGGAGTACTTGGCCACCGCCGTGCGATAGACCAGGTCAGGCTCGTCGAGGCGGACCATGGGTCGATTGGTCGGGATAGGAACGACGCCCAGCTTGTAGATCTGGTGGAACTCGTTGGCCTCCGTCATGGCGGTGCCGGTCATGCCGGAGAGCTTGTCGTAGAGACGGAAATAGTTCTGCAGAGTGATGGTGGCCAGCGTCTGGTTTTCGGCCTTGATCTCGACGCCTTCCTTGGCCTCGATTGCCTGGTGCAGGCCCTCGTTGTAGCGACGCCCCTTGAGCAGGCGACCGGTGTGCTCGTCGACAATGAGGATCTCGCCGTCGAGGATGACGTAGTCACGATCGCGCTTGAAGAGTTCCTTGGCGCGGACGGCATTGTTGAGGAAGCCGACCAACGGGGTATTCACCGTGTCGTAGAGGTTGTCGATGCCGAGCTGGTCTTCCACCTTGTCGATGGCGGACTCATGGACGCCGATGGTCTTCTTCTTCTCGTCGACCTCGTAGTCCTCGTCTCGCTTGAGGATCTTGGCGATGCGCGCGAACTCGGCGTACCACTTGGTGGGCTGGTCGGCGGGGCCACTGATGATGAGCGGAGTGCGGGCCTCGTCGATGAGAATCGAGTCGACCTCGTCGACGACGGCGAAGTTGTGGCCGCGCTGCACCATCTCTTCCTTGGACCACGCCATGTTGTCGCGCAGGTAGTCGAAGCCGAATTCATTGTTAGTGCCGTAGGTGATGTCGGCGGCGTAGGCCTCGCGGCGCTCGGCCGGTGTCATGTGGGCGAGGATGACGCCCACCTCGAGTCCGAGGAATCGGTGGATGCGACCCATCCACTCGCTATCGCGCTCGGCCAGGTAGTCGTTGACGGTGACGACGTGGACGCCGTTGCCGCTGAGCGCGTTGAGGTAGGACGGCAGCGTGGCGACGAGGGTCTTGCCTTCACCCGTGCGCATCTCGGCGATATTGCCCAGGTGCAGCGCGGCACCGCCCATGATCTGCACGTCGTAATGCCGCTGGCCCAGCGTGCGCCGGGCAGCCTCGCGCACGGTGGCGAAGGCCTCGGGCAGCAGATCGTCGAGGGTCTCGCCATCGGCGAGGCGCTTGCGGTATTCGGGCGTGAGCGCCTTGAGCTCCTCGTCGGTCATGGCGAGGAAGTCCTCCTCGATGGCATTCACCTGCTTGGTGATGCCTTCGAGGGTGCGAAGGGTCTTGCCCTCACCGGCGCGGAGGATCTTGTCGAGAATGCCCACCTGAGCATCCTAGACGGGGCCCCGGGAGGCGATCTCCACGATTCCCTCCTCGGCGGCCCGCACCACCGCTTCGGTCCGCGATCTGACCTGGAGCTTCTCGTGCACGCTGCGCACGTGGTTCTTGACCGTGTTCTCGCTGATGAACAGTTCATCAGCGATGGCGCGGTTGCTCAGGCCACGGCCCATGAGTTGCAGGACCTGCCTCTCGCGTCGAGTGAGCGCGGGAACCGTGCCTCGCGCCCCCGTCGCCGCCTGCTCCCACAGCGCACCCGGTGAACCGGCAGCCATGACGGTGCGACCACGGGCCGCGGCATCGATGGCCGTCAGGAGGGCGTGCTCGTCGACCTCTCGATCGACGACTGCGCACGCACCCGCGCGCAGCAGTGCGGATAGGTCGACCGGCCGGCCGTCGCGCACGATGCAGACGACGGCGATGTCCGCCCCCACCAGTCGGGTGACGCCCGACCACTCGCCATCGTCCAGGCCCAAGTCCCATACGCAGACGTCAATGGTCGACGCGTGGCGCAGAACGTCGGGAAGGCTCGCGTCGTCACTCAGGCTGATGCGTTCGGCGCCCAGGAGCACATCACGCAGGCCGCGCGCAAAGATCGGTGATGCGTCGATGACGGCAACCCGAGGTTCGATCGCGACCACCTCGGACTCGCCGTGCATGCGCCTCACGCTAGCCCCTGCGGCGAGTCGCGGCCACGGTTGCGGCAGCGGTCACGACGTATCCCTCCTCGACCAGCGCCCGGCTTGCCTCCGTCAATGTCGCCCCGGTCGTCAGGACGTCATCGACCACGACGAGGCGGCGGCCCGGAGTTTCGCGATGAATCGACCAGCCGCGGCGAAGCGCCATGGCTCCCGTGAGATTGGCCAATCGCTCGTCGCGATTGAGAGTGGACTGGTCGCGCGGAGTTCCCACGAGGCGAAGCATGCGGCGACACTCCGTCGGGATCCCCGCCTGCGTCAGGACGCGGGCGGTTCGCTTGGCCAGTCCGAGGAGGATGTCGTCGCCGCGCTGACGTCGTGACCGCTGCGACGTCGGCACGGGCACCAGCACGATGGGCTCGCGCCCGGCTCCCACGGCGGCCGCCACAGCGCTCGCGAGAGCCTCGGCGAAGGGCTCCGCCATGTCGCGCTCACCGCGTTCCTTCCAGGCGACGATGGCCGAGCGCACCGGGCCGTCGTAGGACGACGCGGTGAAGCATTCGGGCAGTCCGAGCGGTGCAGGCGACGGTCGGTGCCGGAACGCGCCCCTGCGCAGAGCCATCGCGCAGTCCGCGCACCAGCATGTGTGCGCCCGCCCGCAGCCCGTGCAGTCGCGCGGGTGCACGAGGTCGAGGACGTCTTGGGCGAGGTCGCGCAGGGGACGGCGCGGGCGGGCGTGGCGCATGGGACTGGAGTTCCACGGCTGGGCCGCAGCGGCAAGGCCAGGGGGCGGCCCTGTGGACAGGCGGGTCCCCCGGAAGGGGCTATCCTGGTCCCACCTGCCGGGAACCATCGAAGCCTCGTGACGTTCGCCGGATCCACTGTTTCCCAGTCCGAGGTGCACATCTATGTCGTCTTCGACCCCCGATTACAAGGTTGCTGATCTGTCTCTCGCCGCGTTCGGTCGCGACGAGATCCGCCTCGCCGAGCACGAGATGCCCGGCCTCATGGCTATGCGAGCCGAGTTCGGCGCGACGAAGCCCCTGAAGGGCGCTCGCATCACCGGCTCACTGCACATGACCGTTCAGACCGCCGTCCTCATCGAGACGCTTGTCGCGCTCGGTGCTGAGGTGCGCTGGGCCTCGTGCAACATCTTCTCCACGCAGGACCACGCCGCCGCCGCGGTGGTCGTCGGCCCCAACGGCACGCCCGACAATCCCCAGGGCATCCCCGTCTTCGCCTGGAAGGGCGAGACGCTCGAGGAGTACTGGTGGTGCACCGAGCGCGTCCTGCTGTGGCCCGATGGCGGTGGCCCCAACATGATCCTCGACGATGGCGGTGACGCCACGCTGCTCGTGCACAAGGGCACCGAGTTCGAGGCAGCCGGTGTGGTGCCGAGCACCGATCCCACCGACTCCGAGGAGTACGCCGTCATCCTCGAGGTGCTGCGCCGCTCGCTCACCGAGGACTCGCAGCGCTGGACCCGCATCGGCGCGGGCATCCTGGGCGTGACCGAGGAGACGACCACGGGCGTGCATCGCCTCTACGAGATGTCGAAGGAAGGGCGCCTGCTCTTCCCCGCCATCAACGTCAACGACTCCGTCACCAAGTCGAAGTTCGACAACAAGTACGGCTGCCGTCACTCCCTCGTGGATGGCATCAACCGCGCCACCGACGTTCTGATCGGCGGCAAGGTCGCGGTCGTCGCTGGCTACGGCGACGTTGGCAAGGGCAGCGCTGACTCGCTGCGCGGCCAGGGTGCCCGGGTCATCGTCACCGAGATCGACCCGATCTGTGCCCTCCAGGCAGCTATGGACGGCTACCAGGTCGCCACGCTGGAAGACGTCGTCGACTCCGCCGACATCTTCATCACGGCCACCGGTTGCAAGGACGTCATTACCGCCGAGCACATGTCGCGGATGAAGCACCAGGCGATCGTCGGCAACATCGGTCACTTCGACAACGAGATCGACATGACCGGGCTCGCCGCCATCCCCGGTGTCCAGCGCAAGACGATCAAGCCGCAGGTCGACGAGTGGACCTTCGCTGACGGTCACTCGGTCATCGTGCTGTCCGAGGGGCGCCTGCTCAACCTCGGCAACGCCACCGGCCACCCGTCGTTCGTCATGTCCAACTCGTTCACCAACCAGGTCCTCGCCCAGATCGAGCTCTTCACCCGTCTCGAGGACTACCCGATCGGCGTTCACGTGCTGCCCAAGCACCTCGATGAGAAGGTCGCGCGCCTGCACCTCGAGGCGCTCGGTGTCCATCTCACCGAGCTGAGCAAGCAGCAGGCCGAGTACCTTGGAGTGGACGTGGCCGGCCCCTACAAGCCGGACCACTACCGCTACTGATCATTGAGGAGGACCGGCGGTGATGGAGCAGCCTTCGCCGCCGGTCCTTCGCATGTACGCACCCGCGGACTACCCGGGTTGCCCGGCCACGGTCGATCTCGCCATCGCCCAGGGGCGCGCGCTCCGAGCCCCCCGCTGGGGGATCGTCGATTTCCTCATCTCCCTGCTCGGCTTCGTCCTGCTCTCCATCCCCATCGTCTTGCTGGCCGAGGCCGTGGGACTGCCGCTCGGAGCCACCGTTCTGCTCGGCACGATCGTGCCCTGGGTGGCACTCGGTGGCTGGCCGCTCATCACCACCTGGTTCCAGGGCAACGGCCCGCGGATCGACCTCGGCCTCCGACTGACCTGGAGAGATCTGGGCTGGGGTCTGCTCGGCGGCATTGCCGCCCTCATGGCCGGCGGGACGATCGCCGTCGGCCTGCAAGCACTCTTCCCCGACCTCAACTCAGCCGCAGCCGAGGTGGGCGAGGAACTCCAGGCGGGCAGCCCCTTCGTCGTGCTCGCGCTCTTCGCCCTGTGCGTCGGTATCGGCGCCCCCATCGTCGAGGAACTGGCCTTTCGCGGCCTGGGCTATAACGCGCTGCGCAAGCGCGGCCTCTCGACGGGCTGGGTCATCGTCATCACCACCGTGGCCTTCAGCCTCTTCCACCTCGAGCCGACCCGAATTCCCATCCTGCTGGCGAGCGGCGCCATCCTGGGGATCCTGCGCTGGCGCACGCGCGGCCTGGGTGCCCCGATCGTGGCCCACGCGGTCAACAACCTGCCAGGAGCGGCATTCCTGCTCCTGGGGTGACACCATGGGCAGCGTGAGAGGCAGGGTCCTGGTCGTCGATGACGACGTCGCGCTGGCCGAGATGCTCGGCATCGTGCTGCGTGGCGAAGGTTTCGATGCCACGTTCTGCACCGACGGGGCCCTCGCCCTCGATGCCTTCCGCGATAGCCGGCCCGACGTCGTCCTGCTCGACCTCATGCTTCCGGGCATGGACGGCGTCGACGTATGCCGGGCCATCCGCGCGGAATCCGGCGTGCCCATCGTCATGCTCACCGCACGCAATGACACGGTCGACGTCGTGCTCGGACTCGAGTCCGGCGCGGACGACTACGTCGTCAAGCCGTTCAAGCCCAAGGAACTCGTCGCTCGACTGCGGGCGCGCATCCGCCGCACCGACGATCCGGGTGTCGGAACGCTGCAGATCGGTGACCTCACCATCGACGTCGCCGGCCACTCCGTGCGACGCGGCGACGTCCCCATCCCGCTCACGCCGCTGGAGTTCGACCTGCTGGTCTGCCTCGCACGCAAGCCGTGGCAGGTATTCACTCGCGAGGTTCTCCTGCAAGAGGTGTGGGGATACCGGCACGCGGCCGACACCCGCCTGGTCAACGTCCACGTGCAGCGACTGCGCGCCAAGATCGAGCACGACCCGGAGCATCCGCAGATCGTGCTCACGGTGCGCGGCGTGGGGTACAAGGCCGGACCTCCATGACCGCCGGCCCGACGAGCCCGCCCGACCCGCGCGCTCGGACGGCACGCACCGGGCCACGACTGACTCGCGCCTGGCGGCAGTCCCTGCTCCTTCGTGTCACCGTCACCACGCTGGTGCTGTCGCTGATCGTCGTGGGTCTCCTCGGGCTTCTCCTGCTCTCCCGCATCACCACCGGCCTACTGGAGTCCGCTGAGCGCACCGCGATCACGGAGTCCAGCGCGGGACTCTCGGACGCCCAGCGCCTGTCGAGTGCGGCGGACACCGGTGGCTCCACGGCATCCCCGGCCAGCATCGTCGACACGATCGTCGCCTCGCTCGCCACGCGGGCCGGATCACCTCCGCAGTACGACGTCCTGCTGCTCGCCGACGAGGTGGAAGGACCCGCGGCACCCGAGCGCGGCACCAACCTCGTATCGGACGAGAGCGTGCCCCCGGCCTTACGCACCGCCGTCACCGAATCCGGACGACAGTCATGGACCTACACCGAGATTCGCTACCTCGACGGCCGCACGGTCCCGGGAATCGTGGTCGGAGCGCCGCTGTCCATCTCCAGCGTCGGTTCGTACGAGCTGTACTACCTCTTCCCGCTCACTGAGCAGTCCAGCACGCTCGATCTCGTGCGCAGTGCCGTCGTCGGCACTGGCATCCTCCTCGTCCTGCTGCTGGGCGCGATTGCCCTCATCGTGACGCGGCAGGTCGTGGCGCCAGTGCGCTCCGCCGCTCGTACCGCCGAGCAGTTCTCCGAGGGCCACCTCAGCGAGCGGATGCAGGTCCGCGGCGAGGACGACCTGGCGCGTCTGGCGACCTCGTTCAATGAGATGGCAGCCAGCCTGGAGGACCAGATCCATCGCCTCGAAAACCTGTCGGCGGTCCAGCAGCGCTTCGTCTCGGATGTGTCGCACGAGCTGCGCACCCCCTTGACCACCATTCGCATGGCTGCGGACGTGCTCTTCGAGTCCCGCGACCGGTTCGACCAGCCCACGGCGCGCGCGGCCGAGCTCCTGCAGACCCAACTCGATCGCTTCGAGAACCTCCTCACCGATCTACTCGAGATCTCCCGCTACGACGCCGGAGCCGCGGTACTCGACCTTGAGGTAGTCGACCTCGACGATCTCGTGCAGCGCGCCGTTGAGGCGGTACGACCGCTCTCGGATCGTCGAGGAATGATCATCTCCATTCAGTCGATGGCCTCACCGCTCACCGTCGAGTGTGATCCGCGCCGTGTCGAACGCGTCCTGCGCAACCTCCTCGACAACGCGGTGGAGCACGGCGAGGGCGAGCCGATCGAGGTCGCGCTCGACGGCGACGATGATGCCGTTGCCGTGACGGTCCGCGATCACGGCGTCGGACTCACCACCGATCAACTCGATCATGTTTTCGACCGCTTCTGGCGCGCCGATCCGGCCCGCGCTCGCCAGACCGGAGGCACCGGGCTCGGATTGGCGATCGCACTGGAGGACACCCGGCTGCACGCGGGCCTCCTCGACGCCTGGGGGTCACCCGGCGAGGGTGCCTGCTTCCGTCTCACGCTCCCGCGCCGCGCGGATGTCGTCCTCGAGGGCTCTCCCCTGCCGCTTCCGCACGACGACGCCCCCGTCGACGATTCATCCGTCGACGACGCGGTCCTGGAGGACGCGCGATGAGGACGCGGATCCTTGCGCTGACGATCACTCCGATGCTGCTGCTCGCAGGTTGCGCCGGGATCCCTACCTCCGGTCCCATTCAGCAGGGCCCCGAGGTGCAGGACGGCCAGGCCGACCAGGTGATTCGCGTGATCGTGCGCCCACCCGAGCCCGACATGACGCCGACGCAGATCGTGTCGGGCTTCATCGAGGCGTCAGCGTCGTTCGAAGACAACCATGCGATCGCACGCGAGTACCTCACGCCCCAGGCAGCGGCCACGTGGGATCCGGCCGCAGGTACCCGCGTCTACGACGGCGTGCCAACGCTGGCGCCCAACGGTCCCGCCGACGTCGACATGACGGCCACGCAGGCAGGATCCATCACGACTGACGGCCGCTTCCAGGTCTCGCCTCCCGGGCGCATCCTCAGCGACTCGTTCCGGCTCGACTATGTCGAGGGCCAGTGGCGCATCGACAACCCTCCGGCTGGACTGCTCCTGGCTCGCTCCGACATCGACCGCGCCTTCCGCTCCTATGACGTGTACTTCCTGGACCCCGGGTTCACCACGCTGGTGCCCGACTCGCGCCTGATCCCCGCGGACGGTCCCGGCCTGGCGACATCCCTCATGCAGGCCCTCGCCAATGGACCCACCGAGTGGCTTGCTCCTGCGGTGCGCACCGCGCTTCCCGACGGCGCGGGCCTGGCGGTCAATGCCGTCCCCGTCGAGGAGGGTGTGGCGGTCGTCGATCTCGACACCTCCGTCCGGCTCGCCAACGACGCCACACGTCGAGCGCTGTCCGCTCAAATCGTCTGGACGCTGCGACAGGTCCCGGGCGTGCTGGCTGTCGACCTGCGATCGGGAGGCCAGGCGCTTCCCGTTCCCGGAGTGCCCAATCCGCAGCCGGAGGACACCTGGCCGGGGTATGACCCCAACGCGATGCCGACGAACGCCCAGCCCTACGCCGTGCGCGGAGGTCGCGTGGTGGAGATCACCGGATCAGCGCCTCTCGCGGTGCCCGGAGACGCGGGCCTTGGTGTACCGCCGCTCGACGGCATCGCCGTGACACTCGACGGATTGCGCGTGGCCGGACTCGATGACGTGGGTGCCCTCTGGTCAGCGGAGACTCGCGCCGGAGCGGAAGCTCAGCAACTCATTCCCGAACCGGGCCAGTCACGCCCCTCCTTCGGACGCGGGACCGCGGCATGGGTCATCGGTCCGGACCAGCAGGTCAAGCAGGCAAGGGC
>NBNH01000411.1 GCA_004379115.1 Actinomycetales bacterium mxb001
GGGTGATCTCCGGCAGCGTCGCCCTACTCGACGAGACACAGGACGCCATGGTCCGGCGCGTGGATGCCATCTACGACACTACGTCCGAAGTGCTCCAACAAGCTGCGCACGAGCGCATCACGACCTTGCACGCCGCCCAGAGACGCGCTGAGATGACACTGGCCAAAGCAGGGAGGGACGACCGATGACCCATCACGACCGCACCTGGACCACGCAACCCGAGGCGGCAGCCCTCGTGACACGCACTCTCGACGAGGCGCTCACCCGCGTGCCCGAGGCCCAGGCGCTGGCCACTCGTCTGCGCGAGGACATCGGCGTGCGCCTCATCGACCTCCTCGACTACATCTGGCTTCCCAGCGGCTCCGATGTGAGCGAGTTCCTCGCAACTGGCTGGGAGCCCGACGCGGCCGACCCTGGGGTGCTGCGCAATCCCACCGGCCTCTTCCCGGCCGTGCTGGCCTCCGGCAGCACGACGAGCATCGGCTTCAAGGTTGAGTACGTCCACGAGTTCGTCGCGGCACAGGGCCTGAGCGCGCCGGTCGAGGGCGCCATGCATGCGCCCTTCCGGCGCGTGCGCTTCGCCGAGGCCAACGGTGTCGCCTTCGACGCCATCGAGCGGCGCGGCACCAGGGGCTTCGAGCCCAGCGATCCCTCGGCGGCAACGCTGCGCGCTGCTCAACTCCACCTGCAGACCTTTCGCACTCGCCGTCGCTCGTTCGACAGTATCGGCGCGGGCTATGACGCGACCGACGCCATCGTCGCCGCTGCGGTGGCCGATCTCGGCCAGGACTGGGCGTGCTGGTTGTGGCTGCGTGCCGAGCGCGAATACTGGGAATCCCGCAACAGCGCCGGTCGCCTGCAGAAGGCGCGGCAGGATGTCCACGGCATCGGCTGGGCCAACCAGGATCACCACACCTACGACAGCTCACGCGAGTGGTTCCATCGCTGCGTCGGTGTGCTCGAGGCGCTGGGGTTCGAGTGCCGCGAGTTGTTCTACGCCGGCGATGCCGCGGGCTGGGGATCCCAGATCCTCGAGCAGCCGGCCATCGGCAGCGTCATCTTCGCCGACATCGACCTGGCTCCCGATGAGCTCGACATCGACTTCGCCCACATCGAGCTCGAGCCCCTGCCCTTCCTGCGCCGCGCGGGCCTGTGGTGTGGTCTGCACGGTGAGTCGATGCTGGAGTCGGGCATCAACCACCTCGAGTGCATGTATGACCACACCATCATGAGCCGTCAGCTCGAGAAGCAGGGTGTGCGCTTCATGCAGCCCTTCTCCGACTTCCCGCACCTTTACCAGGCGCTGACCGAAGGTGAGTGGTGGCCTGTTGATCCCGCTCGAGTCGATGCACTGGAGGCTGCCGGCTACATCTCCGCCGAGGCGGCCGAGGACTTCCGGCTGCACGGCTCCATCGGATCCCACCTGGAGAACCTTGAGCGCAACGATGGCTTCAAGGGCTTCAACCAGCCGGGCATCGACGGGGTGCTGCGGGTGCTGGATCCGCGCAAGAACCTCGTCGGCGCGTGATTGCACGGACTGATCGCGCATGAGACGCACGCTCGTCCCCCGGATGGAGCCCTTCAGCACCTCCATCTTCGGCGAGATGTCCACCCTGGCCCTGGAGACGGGCGCCATCAACCTCGGGCAGGGCTTTCCCGACACCGATGGCCCCGACGAGATGAAGGAGGTGGCGCGCGCGGCCATCGCCGAGGGCCGGGGCAACCAGTACCCGCCGGTGCACGGCCTGCCCGACCTCCGACTGGCGATCGCCGAGCACCATCAGCGCTTCTACGGCCTCGAGCTCGACCCCGCTACGGACGTGGTGGTGACAACGGGCGGCACCGAGGCGATCCAGTCGGCGCTTCTCGCCCTGTGCGAGCGCGGCGATGAGGTCGTCGTATTCGAGCCATGGTTCGACATCTACGCGGTGGGCATCGCCCTGGCCGATGCGACGCGCGTGTCAGTGCCGGTGCGAGCACCCGACTTCCGCCCTGACATCGACGCCCTACGCGGGGCGGTCAACGACCGCACGCGACTGCTGCTGCTCAACTCCCCGCACAACCCCACCGGGGTCGTCTTCACCCGCGAGGAGTGCCAGGCCATTGCCGACCTTGCCATCGAGCGCGACCTGCTAGTCATCTCGGATGAGGTCTACGAGCACCTGTGGTACGACGGTCATCCGCACATACCCCTGGCCACGCTCCCAGGCATGGCCGAGCGCACGATCACGATCGGCAGCGCGGGCAAGTCGTTCTCCTTCACCGGATGGAAGGTCGGCTGGGCGACTGGGCCGGCTGACCTCATTCGCGCTGTTCGAGCGGTGCGTCAGCACCTGTCTTATGTCTCCGGAGGGCCCTTTCAGTACGCCGTCGCGCACGGTTTGCGGATGCCCGACTCCTACTACGAGGGATTTCGCCACGGTCTGCAGGCACAGCGCGACATCTTGACGTCAGGCCTCAGTGCCCTCGGTTTCTCCTATGTCGAGTCGGAGGGCACGTACTTCCTCACTACAGACCTCGGCCCATTCTCCGACTACCCCGATGCGCTCGCGGTCGCGCGCGACATGCCGCACCGCGCCGGCGTCGTGGCCATTCCGCAGCAGTCGTTCTGCGACCACGCGGGCGTCGGCGATCGCGCTTTGCGCTGGGCCTACTGCAAAAGGCCCGAGGTGCTCCGAGAGGCCATCGAGCGCCTCGGCGCCCTGGCCAAGGCCTAGGAACCCTCCCGCGCGCCTCCCGGCGACGGCGAGCGTGAGCCCCACACTGAACCCATGACCGTTGTCGTGGAGATGAGTCCCGAGACCGCCCAGTCCATGCGCAAGCTGCGCAGGCTCAATGTCATCGCGGGCTTCGCGCACCTGATCCAGATGATCCTGATCTTGATCCTGGCGACCGACTTCACACTGCCGATCACGGCGTCCTACATGGCGGGCCCGCCCGGTACACCCCTGTCGGATCCGGTGACCCTCGTCGACGTGCGCGTGGCCTGGGGCGTCGCCGCGTTCTTCGGCCTCTCTGCCCTCTTCCACTTCCTGGTGGCCAGCCCGCTCTTCTACGGGCGGTACGTCGCGGGCCTGCTGGAGAAGCACAACAACTTCAGGTGGGTCGAGTACTCCCTGAGCTCGTCCATCATGATCGTGCTCATCGCGCAGATCGTCGGTATCACCGATGTCGCCGCGATCATCGCGATCTTCGGCGTCAACGTGTCGATGATCCTGTTCGGCTGGCTCCAGGAGAAGTACGTCAATCCCGGTGGCGGGCTACTGCCCTTCTGGTTTGGGTGCATCGCCGGAATCGTGCCCTGGATCATCATCGTGATCTTCGTGATCGCACCCAACTCGGCGACACCGACCGAAACACCGGCCTTCGTCTACGGGATCATCATCTCGCTGTTCATCCTCTTCAACTGCTTCGCGCTGGTGCAGTACCTCCAGTACAAGCCGGTGGGGAAGTGGTCGAACTACCTCCGCGGCGAGAGGGCCTACATCGTGCTCAGCCTGGTGGCCAAGTCGGCGCTGGCCTGGCAGGTGTTCGCCGGCACCCTCGTGCCACCGGCCTAGTCACTGACACGGGGTGCGCACCGGTCCCGCCAGCCCTACGCTCCCCCCATGCTCACTCGCCTCGCCATCGCCCTTGCCACGGTCGCCGCTCTCGTCGCCGTGCCCGCTACGGCCGCCAACGCCGCCGACTGCCCCGACTCCACGAGTGCCACTCGGTCCGGCTACGGACTCGGCTTCGCCATCGACAAGGTCAAGCCCGGCACCGGGCAGGTGAAGTTCACCGTCACCCCGAAGGGCTTCACCTACGTGAAGGTCTCCGATGACGGTGCGCCCAACGTCAAGGGCGAGGGCCACGCGCACGTCTACGCCAAGGACGTCGCCACGGGCAAGGTGCGCTACATCGGCTGGACCGGCAACGGCCTCACCGACTGGAGCGATCCCGGACGCCTGAAGGCCGGCGCCACCTACCGCATCTACGCGATCTTCTCTGAGAACGACCACACCGAGGTGCCCAAGATCCGTTCAAAGGCGGTCACGGTCACCATCAAGTAGTGGGGATGCTCAGTCGAGCGTGAGTATGGCGTCGTCGCCGTCCATGGCGATCGCGACAGCAATGCCGTCCTCGATAAGTGCGTAGTCCTGCTCGCTCACGGTCACGATCGGCATGTGCACGTCGTACAGCTCCGCGGCCACGAGGGCTCCGGTCGCGATGATGCCGTCGGGCTCGGTGAGGACGATCCCGGCGGGTGCGATCCCCAGGCGCAGGAGCTCGGCGAGCACGTAGGTGCCCGAGCTTGAGCCGCGACCCGACCGCATGACGAGGATGCGTCCGGTGACCTCGGCTCCGTGCTGCGGGTGGTGGACATCGATGATGCGGCCATCGGGGCCGATGCCACCCCAGAACGACACTGGTTCGCTCAGTTTCAGCACCGGACCTTCCGTCGTGCCCGAGGTGACGCGCCAGCCCGTGATCGTCGTCATGTGAAGAGGTCCCGATTCCAGGTGACGCGGCCCGTCGTCGCTGACTCGGCGCACTCCTGCAGGGTGGCGAGGACGACGTCGACGCCCATGTTGCCCGGGGCGTAGTGCGCCCACTTGCCGGAGTTCGTCATGACCGTGCGCGTGCCCGGGCGCAGGATCGATGTCACGTAGGTGCACGTATCAAGCACGAAGGTCACGCCCCAGTCCTGCAAGGGCGCGACCAGGCCGCGGCGCTCTGCCTCGGCGAAGACCGAACGACCCGTGGAGATGTAGAAGGCGACCCCCTCGGCGAGTGGCGGGCCACCGATGACGGCGTCGTAGGCCTCCTGGATCTCGTCGACCGACGCATGCGGGGTCCCGAGGCTGACCGCATCGAGCTTGTCCTCTCGCGCGGTCGAGAGTTCCTGGCGCGCGGCGTTGAGGCGCTGTGCGGTGATGTGGTGCACCGGCACGTCGACGTTGGTGCCCAGCGCCGCCTCCAGCGTCGGAGCTTCAGGGGTGCGACCGACAACGTGGAAGAGGGCGACTCCGCCGCTCGACGCCGCCGCTGCACCGACCGCCTTCAGGCTGTCCTCGGAGACGTCAGCGGGCAGGCCGACGAAGACGGGGTTCGTGGTGCCAGCGATGGCGCCGGCGAGATAGCCAAGCACGGGGTAGGTCACGTCTTGGGCGAGGGTCTCCGGCGACAGCCCCGTGCAGTCGAGGATCACATCGCCATAGCGCTCCGCGTCGAGGTGCAGGCCACCGCACGGAGCGCGACCGGTGATCGCTGCGGCGATGTCGATGAAGTCGCCGTAGCGATCGGTGCGGGCACCGAGCACCGAGTTGGCGAAGACGATGGCGTTGGACTCAGCCCAGGCGATGTGCCGACCCACGCCCGGCCGGGAGTCCATTTGATACGGCGCACATGTCCAGGTCTGACGACAGCCCAGGTCGACGTAGGCCTGCATGAGATCGCGGCCGCCCTGCGCCACCCACTTCTCGTAGTCGGTGTTCTGCAGGATCAGATGCGGGTGGATGAGGTCGACCGAGCCGACGTTGACCGTCGTGGGCACCCGCACCTGGCCACCCAGCTCCACGAGCTTCTGGGCGAAGTCCAGGCCCGCCTGGCCGTAGAAGATGCAGCCGTCGATGTGGACCGAGTCGACCTCCACCAGACGCTCGGCACCGCGGATGCGCCCAAGTTCGGTGATGATGCGCATGGACAGCGCAGCAGCCGGACCCTGCTCCCCCGCCAGCATGGCCCTCTCGTCATCCGTGAGCGTGAGGGGCACTCAGACACCGTAGTGGACGCGCCAGGAGTTCTCGCTTCATGCGGGGGGCTTGGCCTGGGCGTAGCGTGGAGCTATGGCTGGCACGCTCATCGACCCGCGAGGCCCACGCTTTGCGTCGGTGATCACCGCGATCGTGCTCGGTCTGGCACTGCTCGGCATCTACTCCTCGGTCTTCCCGGTGCTCACCGGCATCCAGGCGGTCGTCTTCCTCGTCGGCGCGACGCTCGGTGTCGCCAACCAGCCCTACGTGTGGTTCTTCAATCGCGCTATCGCTCCGCACCTAGGCGAGCCGAAGCGCTGGCAGGATCCGACGGCCCCACGGGCGGCTCAGGCCGTCGCCCTCCTGCTCACACTCGTCGCGCTGATCGCGTGGTTCCTCGGTGGCCTCGCCATCGCCGCGGTGTGCGTGGCAGCCGCATGGGTCGTCGCACTCACGCTCGCCCTCACCGGCTACTGCATCGGCTGCCAGGGCTACACGGTGTGGAAGGACATCCGTAGCTAGAGGGCTAGGGCGGAGTAGGGCGCGCCTTCAGCGCGGCCAGGCCTTGCGTGGATATCTCGTCAAGGGAACGACCCGCCGTTTCGATGCGCAGCAACGCCGTGACAGCGAAGGCGACACCACAGACGACGGCCAGCCCGAGGAGAAGTGCGGGCTGGCCGACCTCAGTCAGCAGGATCGGGAAGAAGAACACCCCGATGGCCGCACCGAGCTTGGCGGACCCGGCAGCGAACCCATGCCCGGCGGCTCGGACATCGGAGGGGAATACCTCGGCTGGCAGCGCGTACGTCGTGGCATTGGGGCCGGCGTTCATGAAGAAGTTGAAGATGGCGAAGCCGAGGAAGACCAACGCGATGTGCTGATTGCCGCCACCCGGCAGAGACGACGCCCACGCGAGGACACCGAGGCCCACGGCCATGAAGGCAAAACCGATGAGCTGCAACCGCACACGGCCTAAGCGCTCAACGCTGAAGATGGCGACGACGAACCCCAGCACGAGGAAGATATCGAGGAGCGCCGTGCCCTCGGTTGAGGCAATGTCGTCGGCGATAAAGGTCGCGTTGGGTCCCGCAAGCGCAAGGGCCGCAAGCAGCGTGGGCGTGAAGATGCCCACGCCATAGGTCGCAATATCCATGAGGAACCACGGCACCGAGGTGAATGCCGTGCGCCTGAGCATGTCTCGCTTGAATAGGCGCGGCTGGAAGAGCGCCTGGATACCCTCGGATGGCTCCTCGGCCCGGGCTCGATCGGCATCCGTGACGACGACGGGCACGGGGACGAGCATCTCCGTGACGCGCACCGCTTCCTCGTCGTGACCATTCTGGGCTAGCCACCGCGGACTCTCGGGGGTAACGCGTCTCAGCAGGATAATGACGATGGCCGGAACGATGCCGAAGCCCAGCATCCAGCGCCACGACGTGACCTCGGGCAGAAGCAGCAGGATCCCGACCCCCACCAGAGCGCCGAGGAGCATCCCGACGGCCTGGAGGGAGAACGCGGAGACGAGCCAGCGACCGCGATTGCGCTTCGGCAGGATCTCGGCGAGGTACGACGCGGCAATGGGGTAGTCCAAGCCGATCGCGATGCCCAGCAGGAATCGGAAAGCCACGAGCGACCAGATATCCCACGCGATCATGCAGCCGACCGAGAAGATGACGAACATCCACAGGTCGTACTTGAAGATGCGTCGTCGACCGAGCTTGTCGCCCAGCGGGCCGAGCACGGCAGCGCCGAAGATGGCGCCCACGATGGCAGCGGCGGATACCAGGCCGGTCTGCCAGGCATTGGCGCCGAAGTCCTCGGCGATCAGTGGATTGGCCACACCGATGATGAAGAAGTCGAATCCGTCGAGCATGATGCCGAGCCCGGCCAGCAACCAGAACTTGCGGTGCATCTTCGACATCGGGGCATGGTCGAGGGCTTCCCCCAGGGGCACCCGAGTCGTAGCTGGCGCGGTCATGCCAGGACGGTATGCCCCTGACGGTTGAACTCCGTGCCGTTCGACCAGATGTTCACCGCGCCGTAGGCACTGTTCATTCCCGGCCCCTGGTCACCCGAAGCGACCATTGACGTAATCGAACGTGCGGGGATCCTGGGGCGAGCTGAACATCAACTCGGTTGGCCCGTGCTCGACGATGTGCCCGGGCTCGCCGTGCTCAGCGAGGAAGAATGCGCACTCCTGCGACACGCGCTGTGCCTGCTGCATGTTGTGAGTCACGATGACGATGGTGACTTCAGTCTTCAACTCGAGAATCGTCTCCTCGATGCGGCGAGTC
>NBNH01000412.1 GCA_004379115.1 Actinomycetales bacterium mxb001
GTTCGGGGTTGGCGCTTTCCCTGACGACAAAGGCCTGGCAGGCCGGCAGGGCCTCTTGAGCCAGTTCTATGGCACGCACCTCTTCCCGGTTTTCGATGCAGTGCCACGAGTAGGTGGCGAGCGCCCAGGGCACTCCGGCCAGCGATGCCGCCCGGAGAAGTTGGAGGCCCTCCTCTACTCGTCCCGAGTGGAGCAGTCGGAAGCCCTCGTCGTTGGCGGCAAAGGGGTCAATGCCGCCCTGAGGCCCTCCGCCATTGGAGCCGCCAATCCGCTTGCCGCCGTCATTGAGCGCCATGCCTGCCCCGATCTCCATGCCTCGAACGCGCCTTGGCCTTATCTCAGTCGATCTGGGCCGAGTCTAGGAGCGAGGCCAGACACCCTGCCCCCGCTGCCTGCGAGGCGTTGATGCTCAATTGATCCTGGGAGCGACCTTCTCGCGGTAACCCATGTTTGCGCGAATGCGCATTGCTACCTTCCATGAGTTGACCACTTGAGGGGGATGAGATCGATGGCGACGTGGCAAGAGATCAAGAGCTTCATCTACAGCAAGTATGAGGTTTCTGAGGACTCGGGCACCACACTTGGGATCAACTTCAACCTCGGCGGCGGCCGGTCGCAGTTGACCTTCGTGGGCTATTCCGAAGGAGGAGAGTGGTCGACTGTGTTCTTCATATCTCCGTTTGCCAAGGTGGGATCTGTTTCCGCGGACAGGGTGCTTGAAGCCGCCGCATCGGTCCATGCGGGGATCAAGAGCTATGGCGGGAATTTCTACGCGGTTACCAATTTCCAGTTGGCAAGCACCGTCGATGAACCTGAGATCCATGTCAATCTGACCCTGGTGACGACCAGGGCTGACGAAATCGAGCAACTCCTCGGGCTTGGCGACCGCTTCTGAGAAGCGATCCCTGGAACTGTCAATCCTCAAGCACGGTGTCGGCCCGAACGGAATCTCCATCGTCGGCACGCGTGGCTCGCCCTAGAAGTCGCGCTTGCTCCGGTTCCTCATCCGCCGCTCCTTGTCGTCACGGCCCCGGCTTTGCAAGTTGATGTCCTCGACCATCGACTTCATGGCGAGCTTGCGGTCGCGCTCCTGAGCGCCCGTCGCCAGACGCTGGAGC
>NBNH01000413.1 GCA_004379115.1 Actinomycetales bacterium mxb001
TCACTGCGCTGCTCGTCCGCATCCGCCACAAGACAACGACAAGATCAGCGACCTCCAGAGTCGTCCCCGCATACGGGACGTCCCCGTACGATTTTTCGCCGGGGGGGGGGTACGCCTCCCTGCGATCTCGCCTAGCTCGGGGGAGGGATGTCTCGACCACCATGGACCGGCCCGGATGGCGTGGGCGGTGATGGCCGCCTGACCCTGGGGGACATGGTCATCGACATTGGGGGGCGAGAGGTCTACGTCGATGCCCAGCCCGTCGCGCTCACCCGCACCCAATTCGACCTGCTCGTTGCCATGGCCTCCGCACCGGGTCGCGTCATTCGTCGTGACGACCTGATGGAGCAGGTCTGGGGTCACACCTTCTTCGCCGACCCGACCACCTGTCGGTGCACATCCACCACATCCGCCGTGCCCTCGGCGACTCCGCCGATCCGCCCCGGTTCATCCAGACGGTGCGCGGCGTGGGCTACAAGTTCATCGCGCCGCGCGATGCGCAGCCACGCATGGTGGTCCTGGAATTCGACGCTGACTCCGTGCTCCTGGCGGTCACGCCCCACGAGCCTTTCCTCGGCTGGCATCCGGACGACATCGTGGGCGACTACTTCAGCATGGCCGGCCTGGACGCCGCTGCCAGTCGTGAGGTGGTCAAGCACATGGCGAGCACGGGCGGGGTCGCCGGCCCGCTGCCCATCGTCGACGGCGATGGGCACAGCCGGACCGTGCTCATGGTCGTGACCATCCACCAGCAGGACGGCGTCGTCACCGGCTACCGCGGCATCATCACCCTGCCCGACTGACCGCCCGATAGGGTCCCTCGCGTGGCCATCCTCGTGACCGGGTCCATCGCGACCGATCACCTCATGACGTTCCCCGGCCGCTTCGCCGACTCGCTGGTGGCCGACAAGCTCGATCGCGTCTCGCTGTCCTTTCTTGTCGAGACCCTCGACGTACGCCGTGGCGGAGTCGCCCCCAACATCGCCTTCGGCATGGGCTGCCTCGGGCTGAGTCCCGTGCTCGTCGGCGCGGTCGGTCCCGACTTCGCCGACTACCGCTCGTGGCTGGAGCGCCACGGCGTCGACACCGAGTCGGTGCGCGTCTCCGAGGTGCATCACACCGCGCGCTTCGTGTGCACGACCGACCTCGATGCCAATCAGTTGGCCTCGTTCTATCCCGGCGCGATGAGCGAGGCCCGCGAGATCGAGCTCGCTCCCGTCGTCGAGCGCGTGGGGTCGGCCGACCTCGTGCTCATCGGTGCCAACGATCCCGACGCGATGCTGCGTCATACCGACGAGTGTCGCTTCCGCGACTTCCCCTTCGCGGCGGATCCCTCGCAGCAACTGGCCCGCATGGAGGGTGACGACATCCGAGCCCTCATCGACGGGGCGGCGTACCTGTTCACCAATGAATACGAGGCCGCGCTCACCGAGCAGAAGACCGGGTGGTCAGCCGACGAGATCCTGTCCCGTGTGGGCTGCCGGGTCACCACTCTCGGGCCGCAGGGTGCGCGGATCGAGCGGCGTGGACAG
>NBNH01000414.1 GCA_004379115.1 Actinomycetales bacterium mxb001
AGCTGAAACTCTCTACAAACAGGCTTTACGTTTTGCTTTAGACAAAGATAAAGCTGTTATATATAATAACTACGCTGTTGTTTTCCTAAAACAACATCTGTTTAAAAGGGGATTAGAACTGCTTGTTAAAGCTATTAAGTTAGATAATAAAAACTACCTAATAAGAAAAAATCTAGTAAAGGCCTACTTTCAATCTAACAATAAGGTTTAAATGCTCCCTGCTGGAATCGAACCAGCCTAAAGCTGAATTATGAGTTCAGTGCCTCCCCAATCGGCCAAAAGAGCTTTAATGCTAAAATTCTAACTGCTACTCTACACACTGTCAATATGGCCTTAAATAAATTCAACCTAAAACCAACTGCTGACAATATAGAAGCTACCACCAGCGATATAATCCGATATCTAAAAGTACCTGGTAAGACTATCTATTACAACAAGGAAGGAAAAGCAATTCTTGAAATAATTAGTATTGATTATGAACCATAACTATGACGCTCCCTGGCTATTCTTTCAACTGGGAGATTATACTTCTTGCTTATCCTCTGCTTATAGTACTCAAGACCAAACTGTAATAGATTTTTTTGAAAGAGAAGTCCTGTTTAAATGTAGCCCCTCCCTTAATCTCCCTTTTACCCTCTTGTCTTAAATATTTACTAAAATGCGATAATACATTGTATTATCGCATTCTTTCTATTAAACCCTATTCGTTTTATATGCATACTATATCTTCCATACCACCTGCTCCAGATGATTTCGGTCCTTGCATCTTTATAGCTCCCTCTACCCCTTTAGATTCTTTCTTTGGTACTTGGGTGGACTGCTCCTATTCTAGCCTTTCACTGTTTTCTGATTTTGATTCTATTACTATCCTTAAATGGGCTAACTTTTATAACCTTCAATCTTTACTCCCTTTTCATCCTTTACACCCTGCACATTGCTATAAAACTATTAAACCACTCTCTAATAGTAATTTCTATTTAATCTCTGATTTAGCTACCTTTATAGACCGCAACTCTTCTCTTTTAAAGCATAAAACTTTAAATGTAGATTATACGGTGGCCTTTGATATAGCTTTTAAATTGGCTTGTACTTTGTCCCAAGAAGGTTTATGGGATACTTCATTAAGTAATCCGTTTGATACTCTTCATACCATCCTAAATGATAACTTCCTTGGCACTTTTGACTCTATATCCTCTTTCTGTAAACAGGTTATCGCTAACTATATTTCTGAAAACAACTCCTCTGGTATTATTAGTTTGCTAAACCCTTATATAAACTATAATGAGCTTTATAATTATGAGTTTAGCAAAGACCAAACTTATATACAACATAACAATAACTTTTACTTCTTTGCCCACTTTCAGTAGTTCTTAATA
>NBNH01000415.1 GCA_004379115.1 Actinomycetales bacterium mxb001
CAATTAATACTTACACCAATACTTTAAAATCCTTCTTTACTTTTTTGAAAAATGAAAGCGTGTTGCCTACCAATATAGCAACTAGGGTTAAAGCCCCAAAACCAGTCAGTGCAATGAGAGAACGGATTTTAGATAGAGCGGAAATAGATGCTATGGTAATGCTGGAAACAAATCCTAGAAACCAACTAATTTTACAACTATTATTTTTCTGTGGATTGAGAGTAAGTGAGCTAACGGTTCTCTCTTGGAAAGACATTAGGGATAATGGATCTACTGCTTTTATTCACATAACTGGCAAGGGTAACAAGCAAAGGACACTAATTATTCCTCCTTTGCTATGGGCATCTTTAAAGAAGTTTAGAGCAAAGGAGGAGTCACCTTTGTTTAGTTCCCGGAAAGGAGCTAAAAATCTTACTCCTAAAGCAGTTAACGATATTGTGCATGTTGCATCCAAAAGAATTGGAATTAGTGCTAGTCCTCACTGGCTACGACACACACACGCAACACTAGCGCTACGTAATGGAGCTGATGTACATCAGGTAAGCACTTCTTTAGGACATGCTAGTGTTGCTACTACATCAAAATACCTCCATGCCCGTCCTGATGATTGCAGCAGTCTTTATCTTTAAGATGCGATCGCTGCATTACCCCAACCTAGTGAAAAATACCGGGTTGAGGACAATGCAACTATCAAAAAGGGCAATTAGATCAGCCTTTTAGGAACATTTTTTAATAGGATGGAAATACTCGATGTTATTTTTTTATCGGATGGAATTAGTCAATATAAAACGTTATGCAGGTTTCTTAATATTGCATCCATAGAGTTTTCTCTATGGTAACCATAGAGAACCGATAAGGATTGTCAATAGGTTTTAACAGATAAACTACTTGACATAATTAGTTTAAGATGATAACCTCAAAAAAGGTAGCCACCAGATCTCGTCTGGTGGCTCCTAAAAAAAATCTTATTTCTAAGGACATTCTACAACATGAATAGCAAAAAAGTCAACCCATCCGATGGGTTCATTTTAGATTTTGATCAATTCGTAGCCGATCGGTTTCATAAACTAGAGATAGACCATCCGGCTGGATATGGAGTTTTTCAACCAGAAAATCCCTATTCAGATGAGGATGAGGAGATCAACTGGTTGGAAACAGTTTTAAAATGGGAATCCACAGATGAAACTTTTAACGCGCGTTCAAACAAGTTCAGACGCTTTGGACGCGCGTTCTTATTTTTAAATGAAGATGATAGTGTTTTCCAAGCGCTAGTTAATTGGGCTACAAATCCATCAAAACAACACGGTTATCTAGCGCCTAAGAGTATAGGAGATGTACCGTACTTCCCTCCGGTGAGTGATTCGAGCCGGCTAAAAATGAATTCCCGTTTCCAACTAAGAGATGAAGATCGCGTTGAGTATGGTGATAATTTTTGGGATAGATTTGAGGAGTATGCCTCCTTGCCACTAGTCCTCACCGAAGGTGCATTCAAGGCTCTAACCCTTGTCCAACAAGGCGTTCCGGCTATCTCACTTTATGGCTGCTCTTGTGGGGTTGAGAAAACAGTAGTAGAGACAGATGGTAAAAAAGGAACAGAGTACCACTTAAAAGAAACTTTAAAAAAGTTTTGTAAGCCAGGTAGACGGGTAATTATTGCACTTGATAACGATGCAAAACCAGACACTAAAAGAAAAGTTGCGATCGCACAAAGTAAGTTGTTTAGTGCCTTAAAAAACAATAACTGTAAACCCTCAATAATGTCCTGGAGTGCTGATTTCAAGGGAGTAGATGATTTAATTGTGGGAAATTTACAGCATTTTGAGGAGCGTTTTGAGGATGCATTATATCCCCAAAAAAAATCAACAATCATGACAATGAGAGAACTGATTTTAACTAATTATGGGAGTCGGATTAAGTACAATCTAATGACTCAAAAAACAGAACTTGATGGAGTCAAACTATCTCTAAACAATCCAAAAACTTTATGGAATTGTACCTTAGAACTAGCTGGAGAATTCAATAGTTCCGACATTGTAGATGCTATATGCGGCTATGCTTTAGAAAGGAGCTATCATCCTGTTCAGGAG
>NBNH01000054.1 GCA_004379115.1 Actinomycetales bacterium mxb001
GACCAGCCGCTCCTCGGTCATCTCCTGCACGGAGTACGCCGGACCCTCCCGGGTATTGCCTGAGTCACGCAGGCCGCCGTACGGCATCTGGTCGGCACGCCACGTGGGCACCTCGTTGACGAGCACGCCTCCGAAATCAAGAGTGCGCACCGCCTTGAGCGCCTTGTTGATGTCCGACGTGAAGACCGCTGCCTGCAGGCCGTAGCGCGTGTCATTGGCCAATCGCAGCGCGGTATCGAAGTCCGAATACGACTGAATGGCGACCACCGGTCCGAAGACCTCGAGCGCGCACACGTTCATGTCGGGTTTGGCGTCGACGATCAGGGTGGGCTGGAGAACGCCATCGGGTCCGATCTCGCCACCGCACGCAACCCGGCCACCTTCCGCGACGGCTTCGTCGATCCACTTCTTGACGCGGTCGCGCTCGCCGGTCGAGATGAGTGCCGACACGTCGGTCGCCTCATCCATCGGGTCGCCGACAACGAGGGTCTTGACGGCATCGGCGAGCTCGGCCGCCACGGAGTCGACGATCGACTCGTGCACGAACATGCGCTGAGTCGAGATACAGGACTGGCCCGCGTGGGAGAAGCCCGCGACCTTGATCTTGGCCACGGCGGTCTTCCAGTCGCCGTCCGGCTCGATGATGACCGGGGCGTTGTTGCCCAACTCGAGGCCGACGCGCTTGCGCGGTGCGCGCGCTCGGATGCCCCAGCCCACCTCGGGCGACCCGGTGAACGTGATGAGCGCGACGTCGGGATTGTCGACCAGCGCACCACCCACGGTCGTGCCACCACCGGTGACGATCTGCAGGTACGCGGGCGGCAGGCCGCACTCCTCGATGAGCATGCGGGCCAGCAGGATCGATGAGAACGGGGTCTGCGAGGCGGGCTTGAGCACGACCGGGCAGCCGGCGGCGATGGCAGGCCCCAGCTTGTGCGCGACGAGGTTGAGCGGGAAGTTGAAGGGTGAGATGGCTCCCACGACGCCGATGGGCACGCGAATGATGAAGCCGAGCTTGCCGGCGCCCACGGACGATGCCTCGAGCGGCACGGTCTCGCCGGTCAGCGTGCGCGCGACCGCGGCCGAGAACTGAAACGTGCCAGCGGCGCGCTCGGCTTCGACACGCGCGGTCTTGATGGGCTTGGCGGCCTCGAGCGCGATGCATTGACCGAACTGATCACGACGCTCGGCCAGCAGCGCCGCTGCCTTGTCGAGGATCTCGGCGCGCTTCCACTGGGGCAGCGGGTCGTCGTGGAGCGCCTTCTTGGCATAGGCCACGGCCTGGTCGACGTCGCCCGGCGTCATCTCGGGGATCACGCCGATCAGCCGCCCGTCGTAGGGGGCGCGGACGTCGATGGAGCCGGAACCGGTGGACCAGCCGCCGAGGAAGGGCACCGGCGTCACCGCCGTCGGATCGATACCCGGGATCGTCGCATCGCTCATGCCCGCGACGCTATCGCGCGGGGCGCGGCCTCCTGCGGCA
>NBNH01000416.1 GCA_004379115.1 Actinomycetales bacterium mxb001
GGGATCCTCGCCGTGGGACAGGGCTCGGCCAATCCCCCGCGCCTGATCCGCCTCGAATACGCGCCCAAGGGCGCCAAGCGCACGGTCGCGCTGATCGGCAAGGGCGTCACCTTCGACTCGGGCGGCCTGTCGCTGAAGCCACCGAAAGCCATGGAGACGATGAAGTGCGACATGAGCGGCGCCGCCGCCGTCATCGCCGCCATGGGCGCGATTGCGCGCCTGAAGCCCAAGGTGCGCGTCGTGGGTTGGATCCCCACCGTCGAGAACATGCCGGGCGGCTACGCCCAGCGACCCGGTGACGTCATCACCATCTACGGCGGTCGCACCGTCGAGGTACTCAACACCGATGCCGAGGGCCGCCTCATCCTGGCCGACGCGATCGTGCGCGCCGCCGAGGAGAAGCCCGACCTCATCGTCGATGCCGCCACCCTCACCGGGGCCCAGACGATCGCCCTCGGCGATCGCACGTCCGGACTCATGGGCCGATCCGATGAGTTCCGCGACAAGGTGTGGGAGTCCTCGCAGCGCGCGGGCGAGATCATGTGGCATATGCCGATTCCCGATGAATCGCGCGGCACCCTCGACTCCTCGATCGCCGACATCAAGAACATCGGCGACGGCAAGGGCGGCATGCTCAGCGCCGCGGCGTTCCTCGCCGAGTTCGTCCCCGAGGGACTGCCATGGGCCCACCTCGACATCGCCGGACCGGCGTTCAACGAGGGTTCACCCCACGGCTACACGCCCAAGGGGGGCACCGGGGCGGCCGTGCGGACCTTCATCCAGGTGGCCGAGGACACCGCGGCAGGGCTGCTGCCCTAGTCCCGACTCCCCTTCATCCGGCCACAGGCGACGGTGGAAGGATGTGGTGTCCACACCATGAGGGGAGCGCCGTGACCGCAGCGGATGTCGTCATCCTGGGCGGAGGCAGCGGCGGCTACGCCTGTGCCCTGCGCGCCTCCCAGTTGGGCCTGTCCGTCGTGCTCATCGAGAAGGGCAAGCTCGGCGGCACGTGCCTTCACCGGGGCTGCATCCCCACCAAGGCGCTGCTGCATGCCGCCGAAGTCGCCGACTCCGCGCGTGACAGCGAGGACTTCGGCGTACGCGCGGTCCTCGAGGGCATCGACATGGACAAGGTCAACAGTTACCGCGACGGCGTGGTCGGTCGGCTCTACAAGGGACTGCAGGGGCTGGTGAAGAGCCGCGACGTCACCTACGTCGAAGGCGAAGGGCGACTCACCTCCCCCAACACCGTCACCGTCGACGGCACGGCGTACACCGGCAAGCACGTCGTGCTCGCCACCGGCTCCTATGCGCGCACCATTCCGGGCCTGGAGATCAGCGGACGCATCATGACCTCCGACCAGGCCCTCACCCTCGACTACGTCCCCGGGCGCGTCATCGTCCTGGGCGGCGGCGTGATCGGCGTGGAGTTCGCCAGCGTCTGGAAGTCCTTCGGTTCCGACGTCACCATCATCGAGGCGCTGCCGCGGCTCGTCGCTGCTGAGGACGAGTCCATCAGCAAGGCCTTCGAGCGCGCCTACCGCAAGCGCAAGATCAACCTCAAGACCGGCGTGAAGTTCCAGTCCGCCACCCAGGACGACTCCGGCGTGCACGTCACCCTCGACAACGGCGAGACCCTCGACGCCGATCTCCTGCTCGTCGCCGTCGGCCGCGGTCCGCAGACCGCAGGGCTCGGCTTCGAGGAGGCCGGCATCGCGATGGACCGAGGCTGGGTCCTCGTCGACGAGCGCCTGCAGACCAACGTGCCCGGAGTCTTCGCGGTCGGCGACATCACGCCCGGCCTGCAGCTGGCTCACCGCGGGTTCCAGCAGGGCATCTTCGTTGCGGAGGAGATCGGGGGCCTTAAGCCCCGAGTGATCGCCGACATCAACATTCCGCGCGTGACCTACTCCGAGCCCGAGATCGGCTCGGTCGGCCTCACCGAAGCGCAGGCCAAGGCGCAGTACGGCGACGACGCGGTCTCGGTCTACGAATACAACCTCGGCGGCAACGGCAAGAGCCAGATCCTCGCCACGACGGGATTCATCAAGCTCGTGCAGCGCAAGGACGGCCCTGTCATCGGCGTGCACATGATCGGCTCGCGGATCGGCGAGCAGATCGGCGAAGCCCAGCTCATCGTCAATTGGGAGGCGTACCCCGAGGATGTCGCCACGCTCGTCCACGCCCACCCCACCCAAAACGAGGCGATGGGCGAGGCGCACCTCGCACTCGCCGGCAAGCCCCTGCACGCGCACGCCTGACGGTCCACGAAGGAGAACGCGACATGTCGGTATCGGTCACCCTCCCCGCGCTGGGCGAATCCGTCACGGAGGGCACCGTCACGCGCTGGCTCAAGAAGGTCGGCGACACGGTGGCCGCTGACGAGCCGCTGGTGGAGATCTCCACCGACAAGGTCGACACCGAAATCCCCGCCCCGGCGTCGGGCGTGCTGCTGTCGATCACCGCACCCGAAGACGCCACCGTGCCGGTCGGCGGCGAGTTGGCCGTCATCGGCCAGGCGGGCGAGGCCGTGGCAGCACCGTCGGCTCCCGCTCCGGCCGCTCCCGTAGCGGCTCCCGCTCCCGCGCCCACACCAACTCCCGCACCCGCACCCGCACCGGTCCCGGCCCCGGCTCCGGTCGCGTCGTCGGGATCGACAACGCCGATCCTGCTCCCGGCGCTCGGTGAGTCAGTGTCGGAGGGCACCGTCACACGCTGGCTCAAGAAGGTCGGCGACGCTGTCGCCGCCGACGAGCCGATCGTCGAGATCTCCACCGACAAGGTCGACACCGAGATTCCCGCCCCCGCGGGCGGCGTGCTGCTGTCCATCGCCGTCGCCGAGGACGGCGTGGTCGCGGTAGGCGGCACGCTCGGACTCATCGGCGCACCCGGTGGAGCAGCCGCTCCGCCCGCGGCGCCGACTCCCCCGCCCGCGGCGGCACCTGCCCCGACGCCCACCCCCGCACCGGCACCGGCGCCCGTGGGCGATGACGAGCCCTACGTGACCCCACTCGTGCGCAAGCTCGCGGCCGAGAACGGCGTCGACCTCGACACCGTCGTCGGCACCGGCGTGGGCGGCCGCATCCGCAAGCAGGATGTGCTCGCCGCCGCACGCGGCGCTTCTGCACCCGCACCCGCGACGTCCGCGACCGTCACGACACCCGCATCCGCACCCGCTCCGGCGGCTGCACCGGCACCCGCGACTCCGGGCCTGCGCGGTACCACCCAACCGCTGTCGCGCCTACGCCGCGTCATCGCCGAGCGCATGGTCGAGTCACTGCAGGAGTCGGCGCAGCTCACCACCGTCGTCGAAGTCGATGTCACGCGCATCGCTGCCCTGCGCGACAAGGTCAAGCGTGATTTCGAGGCCCGCGAGGGCGTCAAGCTCACCTTCCTGCCGTTCTTCGCCAAGGCGGCCGTCGAGGCGCTGGCCGTGTACCCGCAACTCAATGCTTCGCTTGACCTCGCTGCGGGCACGGTCACCTATCACGGTGAGATCAACCTCGGCGTCGCGGTCGATACCGAGCGCGGGCTGCTCGTGCCTGTCGTGCGTGACGCCGGCGACCTGAGCGTCTCCGGGCTCGCTCGACGCATCTCCGACGTGGCCGAGCGCACGCGCATCAACAAGGTTTCGCCCGATGAGCTCTCCGGCGGCACGTTCACGATCACCAACACCGGCAGCCGCGGCGCCCTGTTCGATACGCCGATCATCAACCAGCCACAGGTCGCCATCCTCGGCACCGGCTCGGTCGTCAAGCGTCCGGTCGTCATCACCGACGCCGGCGGCAGCGATGTCATCGCCATCCGGTCGATGGTCTACCTCGCACTTACCTACGACCACCGCCTCGTCGACGGCGCTGATGCCGCACGATTCCTCACCGCGGTGCGCACGCGCCTCGAGGACGCCAACTTCACCGACGTGGGCGCCTGATGAAGGTCGCGGTCACGGGGGCCAGCGGCCTCATCGGATCAGCTCTCGTCCCGGCGCTGCGCGCCCGCGGCCACGAGGTCGTCCGGCTCGTGCGCCGCGCACCGAGTGCCCCTGACGAGGTGCGCTGGGATCCGGCCGCCGGCACGGTCGACCTGGCCGGCCTGCAGGGCATCGACGCCGTCGTGCACCTGGCCGGTGCCGGCGTGGGCGATAAGCGCTGGACCGAGGCCTACAAGAAGGAGATCCGCGACTCGCGCGTGCAGGGCACGACGACGATCGCCCAGGCGATGGCATCGCTCGATCCGCGACCGAAGGTCCTCGTGTGCGGGTCGGCCATCGGCTACTACGGCGACACCGGCGATCGCGCGGTGACCGAGGAGTCCCCGCAGGGCGCGGGCTTCCTCGCCGATGTCGTGGCCGACTGGGAGGCATCGGCCAAGCCCGCGATCGACGCGGGTATCCGCGTCCCCTTCGCGCGCACCGGGCTCGTTGTGAGCTCGAAGGGCGGCGCCTGGAAGCGACTGCTCCCGATCTTCCGACTCGGCGTCGGCGGCAAGGTGGGATCGGGCAAGCAGTACTGGTCGTTCATCTCACTGCGCGACGAGGTGGCGGCGCTCATCGCGCTACTCGAGGACGAGCGCTATCGCGGACCCGTCAACCTCACCGCGCCCAATCCCGTGACCAACGCCGAGGTGACCGCCGCGATGGGTCGCGTCCTGGGTCGACCGACCGTGCTGCCGGTGCCAGCGTTCGCGATCAAGGCCGCGCTCGGTGAGTTCTCGCAGGACGTGCTGGGCAGCCAGCGCGTGCTGCCGCAGGTGCTCGAGGGCGATGGCTTCAACTGGAGCGATCCGACGATCGATCAAGCCATCCAGCAGGCGGCGTCGGGTTCGTAGCCGCTGCGGGCGCCGGGCAGACCAACGGCGCGTCACTGGTGCGCGTCGCTCCGATCGCCAGCACGCCCGCCACCGCGATGCCCGCAAGGGCCGCAATCATCCGCCACGACAGTC
Organism: Actinomycetales bacterium mxb001; assembly: GCA_004379115.1. GTDB lineage: Bacteria > Actinomycetota > Actinomycetes > S36-B12 > S36-B12 > Mxb001. The sequence continues at coordinate 4,942 of NBNH01000416.1, forward strand.
GATGACGTGGGCGCCCCGCCGGCGCAGCGTGCCGGGCACGGGTCACCGTCGCCGAGCCCGCCGGGTGGGGGGACCCGCCGGGCTGCAGTGGATCGGGACACGTGCCCACGCGGCGCTGCGCCAGCGGGGACGTCGGGGGCGCGAGTCGACGTCGCGCCAGATCGAGGATGGCGGCCACGCGCGCCATGGAGGGCCGCACCGACGGATCGGGGTCGGTGCCGACAACGACCAGATGCGCCAGGTCGCTGCCCACGGAGTGGGAGGGCAGCAGGTCGCGCAGGATGGCCGCCACGTCATGGACATCGTCGGCGGCCGCCCCTGAGCCGCTGCCCGGCGCGAGCACACCCGCGCCATCAGACCGCGCGTAGACGCTCGCGATAGAGACGGCACCGTGCACGCACTCGGCGTCGTGCAGGAGTGCCAGGCCGGCCGCGATGGGTGCGAGGAGGCGCACGAGCGCCTCGGGCGACGACGGCAGGTCGACCGGGAGCGGCTGGGCGCCGAACGGGAGGGCAAAGGACACCTGCAAGCCGGTGTCGATCTCGGCGACCTCGATGATCTCGGCGAGGCCGGGGTGACGGATCGCGGAGGCACGCGCAAGAGCGCGCCGCTGCGCATCGCGAGGAGGAAGGAGCGGATGGACGACGGCCACGGTCGCGGCCCGCGGGAGTGCATCGGTCGAGGACATGTCGGCATGCTGCCTGGATTCGCGACAGGGCGTCGGCGGCTATCCACAGGCACGGGGATCAGCGCCTCGGTCAGGTGAATCGCAGCGGGTCTATTCGGCTCACCAACGCGTCATAGACCCGTTTCGGTTCACCTGAGCGGACAGGGCGACAGGGCGTCGGCGGCTATCCACAGGCACGGGTACGGTGACGCGGTGAGCGTGATCGTGGTGGGTGCCGGGATGGCGGGCTTGGCCGCCGGTCGCCACCTGCGCTCGCAGGGCATCGATGTGACCCTTCTCGAGGCGGGCCCGCGCGTCGGCGGACGCGTGCAGACCGACATCGTCGATGGCTATCTGCTCGACCGCGGCTTTCAGCTCTACAACCCCGCCTACCCCGAGGGTCGGCGCGTGCTCGACCTCGACGCCCTCGATCTGCATCCCTTCGTCGCGGGGGCGCAGGTGGTGCTCGCGGGGCGCGGCGGACGGCGCGTGGCCCGGGTCGGCGATCCGCGCCGGGAGCCGCGATGGGCGTGGGGCTCGGCCACCGCACCGCTCGGCACTCCCCTGTCGACCGCTCGCTTCGTGGCCTACGCCGCCTCGCGCGCGGTTCGCAGCCCGGCTGCCCTGCGGCGCGAGCCGGACATCACGGCCTATGAGGCGCTGCGTCGAGCGGGTGCGGACCGATCCCTCATCGAGCGCCTGCTGCGGCCCTTCCTCTCCGGCGTCTTCCTCGAACACGAACTGACGACGTCCCGGCGATTCCTCGACCTGGTGCTCCGGTCGTTCGTACGCGGTACGCCGTCCCTGCCCGCGCACGGCATGCAGACCATCCCCACCCAACTCGCGACCGGCCTCGACGTGCGCCTCGACACACCCGTCGACTCGGTCGCCGACGACCACGTCGTCACAGCCGGGGGTGAGCGCATCGATGCGCGTGCGGTCATCGTCGCCACCGATCCCGCGTCCGCGGCACGACTCATTCCCCGCCTGCGCGTGCCAGCTCCGCGGTCGGTCACCACGTGGTACTACCGACCCACCTGCTCAGGTAACGAACTCGCGAACGGCGAGGGCGTGCTCGTGCTCGATGGCGCCCGCCGCGGCCCGCTCGTCAACACCGTCGTGCTCACCAATGCGGTACCGACCTACGCGCCACCGGGTGAGGTGCTCGTGTCCGCATCGGCACTGGGCGTGCGCACGACCGCCGAGAACGAGCGCGCCGCTCGGGCGCACCTGTCGTGGATGTACGGCGTACCGACGTCGGGCTGGGATCTGGTGGCGACGTACCCCATCCCCTACGCGCTGCCCTCGATGTCGGTCCCGCTCGAGATCCAACGCTCGGTGCACGCACCCGGCGGCGTCTACGTGGCCGGCGATCATCGCGACACAGCTTCGATCCAGGGAGCGCTCGTCAGCGGACGACGCGCGGCCAGTGCGGTGATCGCCGACCTCGGCCTGAGTCAACGAAAGGACAGCGCATGACGACGCGACGCATCCTGGCCACGAGCGGTGGCTTCCTCGCCACCGACCGCTGGGGCGTTCTCACGCCCGGCGCCATGCTGCTCGAGGCACTGCGCCTGACCGGAGCCGAGCGGCCACGCGTGTGCCTGGTGATGACGGCGAGCGGCGATGATGCGTCGTACCTCGCGCGCTCCTACGCAGCCCTGGGTGCGCTGGGTTGCGACGTCGACCACCTCGCGCTCTTCACGATGCCCAACCGCGAGCCCGAGGAGGTACTGGCGCGCAGCGACCTCGTCTGGGTCGGCGGCGGAAGCGTGGCCAACCTCCTCGCCCTGTGGCGGCTGCACGGCGTCGACCACGCGATGCGCGCCGCGTGGGAGCGCGGCACGATCCTGGCCGGGGTGAGCGCGGGATCCATCTGCTGGCACGTCGGCGGTCCCACGGATTCCTTCGGACCCACACTGCGCCTGGTGACCGACGGCCTCGCGCTGCTGCCGTATGGCAACGGGGTGCACTACGACAGCGAGGCACAGCGCCGTCCGCTGCTGCAGCGCGTCGTGGGCGACGGCCTGCTGCCCACGTCCTACGCCACCGACGACCGCGTCGGGATTCTCTACGAGGACACCGAGCCCACGCGAGTCCTGGCCGACATCGACGTCGATGGCGTCGACGGACCCGCGGCCTACCGCATCGAGCGCGTCGGCGGCGAGGTGGTGGAGACCCGACTACCCGTCGGCCCGATCTCGTCATAGGCCTTGTGGCCAGCACCTCTCCCTTGGCACCATGCCGCCATGCGAACCCGACTCATCCCCCTGGCCGCGGCAGCGGCCCTCGCCCTGACCGCGTGCGGTGGTGGCGGTGGATCCGGCTCCAGCCAGGCCCAGGAATTCTGCGATCAACTTGCCGCGGGCACCGACCCCTTCGAGATCTTTCAGTCGATGCGCGACGAGTATCCGGATCAGCCGGACTGGGCGGCTGATGCCAAGGAGTGGGCGAAGTCCACCTGCCCTGACCAGCTGGCCAGCAACGAGATCCTGCGCAACATCATCTCGAATACCGGCGGCGACCCGGATTCCTAGAAGTCGTTCCTACTCCGCTGACCGGGAGTAGTGGCGCTCGACTGCTGCCACAACGGTGGAGTAGTCGGCGTACCAGTCATCTCGTCCGCGCCGTTGCGCCTCACGGTGCTCGGCGTCCTGCTTCCATGCGCGAGCCGACGCATCGTCTCGCCAGTAGGACACCGTGATGCCCTCGCCGGTGTGCGGATCGCGAACCGATCGCACCCCGAGGAACCCGGGCTGCTCGCGGGCCAGCGAATCCATCCGCTCAGCCATCTCGGCGTACGACGCACCGTCTTCGGCAGTGCGTCGCGAGTGGAACACCACGACCACGGCGCCGTCGGGCAGGTCGGGGATCACTCGACGGTGAACTTCGGCAGGTGGTTGGCCAGCCACTTGGGCAGCCACCAATTGGCCCGCCCGAGCATCGACATCACGCTGGGCACGAGCACGAGCCGGACGATGAAGGCGTCGATGATGACGGCGGAGGCCAATGCGACACCAAACAACTTGATCGTGTCATTGGGCACCGGCACGAAGGCCAGGAACACCGAGCTCATGATGAGAGCGGCTGCCACCACCACGCGGCCCGACCCCGCGAGCCCGTGACGGACGGCCTCGCGATTGTCGCCGGTCGCGTTCCAGCCCTCCTGCATGCGAGAGACGAGGAAGACCTCGTAGTCCATCGACAGTCCGAACAGGATCGCGAAGACCATGATCGGCAGGAACGGCAGGATCGGCCCGGTCGTGGTGACGCCGAGGAGACTGGCGCCCACGCCCCACTGGAAGACCGCGACCGTGACACCGAGCGCGGCAGCGAAGCTGAGCAGGCTGGTGACCGCGGCGGTGAGCGGGATGACGAACGACCGAAAGAGCAGGAAGAGCGCGAGGAAGCCCAGGCCGATGACGACGAGCAGGAAGAGAGGGAGCACGCTGATGAGGACGTTGGTGAAGTCCTGCGTGACCGCCTGGACTCCCCCGACGTAGATGGTCGCACCACTCGGCGCGATCGCCTGGGCGGTCTCGCCGCGCAGCCGCTGGAGCAATTGGGCAGTGGCCGGATCGTCCGGGGCCGTCGTGGGCTGGACGAGAACGCTGGTGACGATGCCGCTCTGGCTGAAGGGGCTTCCCTTGCCGCCGATGGTCGCGCCTTCGTAAAGCGGGAGCATGTCCTTGTTGGGCAGGGTCGACGCAACACCCTCGGTGGCGGCAAGCTGCTCGACCGCGGTGCGCAGTGCGGTGTCATCGAGCGGCAGCGGAAGCACGACCGCGACGAAGAAGGGCCCGTTCACCCCCGGTCCGAATCCCTTGCTCATGAGGTCGTAGCCGACGCGGGCGGTGCTGCCGGGTGCTGCGCTCCCGTTGTCGGGGAAGCCCTGACGGATCGACAGGGCGGGCACGGCGAGCAGCAGGACGAGCGCGAGCGACACAAGCGCGGTCAGCCACGGGGCCTTTTGCAGAAACCCTCCGTAGGACGCCCATCGGCTCTGGTCGAGGGGCACGGACTTCGGATGCCGCGCCCAGGGCATCCGCACACCGAGCGTGTGCTTGCCCAGCAGGCTGACGAGCGCGGGCAGGAGGATGAGCGCGGCGAGGAGCACCACCAGCACGGTGGTCGCGGCCGCGATGGCCAACCCGTAGAAGAACGTCACGCCCAGCACGAACAGGCCCAGCAGGGCGACGATGACCGTGCTCCCCGCGAAGAGCACCGCACGTCCAGCCGTGCGCACGGCGATGCCGATGGCTTCCTTGGGGTCCTTGCCCGCCAGGACGTCCTGTCGGTAGCGATTGAGGATGAACAGCGAGTAGTCGATGCCGACGCCGAGTCCGATCATCGAAGCCAGCTGGGGGGCGAAGGACGCGACGTCGAGGAACCGCGCGATCACGAGGATGAGCAGCTGCCCGACGACCAGGCCGACGACGGCGACCACGATCGGCAGGCCGGCAGCGATGAGGCTGCCGAAGAGGATGATGAGGATGACGATCGCCACGAGGATGCCGACGCCCTCGCTGGATCCCGGGGCGTCCTGCGCGGCCGTGAGGATCTGCCCCGTCGCGCCCACCTGGAGGTCCGACGTGTTGGCCGCCTGCACCACAGAGACGAACTGCTCCGCCTGGGCGGCATTGGCGACGGCCGGACCCGCACCCGTGAAGGTGACCGTGGCGTAGGCGACGGTGCCGTCCTTGCTGATGGTGGACGTGGCCTCCTTCGCCGCCTTGTTGGCCCGGAGCAGTTTCAACAGGGAGTCCTGGATCGACTGCGGGGTGCCCTCGGGGAACGTCACGTCGGTGGTGCCGTTCTTCAGGGCTTCCTCGATCTGCTTCTCGAAGTCCTTCGGGGTGCCCGGCGGGAAGGGAATCTTCCCGCTCTCCGTCTTGGGGCAGTCGGATCCATAGCTCTTGCCGTAGGGAGAGGTGACGCACGTGACTCCCTGAACGCCCGCGACCTTGGTGAGCAATGTGTCGACCTGGGTCTTGACCGCCTCGTCCTCGACACTTCCCGAGGAGGTGGACCAGACCACCGTGGCGCTGTTGGAGTTGGCATCCGCCGGGTTGACCTCTTCGAGGAAGTTCTGTGCCAGGGCCGACTGCGTATTGGGCAGTGAGAAGGAGTCGTTGAACTTGCCATCGAGGGTCAGGGCGAAGAAACCGGCAGCACCGATCGCGATCACCCAGGCGAGTAGCGCGAGGATCGGCCGCCGGATGGCCCACGACGAGAGCGGTCCCATGGCCCATCCCCTCATGACGCGGTCAGCGAGACGGCGCTGACGCTAACAGAAGATGGGTGCCTGCCAGGGCCGACTACGCTGAGGCCGTGCTCACGGTGACACCACTGGGCCCGGCGCCCATCGACTACGCCACGGCGTGGGCGATGCAACGCGACCTCCATGAGCGGGTCGTCGCCGGTGACGCATCCGACACGGTCTTGCTTCTCGAGCATGAGCCCGTCTACACCGCCGGTCGCCGCACCGACCCCCTCGAGCGACCGGTCGACGGCACACCCGTGGTCGATGTCGATCGTGGCGGCCGCATCACGTGGCACGGTCCCGGCCAGCTCGTGGGCTACCCGATTGTTCGCCTGCCCATGCCCCTCGACGTCGTGGGCCATGTGCGCCGACTCGAGAGCGCGCTCATCGCCGCCTGCGCGGACGTGGGCGTCGACACTGCGCGGGTCGAAGGGCGCAGCGGCGTGTGGGTCGTGGCGGACGACCGGGGTCCCGACCGCAAGGTGGCCGCCATCGGCGTCCGCGTGGCTCGCGGCGTCACGCTCCACGGCTTCGCGCTCAACTGCGACTGCGATCTTTCGGCCTTCGATCGCATCGTCCCGTGCGGCATTCGCGATGCCGGGGTCACGAGCCTGTCCCGCGAACTCGGTCGCGCTGTCTCGGTTTCCGAGATGTTGCCCATCGTCCAAGCCCGGGTCACCGAGGCACTCGAGATCGTGGGGTCACCCGCATGACCGAACGCAAACTGCTGCGCCTCGAGGTGCGCAACACGCAGACGCCGATCGAACGCAAGCCCGAGTGGATCAAGACCCGCCTTCGCACCGGCCCCGAATACACGGCGATCCGTGCCCTCGTCGATCGCGAGGGTCTGCACACCGTGTGCCAGGAAGCGGGGTGCCCCAACATCTACGAATGCTGGGAGGACCGCGAGGCAACGTTCCTCATCGGCGGCGAGCAGTGCACGCGTCGCTGCGACTTCTGCCAGATCGACACGGGTAAGCCCGCTCCCCTCGACCGCGACGAGCCGCGCCGGGTCGCCGAGTCGGTGCAGGCGATGGAACTGCGCTACGCGACCGTCACGGGTGTCGCGCGCGATGACCTCGACGACGAGGGTGCGTGGCTCTATGCCGAGACCGTGCGCCAGATTCGCGAACTCAATCCGGACTGCGGCATCGAGGTGCTCATCCCCGACTTCAGCGGCAAGCCCGACCTGCTCGGCGAGGTCTTCAACGCTGAGCCGAGCGTGCTGGCGCACAATCTCGAGACCGTGCCACGGATCTTCAAGCGCATCCGCCCCGCCTTCCGCTACGACCGCTCACTCGATGTCATCACCCAGGCTCGCGCGGCCGGGCTCGTCACCAAGAGCAACCTCATCCTGGGACTCGGTGAGACCGACGAGGAGATCGACGCCGCCCTGATCGACCTCCACGGCGCCGGCTGCGACCTCATCACGATCACCCAGTACCTGCGACCCACCCCGCGCCACCACCCCGTGGAGCGCTGGGTCGCTCCCGACGACTTCGTGGCCTGGGCCGATCGCGCACGCGCCATCGGCTTCGCGGGTGTCATGAGCGGCCCGCTGGTGCGGTCGAGCTATCGCGCGGGGCGGCTGTACGCGGAGGCCGTTGCGGCCCGTAGTTCTCGGAGCGCGACGTGACCCCTCGCGTCGTCGCCGTCCACGTGTGGCCGCCGGGTGCAGACGCACCGCAGCGCGTCGAAGAACTCGTCCTCGACTGGGGTGGCCCGGTCGGCGATCGCCACCACGGACTCACGATGAGTTCCGACGTGCGGCAGAAGGAGGTCTTTGCGCGCGGCACCGAGATCCGCAATCACCGGCAGTTGTCGATCGTCGACGCCGGTGAGCTCGCCGAGATCGCCGTCAACCTCGGACTGCCCGAACTCGCGCCCGGCACCATCGCCGACAACATCTGCACCGAGGGAATCGACGACCTCACCTCGCTCGCGCCACTGAGTCGGCTCGTGTTCGACGGGGGCGCCGTCATCCTCACCGGCGGCCTCAACACCCCGTGCACGATCGCCGGAGGCCTGGTCGGCGACCGCTACGGGACGCGCGCCGAGCACTTCCCCAAGGCGGCCATGGGACTGCGTGGCATCACCGGATGGGTCGAGCGTCCGGGATCCATTCGTCCCGGGACCTCGGTCACCGTGGTCCCGCCGACCGGCATGTAGGCCGCGACTAGAGTCAAGCCATGTCGACGACGAGCCCGGGCGCCACGCCCAAGAAGAAGCGCGGTGCCGCGTTCGCCGCCCGCCTGGGGACCATCCGCGACAACTACCGGATGACCAAGGAGGCCCACCGCTGGGTGGGCTTGGAGATGCTCGGCATCTTCGTCGCCGTCACCGCGATCGTCGCCATCCCGGTCACCCTCATCGTGAACTGGCTGACCGCGCTCCTGGTTGCCGTGCCCCTCGGACTCCTGGCCGCCGTGTTCTGGTTCAGCCGCCGGGCGATGAAGGCGGCCTACACCCGCATCGAGGGCCAGCCCGGTGCTGCCCCCGCCGTCGTCCAGCAGATGCGCGGCAATTGGAGCGTGACCCCTGCCGTCGCCGTCACCCGTAACTCCGACATCGTCTCCAGGGTCGTCGGTCGCTGCGGAGTGGTCCTGGTCGCCGAAGGTCCGACTACGCGCGTGCAGCACATGCTCGCCAACGAGCGCAAGAAGACGGCGCGCTGGCTGCCCGAGGTGCCCATCTACGAGATCCAGGTCGGCGTCGAGCCCGATCAGGTGCGCATCGGCAAGTTGCAGAAGGAACTCACGCGACTGCCGCGCTCACTGCGGCCCGCCGAGGTCAACGACATTCGCCGCCGCCTCGACGCCCTGTCCGCACGCGAGGCGCCGGTGCCGATCCCCAAGGGGCCGCTGCCCAAGGGCGGCAAGATCCCCAAGTCGATGCGGGGCTAGCGGGTCAAGCCCGGCACCGTCCGCCGCATGACAACCACCGAACGCGTGAGGATGTCCTGCAGGCCACGCCCCTGTGAGTCGTAGACCAGCGCGGGGATCACCAGGCAGATCATGAGCGTGCGGACCATGAGCCTGACGAGGCCGACACGCTGCCCGTCCGCTCCCACGACAGCGATGCCGACGAGGCGCTGACCGAACGACGACGCCGTGAGCCACGTGAGAAGCACGATCTCGACGTAGAAGATGCCGAGTGTCGCCAGTGCGTACGTGCCCGAGCCGTATTCGACGCCCGGCAGGAAGAGGCGGGCGAGCACCAGCGCCGCGAGCCAGTCGATGGCGATGCCGCCCAACCGCCGCAGCAGGCCCGAGGGCTGAGCGCCGGCCAGGGGACTGTCGGGCGGAAGTGGCGGGAGGGGCACCACCCCACGCTAGGGGCGTCCCGGAGGTCCCGCATCGCCGGGCGGGGGTGAGCCGTAACACACGCGAAACACGAGGTACACCCCGAAGAAATCGCCTCCGCCTAGGTTCGCGGTGGCGGCAGGAGCCGCCCAGGGGCCCCGAGGGGCCGAGAGGCGAATGAGACGCGGGCAACCCGCGCAGGAGGTGTCATGTTCAGCAATGCCGACGAGGTGCTGAAGTTCATCAAGGACGAGGGAGTGGAGTTCGTCGACGTCCGCTTCATCGACCTACCGGGCGTCATGCAGCACTTCACGGTCCCCGCGCAGTCCTTCGGTCCCGCGTTCACGGAAGGCCTGATGTTCGACGGGTCGTCCATCCGCGGCTTCCAGGCCATCCACGAGTCGGACATGAAGCTCATGCCCGACCCCACGACTGCCTTCGTCGATCCCTTCCGCGCGGCCAAGACCCTGGTGATCAACCACTCGATTCTCGATCCCTTCACCGACGAGCCCTACAGCCGCGATCCGCGCGGCATCGCCGCGAAGGCCGAGGCCTACCTCCGGTCCACCGGTATCGCCGACACGGTCTACTTCGGCCCGGAAGCGGAGTTCTACATCTTCGATGACGTGCGCTTCGAGACGCGCCAGAACGCCGGCTACTACTACCTCGACTCGATCGAGGGTGCGTGGAACAGCGGTCGCGAGGAGGAGGGCGGCAACCTCGGCTACAAGACTCGCTACAAGGGCGGCTACTTCCCTGTACCCCCGGTCGACCACTTCGCGGACCTGCGCGACGAGATGGTGCAGGCGCTCATGCAGGTGGGCCTCGACGTCGAGCGCGCCCACCACGAGGTCGGCACGGGCGGCCAGGCGGAGATCAACTACCGCTTCAACACTCTCCAGAAGGCCGCCGACGAGGTGATGATGTTCAAGTACGTCATCAAGAACGTCGCCTGGGCCAACGGCAAGTCGGTGACCTTCATGCCCAAGCCGCTCTTCGGCGACAACGGCTCCGGCATGCACTGCCACCAGTCACTGTGGAAGAACGGCGAGCCGCTCTTCTACGACGAGCGCGGATACGGCGGACTGTCGGACATGGCCCGCTGGTACATCGGTGGTCTGCTGGCTCACGCACCCTCGCTGCTGGCGCTGACCAACCCGACGGTCAACTCCTACCACCGCCTCGTGCC
>NBNH01000417.1 GCA_004379115.1 Actinomycetales bacterium mxb001
CTTTTATCTCCTCTTTTATCTCTTCTTTTATTTGTTCTTTTAGTTCTTGAAGCTTCGCAATAACATAATTACCTGTAACTAATCTATTATCTACAGCCAGCGATTTATCATTTAAGCTAAATACTGGCTCCTCAAACACTACATTCGATTTATATACCGCTTTCCCCTCAACTGTCATGTTCTTCAACATAACTGTCTCTGATTCCGGTATATCTCCTGCATTAATCTCTATCCACTCAAACCCATCGTATACTTTTAGCACCGCCTTCTCTGTTGTTTTATCTAACCATAACTCCCCTTTACTTAACTCTTTACTCGATACAAACCCTGTTACTGTAGATATCGTCGGCGGTTTATAATTGGGTGGGTACGCCCCTACGTGACATGGCCCTACTTTAACTAATTTGTTCTCCTCTGTCTTAAAGTATAATCCCTGCTCTACAGCTGAATCATTTATCATTATCTCCCCTTTTACTAACGCCCCAGCCTCGGGTCTATGGTACGCTGTCGAATCCGCTAATATTGCTGTCCTTTTCATACTTTTAATCCTTTTATTAATGTATAAACTCTTGTTAATATCGTAATGGCTATATATCAAAAACTAGCTTTCAGTACTATCTTTTAAGTCATATATCTTATTACCTATAAAAAAGTTACCATCTTGATCCATACCACTGCAAAATACTCTACCTGCCTTACTCTGTTTCTTCATTTTTAGCTTGCTATCTTCCTCTGATAAAAATGTAGTTTGAAACTTTGGTAACCCATCACTATAATTCCCATACCCAGCCCACTCCCACGTGTGCCCCACCGATCTTATTAAGGATGGACTATAAAACTCACACGGTATATTAGGTGTTAAACTCTTTTCATCATTACCTGTCTGAGTGCTAGCTGTTAATAAAGTCGTAGCCTCTGTGTTAGTTAATCCGCTGGCTACTAAAAACTTCAATGTCGAATAATAGGTTAAACCTAAATTTACTGCTCCACTAGGATATATATTTTCTACCGCCTCATTTACATCTCCGTCTGCACTTAATAAGGCTATATAATAAACACCGTTTGCTAATGAGGCCCCAGTTAAATCTTTATCCCTTGTAAGAGCTGTAAATAATATATTTGATAAACTGCGTCCAAACGTTGACGTAAATTTAATAATAAAGCCTTCTTTTGGTCTTCTTTTTGTTAAAACATCTAGACCCGTTACCTTTAACCAATATAGTTTTTGATGGGCTGCCGCTGTTGACGCACTTTTAGCTGGAACTATATGAGTAACTATTGCTCCTGTATCTTGGGGTAATACGACGTTTGAATACCCTTTAGCTAACAACGATATATCACCATAACTGGAACTACTGTTTGTTACCGCTATCTCCCCTCCCTCTTCTACTAGATAATGTGCTGCTTGCCCAACTGTATTACATGATCCTACTTTTATATAACCATTGTTTATAGCTTTAAATGCATAATGCCTCCACTCCTCTTTATAGCTACTAGAAACAGCAGCGTTGTTTATTGCTCTAGAATCAGTTTGTAAAGACACTTGTGTAAAATGTAGGGCATTCATTGATTTAAAACCTAAGACTTTAGCCCCGTCTACTAATACCCCATTTAAACCATATTTAGATAGTAAAGAACAGTTATTAATGTATGGCGCTGTTCCTTTTACATTATCTACATCTACTGCCGCTGTAGTAGCTGTAACTATAGTGTTTTCTTCTGTTGCTTCCTGTAACTCTCCAGCTACCATATTTGGCGTAACTGTATTTCCTAACCCTTTTACTATTTTTGTATAGTATACCGGTAACTCTAAAGTACTGACAAATTCTATACTAGTACATAAATGATGAGACTCTACTAAACTAGAATTCAATCCAGGTTGGGTAATAAGTTCATTGTCTATAAACGTTAAAGACTCTATTAAACACCCTCCTGTTACTTTTAAAATAGAGGCTCTTCCCGGCGCTTGACATATATTATCTTGCTGCCATAAAGCAACATTACCCACATATTTTGGCTTTATTCTTGTTTTTGTTAAATCACTACCTATAAGCGAACATCCTCTAGGAACTATAACCCCGCTATCTACTGCATTATATAATCTATATTGCGGTACAACTACCTTTAAAGCTGGTACCCAGGACCCTTGTAACTGTCCTACTGTATATTCTCCATTTGTAGTGCTTAGACTTTGGATTACACAACTACCAACTACTACATTATTTGTATTAACAGAGAATATCTGCTTGTTAACTTCTATCTCTCCTAATTCTGTAACGTTTATCCCTACACGTTTAGTATTAACATTGTAAGCTGTGGTTATTGTACCAATCTGTAACGGGTCAATAATACCTGTAGCTGACATTGTTGTTATATCGGTAACTTCAGCCGCCCCGGGTCTATTATCAATTGTGTACTCCCCCGCAGCTATATACACCGTCGTCTTAGCGTAATGGTCATTTGATACCCCCGCTACATAACTCCTTCTTGCTACTTCTAGTAAAGCTCTTTCAATAGTTTTAAATGGCCTATAAGGGTCTGTACCATCATTTTCTATAAAATCTGAACCTGTATAGGAATCTACATAAATACTAAAAAACGGGTCTTTTTCTTGAATTAACTTCTTATTGGTTTTCCACGTATTTAAAGTCAGCGGCGTTATAGCTCTGTTGTTATCTTGCCCACTATCTACTTCTAGTTGATTAGCTATCTCTATTAACCCACTTAACTCCTGTGTCGCGGCCACTGGTGTTACTCTTTGCCACTCAACACCATTGTTTATAAATACAGCCCCGTCTGTCCCCCTTAACCATATCTCCCCTGTCCTTATTAAATCTTTATTGTTTATATTGTGTATTGTAGGTCTCGGTTTTATATATACTTTGTCGTCTTTTGTAAAACTTCCACTTATATTACTTAGATTTAATACCTCTACTAGTATGCTATTTATTGTCCCTTCCCCTAATACCTGAGGTACACTGTTTGTAGTAGCATATAACTGCAAACCACTATAAATAGTAGGATGAGGTACACTTAAATTGGCTATAAGAGTATTCCCAGAGTAAGAAATAATAGTACCAATTGAATCCATTAATATCGGACTACCCACACTCCAATTACCACTTACATTAGATAAACTATATATCCTCTGTGTCCCTTGGCTACTAATAGCAGAAATTGTGGCTGAAGCATTATTAATGGAGAAAATAACACTGTTCTCTTTTAGTCTTCTACTATTTGACGTAGTCGTAATTGTAGCCGCTCCCGCTATACTCCCTGCTGTATACGTATTAACTGTATCTACTCTACTTGTTAATAACCTCTGCCCCGCTGCCCAATTACCACTCGCAGCTTGTAACCCCATCGATATTATATTAAACCCCGTTATCGTAGCTTCCCCTTTAACTACCCCCGCCGCTGTTAACGTATATATCCTTTGGTTTGGCTGCAACTGGTTTACTAACGCACCACTTATATCTAAAGTCGTCCTATTCGCCGCTAATGTCGCCGCTACTATCCCTACCTCTACATCATTTACCCCCGCATCACTAGTTACATACGCAGGCCCAATCCTAACTAACTTATCTGTCGCTAACTCACTCTCACTACCCCCAACCCTTATATATATCCCTGCACTACTTACTACTACATTATTAGGAGTATAATCATTTATCGCTATCTCTCCTTTATAAATCCCTGTGTATAAATTGTCTGCGTTTACTGTTAACGATAACGAGGGTATCTCTGTCAGACTCGCTTTCCTTTTATTTACTATCCTTGTCTCTTTATATGTCTCTGGTCTTTTAACTGTCATCTCTTTTCACTACCTTTTAGTAACTTCCACCAAATACTATCTGATCTGTTAACCCACTTATCTTAACTTTGTCCGTAACTACCTGCACTAAATCTAAATCTACTAACTCCGTGTTTAACACACCCATATTATTGTTAAAATATTGCGCTAAGTTATAAACTGTATCCGCACTTGGATCGTTCTCAAACTCCCCTAAATATACTAACTTTAATCCTTTTGTTGTACTATTAGCCATACATTATCCTCTCAACCCTACTACATTAAAATAAAAAAGAACAGAAAAAGCTTACATAACACTTGTTTCACACTATGGACCAACCCTCTCTAAACTCTTCTCTTTCTCTTAATAATACCTACTCTCTAATTATAAAACAGAAAGAGTATGTATTATCTATTATACAAGAGATAAGTAACACTCAATCTACTATTAGAACCCTTACCTGGTTAGTTAAAGAGGTAGAAAACAAAATTAAAATAGAAATTACTCTTCCCCCTTTATCTACAGCTCTAACAAATGACCGCTTGAGAGAAGCTTACTACCTTAAAGAAACACTAAGTGATTCTACATGGGCAGAAAATAGCCGCCGAATAAAAGAGTTAGAAGCTAAACTAAAAGCCCTTGACTCTACTCTTAAACTAGAACAATCTTACTTTGATTACCTTTGCCGTCTTTAACTCTATGTCCCTAAACCTAACTAAAGAATTTAAAATCCTTTCTTACACCACTGACCATATGATTAAACATATCGGCAGCTGGACTATGTTATTCCTAAAACCTTCTAAACCTTGGTCTGAACGCTTTACTAGACAACAAATGTTTAGATATTTCCTTTTCTATAACTGCGTAGAACAAATACTCTTTGAAGAAAGTATTCAAACAGATAATGTAACTACAACCCTAAATATAGAAAAATATAACCACACCTGTATTAAACCCCCTGTATGTCGCTATTTTACAGCTGAAACCTCCGGCTCCCTTGTATCTAATTTCTCGGACTCCCCTTCCCCTAAATACCATTTCGGCCTTGTGTTATGCAGCTGGTTAGATATACACGGCGACCTATTTAACTCTATTTTTCAAGATTACATTCAGTCTGATAGTAATCTTCAACACCTCTTTCTCTCTAATTGGCCCTCTAGATCTTTAGTGACTAAATACCCTATCCCTATTAAACGCGCCGCTGGTTTTATCTGTAACTATGAGCTTGATAACTCTCAACACCTCTCCTATACTTTTTTGTCTCGACCTTCTTACCTTAAATGCCGCTCAAAGGCTCTTATCTCTCTCTACCGCTCTTTCCCTTCTATCCCTATATCTACACTAACTACAGAAGTATCTTACCTCTAATTATGCGTAACTGCCCAGACCGCTATTACAATAACTGCTCTTTCGCTCAGATTAACTGTAAACACTGCTCCGCCGGTATGGGTTCTAAAAAACTCTTCTATACCCCTATTAACAGCCATGATAGTCTCGGAGATTTACTAAACCACCCCTGGCGTAAAGACCTCGAAAAATCTAAAATCCAACAACAAGCTAAAAAAACTGAAGAACTTCAACGCCGCAAAATAGCTGACTCTACTATCCGCTCCGGTGCCCTCTTAG
The DNA here is from genome assembly GCA_004379115.1 of Actinomycetales bacterium mxb001. Classification (GTDB taxonomy): domain Bacteria; phylum Actinomycetota; class Actinomycetes; order S36-B12; family S36-B12; genus Mxb001. The sequence goes on from NBNH01000417.1 coordinate 5,421, forward strand.
GTAATGGTGACTCTAAACTCCTAAACGGTCTCCTTAGACTCGAAACTAAAAACAGGGGCTCTAAATCCTCTTGGTGCCTCTCCCTCTCTGAATACCTTAAAGGCCAACGCCAAGGTATTGATATCTACGGTATTACTATCTCTCCCCCTAACTCTCCCCCTAAAACTCTCTACATCATTGATGAACATCTTTTAGGGACTATCTTACACCTTATCAATACACAAACCGTTTAACTTTAAACACCCCACCTACCCTACTCCCCATTATGAACTTTACTCCTGATTTGTCTTCTTTCCCTAAACAGGTAATCCATCACCCTTATATCCAGACCACTAACTACCACCTAGATAACTCTACCTCTGTCGATTTTGACTCCTTAACCAGAAAAGATAAAGAATCTATTCTATCAAAAGATTTATACCAACAAGTACTTGTATGGTTTAACTCTGACTCCTCTACTACCTCTTATCCTAGTTCTATATTTACCTACGGACTAGCTAATATCTGTAGAGTTACTCTTACTAACTTAATCGCTAGCCAACTCTCTAAACTCCATCACAAACCCTGCACTATTAGTAGAATCAACTTCTCTTATATCCTCTCAGAACAAAGCTGTTCCGTTATTAATCAAATTCAAGATTTTGTTAACTGTTGTTTCTCCGCTGATTCCTACTTTGATAGCCCGGCCTTACTTGTTATAAACGATGTCATCCCTTTTAATAAAGAATCTCCCTTTACTATCTCTCACTCCTGTCTCTCTTATATAACTAATCACATTAACAATTTTGTTAGTAATAGAGATATTAACAGAGGTCTACATTCTAAACCTAACTTAACTCTCCTTGTAAATAACAACCAAACAGTCTATTTAGGTGATTTCCTAGATGTCGAAAACTTTGATGTTAACTACCACTGTACTTCAATTGTATCTGAAGAAACCCGTGTTCATTTGTTTAACCAACTTAAAGTGGGCCTTAAAGATGAAGATAAAAACCAACTGGTAAAAGAG
>NBNH01000418.1 GCA_004379115.1 Actinomycetales bacterium mxb001
AGGCAGCACCGTGCCCGTGCTGCCGATTACGGGAACTCACGACTTCTGCATGCGCGGAACGATCTACCACTGGGAGCGCTACACCGAGCTGGCCTCGCAGGACGCCATCGCCCGTAGTCACCTGGTCGTCGGTCCGTGGGATCACGCGGGTACGGGCACAGGAGCAAACGCCGTAGGCACGGTCCAGTTCGACAATGCCGCCCGGGTGGATATCAGTCAGCTCTGTGTGGACTGGTATCGGCACATCCTCTTCGGTGGGCCACTCCCGGAGTTCCTGGCCGATCGATTCGTGTACTACGTCGCTGGCACCGAGGAGTGGAAGACGGCTCCCAGCATGCAGGACGCGACGATCGGCGCCCATGCGCTGGGCCTGCGGTCGACCAAAGCGCCCAACGATGTCTTCCACTCAGGTTGGTTGGCCGAAGGGCCCGGCAGCGGCCCCGACTACTCCATGACCTTCGACCCGGCCGACCGCAGGGTGCTGGATATCGAGAGCAAACGACGACCCGCCGATAGTGCTGCCATGGGTGATCCGTCCTTCCCGCTGGACCTGCCGAGTCTCCAGGGCGTCACGTCAGGGGCAGATCCCTGCGAGCAGGTGTTCAGCATCGCCATCGACGGTGACGGACTCGTCTATCACTCGCGTGCGTTGGATGCCCCGCTCACGCTTGTGGGGATCCCGGCACTGCGGCTCGTCGTCGTGCCCGATCGCCCTGATGCCGACCTCGCCATCGTGCTCAATGAGGTGCGCCCGGATGGCTCGGCGTTGTTCCTCTCCGCCGAGTCCATGCGCCTGAGCCATGCCCTTCCCGACGGCGCCCATGTGCGCGTTGGCGAAGAAAACACCGTGGAATTCGATGACCTGCGCTTCATCTCTCGCACCATCGGTGCCGGATCACGGGTTCGGCTTACCCTGAGGTCAGCCTGGTCATCCATGAATCCTTCGACCGTCGATGGAGTCACCGGAGAGCCCATCACCCTGATCGTGCGGCACGGTCCCGATACCACCCTCACCCTGCCCCTAGGAGAGTCTCGCTGATGCGCAGGCCCATACCCGCTGGCTTCATCGACGAACTCACGGCAGCGCTACCCGGCCGAGTCACGGTCAATGCAACTGAGCTCGCACGCCACGGGCGCGACGAGTCCTCACTGCCTGAGGTCGTGCCCGATGCGGTCGTGATGGCCCGGTCCACCGATGAGGTCAGCACGCTGCTGCGCCTGTGCTCGGCCGCCGGCGTACCCGTTGTGCCCTTCGGCGT
>NBNH01000419.1 GCA_004379115.1 Actinomycetales bacterium mxb001
GCGGCTCGCCCGAGGCGAGGACGTGGGCCTCCCCGCAGCGATGATTCCCTACTTCCGCGACATCGGCGATCACCTTCTGCGGGCCAATGACATGGTCGACGGCTTCGACTCCACGCTGATGACGATGCTCATGGCCAGCACCGCGCGCCAGGACCTGCAGCAGAACGCCGACATGCGCAAGATCTCGGCCTGGGCCGCGATCATCGCGGTTCCCACGTGTATCGCCGGCATCTACGGCATGAACTTCGACTTCATGCCCGAGCTTCACTGGCCGTTTGCCTACCCGGTGGTCCTCGGCTCGATGGCCACCGTCTGTGTGCTGCTCTATCGAGGGTTCAAGAAGTCGGGGTGGCTCTAGGCGACCAGGACGCCCGTCGTGAGGAGCACCACGATGAGGGCCGCGAGGCCTAGGCGGTACACCACGAAGGGCAGGAACGAACGCGTCTGCAGGTAGCGCAGCAGCCACGCAATGACGGCGTATCCCACGAAAAACGCGATGACCGTGGCGATGATGGTCGGGCCCCACTCAGGGCTGGCGTCATCGCCAATCTTGGTCGCCTCGTAGAGTCCTGATGCCAAGACGGCGGGAATCGCAAGCAGGAAGGCGTATCGGGTCGCGGCCTCACGCGTGTAGCCGAGTGCGAGCCCCATGGAGATCGTTGCCCCTGATCGGGACACGCCGGGAATCAGCGCCAGCGCTTGAGCAAAGCCGAATAGCGTTGCGTCACGGGCGCCAAGGCTCGCCATGGTCCGGGTGCGCCGCCCCAGCGCATCACATACACCGAGGACGATGCCGAACCCCGCGAGCATCGCCGCCGTCAGCCACAGGTTGCGGGCGACCGTCTCGATCTGATCGGCGAAGGTGAAGCCCAGAATGGCGATCGGCAGGGTGCCCAAGATGACGTACCAGCCCATCTTGGCGTCATGATCGCTGCGGAGGGAGGGATGGACCAGCGATCGAGCCCAGGCACTGATGATGCGTGCGATGTCGTGTCGGAAATAGACGATAACCGCGGCTTCGGTGCCGATCTGCGTGACGGCCGTGAAAGCTGCCCCGGGGTCACCCCAGCCGAAGATCTGCGAGAGCACCAGGATGTGCGCGCTCGACGAGATGGGCAGGAACTCGGTGAGGCCCTGGACCACCCCGAGGACGATCGCCTCGAACCAACTCACTCCGCGAGGCCCGCCTCGGCCAGCAACTCCGGCAACGCCCGGACGGTGGCGAGCCGCTCGTCGAGGGGCCCGGCGTAGACGGCCACCGACAGGGTCGTGACGCCGGAGTCGGCATAGGCAGCCAACCGATCGCGAATTCGATCGCGCGGCCCGATCAGCGATGTGCGATCAATGAAGTCCAGCGGCACGGCGTTGGCTGCGCCCGCGTAGTCCCTAGCCAAGTAGAGATCCTGGATCTGGGCAGCTGCCTCGTCGTAGCCCATGCGGACGGCGAGGGCGTTGTAGAAGTTCTTCTCGCGTGAGCCCATGCCACCGATGTAGAGGGCCGAGTACGCCCGCACCGGACCCGCACACGCTTCGAGGTCATCCCCGATGACGACCGGCACCGTCGGCACGATGTCGAAGCCGGACAGTGTCTTGCCCACCTTTGAGCGACCGGCGGCGAGGTGCGCGAGCAACTCGGGTGCGAACTCCGGAGAGTAGAAAATGGCCAGCCAGCCATCGGCGATCTCCCCCGCGAGCTCAAGGTTCTTCGGGCCGACAGCGGCGAGGTAGATGGGGATCTGCTCGCGCACGGGGTGGACCGTGAGGGTCAGCGCCTTGCCAGGGCCGTCAGGCAGGGGCAGGGTGAAGAACTCCCCCTCAAACGTCAGCCGCTCGCGGGCCAGCGCCTTGCGAATGATGGCGACGTATTCACGCGTGCGGGCCAGCGGCTTGTCGAAGCGCACGCCGTGCCAGCCCTCCGACACCTGTGGCCCGGACACGCCGAGGCCCAGTCGGAATCGCCCGCCCGACAACGTGTCCAGCGTGGCTGCCGTCATGGCCGTATTGGCAGGGGTGCGGCCGGGGATCTGGAAGACCGCCGAGCCAACGTCGATGTGCTCGGTTTGCGCCGCCACCCATGACAAGACGGTCGCGGCATCGGATCCGTAGGCCTCGGCCGCCCACACCACGCTGTAGCCGAGTCGATCGGCCTCCCGTGCCAGGGCGAGATTGTCGGCATCGTTGCCAGCACCCCAGTAGCCCAGGTTCAATCCGAGTCGCATCAAGGCCTCCTCGCCCGCGTGTCAGGGGAGCCTATCCACACCCGGCACTCGCTAGGTTGACGTCCGTGGAGCGGCGACCACTGGGCGCAACAGGTGCAGCGGTGAGCCGCCTTGGCCTCGGGACCCTGGCCTGGGGCCGAGGCACTGACCCTGCCGACGCCGACGACATGGTGCGGGAGTTCATCGATGCGGGCGGGAGCCTGATCGACACCAGTGACGCACTCGGCGACGGCGCCGTCGAGACCCTCCTGGGCAAGGTGCTGGCCGATCCCGGTCTACGCGATGAATCCTTCGTGGTCACGCGCGCGGGAACCGGCAACCGACCACGGCGCCCCATCGACATCTCGCGCCAGCACCTTCTTGCGTCGCTCGATGCCTCGCTCGCCCGGCTGGGGACGGGTCACATCGATCTATGGCTCCTTGACGACTGGGACAGCGCAACACCCATCGACGAAAGCCTCGACGCACTCGGCGTCGCGATCTCGACCGGCCGCGTG
>NBNH01000420.1 GCA_004379115.1 Actinomycetales bacterium mxb001
GCGGCTCGCCCGAGGCGAGGACGTGGGCCTCCCCGCAGCGATGATTCCCTACTTCCGCGACATCGGCGATCACCTTCTGCGGGCCAATGACATGGTCGACGGCTTCGACTCCACGCTCATGACGATGCTCATGGCCAGCACGGCTCGACAGGACCTCCAACAAAATGCTGACATGCGCAAGATCTCGGCCTGGGCCGCGATCATCGCGGTCCCCACCTGCATCGCCGGCATCTACGGCATGAACTTCGACTTCATGCCCGAGCTCCACTGGCCCTTCGCCTACCCGATCGTGCTCGGGACAATGGCCACCATCTGCGTGCTGCTCTATCGAGGGTTCAAGAAGTCGGGCTGGCTCTAGGCGACCAGCACGCCCGTCGTGAGAAGTACGACGATCAGGGCCGCGAGACCCAGCCGGTAGACCACGAATGGCAGGAACGAGCGCGTCTGCAGGTAGCGCAGCAGCCACGCGATGACGGTGTAGCCCACGAAGAAGGCAATGACCGTGGCGATGATGGTGGGACCCCACTCCGGACTCGCGTCATCGCCGATCTTGGTGGCCTCGTAGAGCCCTGACGCGAGGACAGCAGGGATCGCGAGCAAGAACGCGTAGCGGGTGGCGGCCTCGCGCGTGTAGCCGAGCGCCAGCCCCATGGAGATGGTGGCCCCCGAACGGGATACGCCAGGAATCAGCGCCAGCGCCTGAGCAAAGCCGAAGAGCGTCGCGTCGCGAGCACCGAGGCTGGAGATGGTGCGGGTACGCCGTCCCAGCGCGTCGCAGACTCCGAGGACGATGCCGAATCCCGCGAGCATGGCCGCTGTCAGCCACAGGTTGCGCGCGACCGTCTCGATCTGCTCGGCGAACGTCAGGCCGAGGATGGCGATCGGCAGGGTGCCCAGGATGACGTACCAACCCAGCTTGGCGTCATGGTCACTGCGCAAAGCGGGATTCGTGAGTGAGCGTGCCCACGCCTTGATGATGCGAGCGATGTCATGTCGGAAGTAGACGATGACGGCCGCTTCGGTGCCGATCTGCGTCACCGCCGTGAACGCCGCACCGGGGTCGCCCCAGCCGAAGATCTGCGAGAGCACCAGGATGTGCGCGCTCGAGGAGATAGGCAGGAACTCGGTGAGGCCCTGGACCACCCCGAGGACGATCGCCTCGAACCAGCTCACTCCGCGAGGCCCGCCTCGGCCAGCAACTCCGGCAACGCCCTGACGGTGGCGAGTCGCTCTTCGATGGGGCCGGCGTACACAGCCACCGACAGGGTCGTCACGCCGGAGTCGGCATAGGCGGCCAGACGGTCGCGAATCCGGTCGCGCGGGCCGATGAGCGACGTGCGGTCGATGAAGTCCAGTGGCACGGCGTTGGCTGCGCCCGCATAGTCCTTGCCGAGGTACAGGTCCTGGATCTGGGCAGCTGCCTCGTCGTAGCCCATGCGGACGGCTAGCGCGTTGTAGAAGTTCTTGTCGCGTGAACCCATGCCACCGATGTAGAGGGCCGAGTACGCCCGCACCGGACCCGCACACGCTTCGAGGTCATCGCCGATGACGACCGGCACCGTCGGCACGATGTCGAATCCAGACAGTGTCTTGCCGACCTTCGCGCGTCCTGCGGCCAGATGGGCAAGCAGCTCGGGTGCGAACTCCGGGGAGTAGAAGATGGCGAGCCACCCGTCGGCGATCTCGCCGGCGAGCTCGAGGTTCTTCGGCCCCACCGCAGCGAGGTAGATCGGGATCTGATCACGCACGGGGTGCACGGTGAGGGTCAGCGCCTTGCCAGGGCCGTCGGGCAGGGGCAGGGTGAAGAACTCTCCTTCGAATGTCAGCCGCTCACGGGCCAGCGCTTTGCGAATGATGGCGACATACTCGCGCGTGCGGGCCAGGGGCTTGTCGAATCGCACACCATGCCAGCCCTCCGACACCTGCGGCCCGGAGACTCCGAGGCCCAGGCGAAATCGCCCACCCGACAACGTGTCGAGCGTGGCCGCGGTCATGGCCGTATTGGCAGGGGTGCGACCGGGGATCTGGAAGACGGCTGAGCCGACGTCGATGTGATCGGTCTGCGCAGCAACCCATGACAGGACGGTCGCGGCGTCGGATCCGTATGCCTCGGCCGCCCACACCACGCTGTAACCGAGTCGATCGGCCTCCCGTGCCAGGGCAAGGTTGTCGGCATCGTTGCCGGCACCCCAGTAGCCCAGGTTCAATCCGAGTCGCATGAAGGCCTCCTCGCCCGCGTGTCAGGCGAGCCTATCCACACCCGTTACTCGCTAGGTTGACGTCCGTGGAGAGGCGGCCACTAGGCGCGACGGGTGCAGCGGTGAGCCGACTCGGCCTCGGGACCCTGTCCTGGGGGCGAGGCACCGACCCTGCCGATGCCGACGACATGGTGCGTGAGTTCATCGGTGCGGGCGGAAACCTGATCGACACCAGCGATGCGCTCGGCGACGGCGCCGTCGAGACCCTCCTGGGCAAGGTGCTGGCCGATCCCGGTCTACGCGATGAATCTTTCGTGGTCACGCGCGCGGGCACCGGCAACCGCCCACGGCGCCCCATCGATGCCTCGCGCCAGCACCTTCTTGCCTCACTCGATGCCTCCCTCGCCCGGCTGGGGACGGGTCACATCGATCTATGGCTCCTTGACGACTGGGACAGCGCAACACCCATCGACGAAAGCCTCGACGCACTCGGCGTCGCGATCTCGACCGGCCGCGTG
>NBNH01000421.1 GCA_004379115.1 Actinomycetales bacterium mxb001
GGTGACCTCAGGCAGCAATTGCGCGCGCCTGTCCTTCGCGAGTTCGGCGGCCTGCTGGGCAGCGCGGTCAGAGAGGAGAGCCGCTGCCGTGGTGAGGGCCTGGGCCTCGCGCGCGACGGCGGCCTGCTCGAGCGTGGTGCGGTGATAGGTGCGCACGCGTTCGGCAATGTCAGACAGGTATCGCCCGCGTGCGGGCGGCACGATGCTCGTGAGGTTCGAGGACGTGCGAAGCGCGGGCTCCGCAGGCATGTCGACTTCGAGGCCGAGCGGGATGAGGCACCTCATGAGGTAGTGAGCCAGGGCGGTCACGCCATCGTCGTTGAAGCGAGCGGCCGAGGTGCCGAAGACGGGCATGTCCTCCCATCGCGCGGTGAAGTCACCCCTGTTGCGCAGGACCTGTCGCGAGACATCTCGCAGGGCGTCTTGGGCGCCGCGGCGCTCGAATTTGTTGATGGCGATGACGTCGGCGTAGTCGAGCATGTCGATCTTCTCGAGTTGGCTGGCCGCCCCGAACTCCGGTGTCATGACGTAGAGCGACAGATCGACGTGATCGGTGATCGCATGGTCGCCCTGGCCGATGCCGGGTGTTTCGACGATGACGAGATCGAAGCCCGCCGCCTGGCACGCGCGCACGGTGTCGTCAAGGCCCCGGGGGATGGGTCCCGCGCCACGTGTTGCCATGGAGCGGACGAACACGCCTTCGTCGGCAGCGGTATTCATGCGAATGCGATCGCCGAGGAGGGCTCCGCCTCCCCGGGACCGAGTGGGGTCGATGGCGATGACGGCGATGCGCACCTTCCCCCCGCTGTGCGCGCGGATGCGCCGCACGACCTCGTCGGTCAGGCTCGACTTGCCCGATCCACCCGTGCCGGTGATGCCGAGGACGGGTACGCGCGTGCGTGCGGCGGCGGCCCGGATGGCGACAGTGCTCTCCTCCGCCAGAGTCTCGGATTCGATGGCGGTGATGAATCGGGCGAGGGCCACCTCGTCTCCGGACAGCAGGGCGTCGACATCGGATGCGTGGGGCCTGGCCTGCGCACGGCAGGTGGCGAGCATGTCGTCGATCATTCCGACGAGCCCGAGTCGCTGCCCGTCCTCCGGCGAGTAGATGCGCACGCCATGCGCGGCTAGCGCCGCGATCTCGTCGGGAAGGATGACGCCGCCCCCGCCACCGAACACGCCGATGCTGGCAGCCCCACGCGCGGTGAGCTCGTCGCGCAGGTAGGTGAAGAACTCGACATGACCACCCTGATAGGACGACACGGCAACCCCGTCGGCGTCCTCCTGCAGTGCCGCGCGGACGATGTCGGCGACGCCCCGGTCGTGTCCGAGGTGGATGACCTCAGCGCCCTGGGCTTGGAGGATGCGCCGCATGATCGTGATCGCGGCGTCGTGGCCGTCGAAGAGGCTGGCGGCGGTGACGAAGCGCAGTGGCGGCTCGGCCATGGAATCCTCAGAGGTCAAATAGTTGGACGCCCAAGAGTCTAGGTCGGTCGCTCGAGCTCGGCAAGGGAGAGGACCCGATCCGCGACCAGGTCGGCCTCGGTCCGGTCGTGGG
>NBNH01000422.1 GCA_004379115.1 Actinomycetales bacterium mxb001
GGGCTGGCTCGAGGAGTAGGCCCATTGCAGATTGTTGACAATCTATGGGTAGAGATTTACCGTCCCCCCATGGGGCTGGCCGTCGTCACCGGAGCCGGCAGCGGCATGGGGCACGCGACCGCACGCTGCTACCTCGAGCACGGCTGGTCGGTGATCGGCCTCGACGTCTCCCCTGACATGGGCCAGGACCACCCCGACTTCACCGAGGCGGTCGCCGACGTGCGCGACCGCGCGGCGGTCGAGGCCGCGATCGACACGGCGGCAGCGGGGCGTGCTGTCGATGCGCTGGCCAACGTCGCGGGCGTGTATCCACCGACCACGCTCGACACCTACACCGACGAGCTCTACCGCCGCATCTTCGACGTCAACGTGCTCGGCATCCTCAACGTCACCGCAGCCTGCGTGCCGCGCATGCCATCGGGATCGAGCATCGTCAATTTCGCCTCCGTCGATGGCTTCACGGTGTCGCGCGGTCAGTTGCTCTACGGCGCTTCCAAGGCCGCCGTCGTCATGCTCACCAAGTCGCTGGCTCTCGAACTCGCGCCCCAGGGCATCCGTGTCAACGGCATCGCACCCGGGTGGGTCGACACCCCCGGCAACGCCGCGACCGGTCGCATGGCCGAGGCCGCGGCGTCGATTCCCCTCGGTCGCGTGGCCCAGCCGGAGGAGATCGCCGAGTGGGTCTGGACGCTCACCGGCTCGGGCGTCGCCGGCTTCATGGACGGCGAGACCATCGTGCTGTCGGGTGCGGACGTGATGCGATGAGCATGGAGCCCCTGCCCGACGTCTCGACGGCCGAACTCGTGGCGCAGCGCATCCGCGAGGCCATTCTCGACGGCAGCCTGCGCCCGGGCGACCGCCTCATCGAGGCTGACATCGCCGCCGAACTCGGTATCTCTCGCGGCCCGGTGCGTGAAGGCATTCGGCTACTGGGAGCCGAGGGCCTCGTCGTGCTGCGGCGCAATCGCGGAGCCATCGTGCAGTCCCCCACCTTCGAGGACGTCCTCGAGGTCTATGTCGTGCGCTTGGGTCTGGGACTTCTCGCCCTGCATCACGCCATGGAACTCGACGCGGCATCGTCGCCGGAATTCGACGACGTCCAGGTGCTCCTGCGCCGCTTGCACGATCGTGAGGTCCAGGTCGATCCACCGCTCATGATGGATGCCGACCTGGCCTTCCAGTCGGCCCTCTTCGACCTCAGTGGCCTCGCACGCGTCACCGCCGTACTCGAGCAGACCGCCCGCGACATCCCCGTCTTCGTCAAGGTCCTCGGCATCACCTACGACGATGTCGACCACGCCGCCCTCATCGAGCGTCACGAACGCCTGGTGAAGGCCATTCGTACGCGTCACCGAGACGAGGTCGAGGCCGCGTGGCGAGACCACGTGAGATGCACCGTCGGGGAATTCGCCCGCGGCTACCCCGATGCCCAGATCGAGGGCATCTTCGAGCTTCCGCTCATGCACCACGTCTTCGACCATCACGACAACCACAACCTGGGGTGACCATGTCGCGCTACTGCATCATCGGCGGAGGGCCCGCGGGTCTCGCGTCGCTCAAGGCGATGCTCGACGCCGGCTACGACGTCGACTGCTTCGAGATGTCCGACACCATCGGCGGTCACTGGAACCACGACTACGACGCGCTGCATCTGATCACGTCACGCCAGGTCACCGGGTTCCCCGATCTGCCCATGCCCGAGCACTGGCCGCTCTTCCCCCACCGCGACCAGATGCTGGAGTACTTCCATCTCTACGCCGACACGTTCGACCTCAAGCGGCACATCACCTTCAACACCGCCGTCGTGTCCGTGACACCGATCTCGGGTGATGGGCCGGTCGGGTCGCACGGCTGGGTCGTCGAGACCTCCGACGGCGCGCGTCGGGAGTACGACGGCGTCCTCGTGGCCAACGGCCACCTGCGCGACCAGCGCATCCCCCAGATCCCCGGCACCTTCGCCGGCAAGCAGATCCACTCGGGGTCCTACAAGAACACCGGCGACATCGAGGGCCGACGCGTGCTCGTCGTCGGCTCGGGCAACTCCGGCTGCGATCTCGCCGTGGACGCCGCCCAGGATCATCTGGACACGCACATCGTCATGCGCCGTGGGCACTTCTTCCAGCCCAAGACGTTCTTCGGCAAGCCCCGCTCCGAGCTGGGCTGGATGCAGGAGTTCACCTTCGAAGAGCAGGACCTCATCGCCCGCATGATGATGCGTGTCTCCGTGGGCACCGCCGCCGACTACCCGGGCATGCCCGAGCCTGATCACGCGACGCTCGCCGACGGACCTCCGGTCGTCAACGACCTGCTCCTCTACTGGATCCAGCATGGGCGCATCACCGTGCGTCCCGGCATCGAGCGCTTCGATGGCCACACCGTGTACTTCGTCGATGGCACCTCCGATGACTTCGACACGATCCTGTGGGCCACGGGCTTCCACGCCTCACTGCCATTCATCGACGAGTCACTGCTCGTGCGCCAGGACGGCGTTCCCCTGCGTGTCGGCGGAGCGGTCGTGCCCCTCGACCTCGAGAAGCTCTACCTCATCGGCATGATCGGCGCACGCGGCCCACAGCCGCCGATCTATTCCATCCAGGCAGACCTGGCCGTGCGCATGATCGCGATGCACGAGGGCGCCGGTGGATTCCTGCCGATCGCCGGGCCGCTCACCCAGCTCCAGCCCCATGAGTGGCGTATCGACATCCTCCGCCCGCTGTGGCTCGATCAAGTGGAGCAGACCAAGTCCGCGCTGGCCTTCCTCGCGTCCACGCAGGGTGCCCATGTCTGACTGGCTCGGACTCGCCGGCCGCCGCGCTGTCGTCACCGGGGGCGGCAGCGGCATCGGCCGGGCTGCGGCGCTGGCGCTCGCCGACGCGGGAGCCGAGGTCATCGCCGTCGATCGCGATACCTCCGCGCTCGCCGACACCGCGATTCTCCAGGAGACCTGCGACATCTCAGTCGAGTCCGACGTCCTGTCGCTCGCCCAACGCGTCGGCCCATGCGACATCGTGGTCAACACGGCCGGCATCATCCGGCCCGGCGCGCTCCGCGATGTCGACCTCGCCGACTGGAACGCGCTGATCGCCGTCAACCTCACCGGCTACCTGCTGACCTCGCGCGCCTTCGCCGCCGGAATGGTCGAGCGTGGCGGCGGATCACTGGTCCACGTCGCGTCCATCTCCGGAACGCATGCACAGGCCAACAGCGGCGCTTACAGCGCATCGAAGGCCGCTCTCATTGCCATGTCGGCGCAACTCGCGCTCGAACTCGGACCCAGTGGCATCCGCAGCAACACCGTGAGCCCGGGCATGGTCCGCACGCCGATGACGGAGGAGTACTACCGCGCACCCGGCGTTGCCGAGCGACGTGACAAGGCAGTGCCTGTGGGCAGGGTCGCCGTACCCGACGACATT
>NBNH01000423.1 GCA_004379115.1 Actinomycetales bacterium mxb001
AGCGCCGACCGCGGCGATGCCGCGCATGATGATGTCGACCGGCACCGACTACGCCAGCGCGCAGATGCCCGACCAGGTGCAACCGCTGCTCGTGACCGCTGGACTCACCGACGCGGCTTCGGTCGCGACGATGTCGAGCCTGATGCCGACCGATGTGGCGCCCGTCGGCACCGGCGGCTTCACCGCCAGCGCCGAGTCACTGGCCGACTGCATGGGCAAACTGGGCATGGCCCCTGACGGTCCCCCGACACTTCTAATTGATCGGGCGACCTACGACGGGGCCGATGTCGGTGTCGTCGTCACGGTCCGGTCACTACCGGACGGCGCCGAGGAGCCCGCAGTGCTCGACGTCGTCGTGGTCGGCTCCGAATGCAGCGATGCCGACGTCGCAGCGGCGCAGCGCTTCGAATACGCCGTCACGCCATGACCGCCCCGCGACTGACCCAGCCGATCTTCGTGGTGGGGTCGCCGCGGTCGGGCACCACGCTCCTGCAAAACCTGCTCTCCCGGGATCCCCGCCTCTATCGGCTCGGTCGCGAGAGCCGCTTCCTGTGGCATCGACTGGGTGGGCAGGAGGTGACCGGCACCTACCCGGGGCGCGAGCGCGTGGAGGCGGCCTACCTGTCGGAGCTCTATCGCGACGAGCGGACCTACACGCGCCAGGAGCAGCGTCGCTGGGCGTTGCGCTCGGCGAGCCAGGGCACACCCGCCCAATACCTCGATCTGCCGCACGACCTGATCGCCGAGCTCAGCACCGCGGAGGTCGGCCCCTTCGCCGACTCGGTGCAGACCGAGACAGCGCCCTTCACCCTGCCACCCCTTCATGCCACTTACGCGAACGACACCACCGGAGACGTGCGCATGGTCGACAAGGACACCGGACACTGCTGGCGGCTACGCGAGCTCAGCAAGGCATTCCCTGACGCGCAGTTCCTCTTCATTGTGCGCGATCCCGTGGAATCCGTGCGCAGTCTCGTGGCCGGCTGGCGTCATCCCACCTGGTTCTTTACCTACCGTATGAACGCTGACCTCGACATCGACGGCTACACCGATGAGCACCCATGGGGGCGGCGCTGGTGGAACTTCAACCTCTTCCCCGGATACGAGCAGCTCACGCAATCACCACTCGTCGATGTCTGCATCGAGCAGTGGTCCGCCGCCATGCGCCCTGTGGTGATGCATGGGATGCCCCTGGTCGACGAGGGTCGAGCGATGTTCGTCACCTTCGAGAGCCTCGTGGCCGACCCCAAGCGCACGCTGGGTGACATCGCTGACTTCACCGGCCTTGCCACAGACGCACTAGTCACGGGGGGTCTCAATGAGGCCTACATGTCAATGACTGACGCGACCTTCGATCCTGGATCAGGTGACATCCCTCGCCTCGCAACGAAGGCACGGGATGTACTCGACCCGGTCGCGCATCTGCTCGGGACGACGTATGCCTAGAGGGCGTGGAGGATCCGTGCATGTGACGCGCGTGACCGAGCGCGTGCCTCTAGCCCGCCGATGATCTGGTGTCGGTCCTCCAACACATAGGCCTTCAGCTCCTCGCCGAAGTCGGAGGCAACGGTGATCGTGTCGGGATCTTGCAGGTCGAAGCAAATGCCGAGCACCAAGTGATCGCCATCGTCCTGCTCCGGGAAAATGCCGTTGAAGGACAGGCCGAGTTCACCCAGGCCAGCGCCAAAGTAGGCAGTCAGCGGATCCGTCATGCGCAGGTGCACGGAGATCACCTCGAATCCGGCCTTGCCCAACTGCCGCATGAGTCCCTGGAGCGCGGTGTCGAAGTCCGCTCCGTAGGCCTCGACGTCAATTCGGGCGAACTTTGTCTCCTCCGTGAGCTGGGTGGCGAAGCGGGACTGGCCCGGAAGGTCCGCGGGCGGTCGTCCGAGATCTGACACCACGCGCCGCGGCATCCCTGCGCGCTCGTAGATGCGTTCGATGATCGCGCGATAGTGCGGTGGCGCGTACATCGTCTCTTCTTCGCGGTTGCCGGATGAGGTGTAGAAGACCATGACCGCGCGACGGAACCCGCTCGGCCCATCGAAGCCGAGGAACTCAAGATCGGCCGGCTGTCGGCCGAGCACGAGCGCAACCTCACTGCCGCCGACGTTCAAGCACGCCTTCTGACTGGCCGCATGAGCCGTGACTGCCTCGCTGTACATCCCCCGAAGGTCCAAGCCCGCGAGCATCGGCAGGAGTTCCACGCCCATACGGCCCGTCAATCCGTGCTGGCGATAGGCGGGCTCCACGGCAAGGGGCC
>NBNH01000424.1 GCA_004379115.1 Actinomycetales bacterium mxb001
AGCGCCGACCGCGGCGATGCCGCGCATGATGATGTCGACCGGCACCGACTACGCCAGCGCGCAGATGCCCGACCAGGTGCAACCGCTGCTCGTGACCGCTGGACTCACCGACGCGGCCGCGGTCGCGACGATGTCGAGCCTGATGCCGACCGATGTGGCGCCCGTCGGCACCGGCGGCTTCACCGCCAGCGCCGAGTCACTTACCGACTGCATGGGCAGGCTGGGCATGGCCCCTGACGGTCCCCCGACACTTCTGGTCGATCGGGCGACCTACGACGGGGCCGATGTCGGTGTCGTCGTCACGGTCCGGTCACTACCGGACGGCGCCGAGGAGCCCGCGGTGCTCGATGTCGTCGTGGTCGGCTCCGAATGCAGCGATGCCGACGTCGCGGCGGCGCAGCGCTTCGAGTTCACCGTCTCCCCCTAGCCGAGCACCCGGGGAATACCGCGCGGCCGACGAGCGCTGGAGCCACCTGACGCCCCCTGACCCGCGGCAGGCAGGATAGGGGCCGTTCCTTCGGATGGGAGTTCCCGTGAGCGACGTACGCGACGTCATCATCATCGGCTCAGGCCCCTCGGGCTACACGGCCGCGATCTACACGGCGCGAGCGCAACTCCATCCGCTGGTCCTCGAAGGATCCGTCACCGCCGGCGGTGCACTCATGAACACCACCGAGGTCGAGAACTTTCCGGGTTTCCAGGACGGCATCATGGGCCCGGCCCTGATGGAGGAGATGCGCGCCCAGGCCGTGCGCTTCGGCGCTGAGATCCTCACCGACGACGCTGTCGAGGTGCAGCTCGACGGCGAGTTCAAGATGGTGCGCGACGGATCGGGTCGCGAGCATCACGCGCGCACCGTCATCTTGGCCATGGGCTCGGGCTACCGCGAACTCAACCTGCCCAATGAAAAGCGCCTCTCCGGACACGGAGTCTCGTGGTGCGCGACCTGCGACGGCTTCTTCTTCCGCGACCAGGACATCGCCGTGGTCGGTGGTGGGGACTCCGCCCTCGAGGAAGCGACGTTCCTCACGCGCTTCGCCAAGTCCGTCACGCTCATCCACCGCCGCGACTCGCTGCGCGCGAGCAAGATCATGCAGGAGCGCGCCTTCAACAACGACAAGATCCACTTCGCGTGGAACTCCGAGGTCGTCGACGTCCTCGGCGACGCGAAAGTCTCCGGGGTCGTCCTCAAGGACACCGCCACCGGGGTGACCCGCGAACTTCCCATCACCGGCCTCTTCATCGCCATCGGCCACGATCCGCGCTCCGAGCTCGTCAAGGGCAAGGTCTCGCTCGACGATGAGGGCTATGTGCTGGTCGACGCGCCCAGCACCCGCACGTCGGTGCCGGGAGTCTTCGCGGCCGGCGACCTCGTCGACCACACCTACCGCCAGGCGATCACCGCCGCGGGCACCGGCTGCGCCGCCGCCCTCGACGCCGAGCGCTTCCTCGCCGCGCACGAGTAGCCCGTCCGCTGCCGCTCTCCGTCGGTCCCGGCACGTAGGCTGGGCCCACAACCCGCACAAAGGAGTCCCCATGGGTGCCACCAAGACCGTGACTGACGCATCGTTCGACGCCGATGTCCTGAACAGCGATACCCCCGTGGTCGTCGACTTCTGGGCCGAGTGGTGCGGGCCGTGCCGCATGGTGGCGCCGATCCTCGAGGAGATCGCGACCGAGCACGCCGGCAAGATCACCATCGCCAAGCTCAACGTCGACGAAAACCCCAAGACCGCTGCGGCTTACGGCGTCACGTCGATCCCGACGATGAACGTCTACCAGGGTGGGCAGGTGGTCAAGACGATCATCGGTGCCAAGCCCAAGGCTGCGCTGCTCGCCGACCTCCAGCCCTACCTGTAGGCCGAGGGCGATCGCGTGTCGTCGCCCCTCCTGAGCAGAGGGGACTCCGGCCCTGAAGTGGCCGACGTCCGCGAACGCCTTGTTCGCCTGCGCCTCATCGAGTCATCCGACAGCGACCAGTTCGACGAGGTCGTCGAGGAGGCGATCCGCGGGTTCCAGCAGCAGCGCGGCATCAGCGTCGACGGGGTCGTCGGCCCGCAGACCTTCCGTCACCTCGAGGAGGCGCGCTGGAGCCTCGGCGATCGCGTCCTCGCGTTCACGCCCGGTCATCTCATTCGCGGCGACGACGTTCTCGACCTGCAGGGCCGACTCACCCGCATGGGCTTCGACTGCGGGCGTCCCGATGGCATCTTCGGCGAGCGCACTGACGCCGCGCTTCGCGAATTCCAGCGCAATGTCGGCCTCGAGGCCGACGGCATGTGCGGATTCACGACCTACTGGGCCCTCGAACGCCTCACGCGCACGGTTGGCGACGGCGACGCGCTGCGCATCCGCGAGCTGCAGGCCCTCGACGAGCAGCGCAGCGGGGTGGCGGGCAAGGTCGTGGTGCTCGATCCCGGGGGCGCCGATGCCGATGCGCAGTTCGCCTCCGCCGAGGCGCAGATCCTGGCCGATGTCTGCGGACGCATCGAGGGCCGGTTGGCCGCGCTGGGCACGCAGGTGGTGTTCACTCGACGACCGACACCGCACCTCGTCGCCGAGGGCGCGCGCGCGGACTTCGCCAACACCGCCGATGCCGACCTGGTGCTGTCACTGCATGTCGAACGCGTCAGCATCCCGGGTGCCAACGGAGTGGCCACCTTCTACTTCGGCGATCCCCTCGGCGGTCGCCATTCCACGAGCGGACGCGAGGCCGCAGAGATCCTGCAGGAGGAGATCTGTCGCCGCACCGATCTCACCGACTGCCGCAGTCACGCGCGCACCTGGGACCTGCTGCGACTCACCCGCATGCCCGCGGTCTGGGTGGAGCTGGGCTACCTGTCACACCCGGGAGACGCGGCCCGACTCCATGACGCCCGGTTCCGCGATGCGCTGGCGGAGGCCATCGCCGTGGCGACGGCGCGATTCTTCGCCCCCGGCGACTAGCGCGGGCGCGCGGGCCAGAGCAAGCGGGCTACGAAGCCCGCGAGGGCCCCGGCGGCGAAGACGAGCACCGCCAATCCGACCGTTTTCATGGCGCCACTCACCCCATTTCGCCTTTTGCCACCGGCATCCGTCAGCATAGAGACCCCGGAGCCCCAGCAGGGACGCCTTGGACCGGCCGATGAGGGAGGTGACCGTGAGCGGATCCCGCCTTGATCCATGGGTGGATTCCTACGCCCAGCGCGCCCGCGGCATGACCGCCTCCGAGATCCGCGCCCTGTTCTCCGTGGCCTCCCGGCCCGAGGTCGTCTCCCTCGCGGGTGGCATGCCCTACGTGCAGGCTTTACCGCTCGACGTACTCGCCGAGACCGCCGCGCGCCTGGTCCGCGACCGCGGTGCGCAGGCGCTGCAGTACGGCTCCGGCCAGGGTGACGTCACGCTGCGCGGTCAGATCCTCGACGTCATGTCGGAGGTCGGCATCACCGCGCATCCCGACGACATCATCGTGACAACCGGATCGCAGATGGCACTCGACCTCGTCACGCGCATCTTCTGCGATCCCGGTGATGTCGTCTTCGTTGAGGCGCCGTCCTACGTCGGTGCACTCGGCGTCTTCCGCGCGTACGAGTGCGACATCGTGCACGTCGCGATGGATGACGAGGGCCTGGTGCCTGAGGCACTCGCCGAGGCCATCTCGCGGGCGCGCGCAGCCGGCAAGAAGCCGAAGATGATCTACACGATCCCGTCCTTCCACAATCCCGCGGGTGTGACGCAGGGGCCCGAACGCCGTCAGCGCGTGCTCGAGGTGGCCAAGCGCGAAAACCTCCTGCTACTCGAGGACGATCCCTACGGCCTGCTCGGCTTCGACGGTGCTCCGCCGCGCGCGATCCGCGCCGATGACGACCAGCAGGTCATCTACCTCGGGTCCTTCTCCAAAACGATCGCCTCCGGCCTGCGGGTCGGCTGGGCCGTCGCGCCGCACGGCGTACGCGAAAAGCTCGTGCTCGCGGCTGAGTCGGCGGTGTTGTGCCCCTCCAACTACGCGCAGCTCACCGTGTCGGAATACCTCGCTACGCAGCCGTGGCGCGAGCAGGTGAAGGTCTTCTGCGAGGTCTACCGCGAGCGCCGCGATGCACTGCTGGATTCCCTCGAGCAGTTGATGCCCAACGGCACGACATGGACCAAGCCCGCGGGCGGCTTCTACTCGTGGGTGACGCTGCCCGAGGGACTCGACAGCAAGGCGATGCTGCCGCGCGCGATCGCGGCTCTCGTCGCCTACGTCCCCGGCACCGGCTTCTATGTCGATGGGCAAGGTCGCGACTCGCTGCGGCTGTCGTACTGCTACCCCGAACCCGAGCGCATCCGCGAGGGCGTGCGCCGACTGGCCGGCGTCATCGAGGGCGAACTCGACATCTCCGCGACGTTCGGCACAGGGCGCGTGCTGCGCGACGCCGAGGGACCCGAGGGTCCCGCCCCCAATCTCCTCTAGCGATGGGCTGACATGCAGGTGATGGTGCTGGCCGGCGGCCTGTCCGCCGAGCGCGACGTGTCGCTGCGCTCCGGTCGTCGCGTGGCCGAGGCGTTGCGGTCCGCGCGCCCGGACTGGGAGGTCCACGAGCGGGACGTCGATGCGGCCCTGCTGAGCTCCCTCGCTGACAACGCCCCCGACTGCGTGGTGCCGCTACTCCATGGGGCCGCGGGCGAAGACGGCGCGGTGCGCGATGTGCTCGAGTGCCTCGGGCTGCCCTATGTCGGCTCGCGGCCCAACGCCTGCCGACTGTCCTTCGACAAGGCGGTCGCTAAGACGCTCGTACGCCGTGCCGGTGTCGCGACTCCCGAGTGGGTGGCGCTGCCGCATGCCACGTTCCGCGAACTCGGTGCGCCCGCTGTCATGGCGGCGCTCGAGCGCGGCCTGGGCTTCCCGCTCGTCGTCAAGCCCACGCGCGGCGGCTCCGCACTCGGCGTCAGCGTCGTGCGCACGCCCGATGAACTCCCCGCCGCCATGGTCGGTGCCTTCGCCTACGGCGATGTCGCACTGCTCGAGCGCTTCGTCGAGGGCACCGAGGTTGCGGTCGGCGTGATCGAGACTGCCGATGGCCCGGTGGCACTGCCCGCGGTGGAGATCGTGCCTGATGGTGGCCTCTATGACTACTCCGCGCGCTACACCGCCGGCACGACGCAGTTCTACGTGCCAGCGCGCCTGGACGATGCGGTCGCAGCAGCGGCTGCCGAGGCCGCACTCACCGTGCATCGCACGCTGGGGCTGCGCGACTGGTCGCGCTCAGACCTCATCGTGTCGGCCGACGGCACCGTGAACTTCCTCGAGGTGAACGTCGCACCCGGCATGACCGAGACGTCGCTGGTGCCGCAGGCGCTGACAGCTGCCGGGATCGACATGGGCGCGCAGATGGCCGCCCTCGTCGATCGTGCGATCGCCCGCGTCTAGCCGTCGACCCGCTCGGCGCTCCAGATGGCGCTGGCGTTCAGGCGCTCGGCCACCTGCGCCACCGATTCCTCGGCATCGGCATCGACGTAGAAGCGGTAGATCGACGTGAAGCCCATGGCTTTCAGTCGCTTGATGACGGCCGTGAAGGTCTGATCGCCGAGCTGCGCCAAAGCGGTCGTGACGACCTCGAACTCCTCGCCCTGCACCTCGGGCGGCTTGATACCGAAGGCCAGGTAGATGGGCGTCTTGCGGTCGACGTCATCAGCGGCATATGTGTCGATGGCCCGCATCGCCCGGTCGAGCGGGTCGTTGCAGTCGAGCACGATGCCGCCCTCGGGCACGTCCTTCTCGGCGTCCAGCATGAACGGGCTGTCGAGGACGTTGGCGACCTGCGGCGGGGATGAGGGGAAGAAGGGGGGGGCCACGATCCGCCGGACAATCAGGGCGATAATGCCCAGGACGAGCATGAGCACCGCGATCGAGATGGGGGGTGCCAGGCCAAGCCACGCGGTGCCGCGG
>NBNH01000425.1 GCA_004379115.1 Actinomycetales bacterium mxb001
CATCTATGTGTATTAACCTAATTACTTGAGCATACATATCCGGAATTTTATCTAAAATTATTTCCAGTTCTTGTATAGATGAGTTGTCGTAATAACTGATTTCAGGTAATTCTAAATATGTTTTTTTCTGTGCTGTATTGGCTTCTTTTGCCTCTTCTAGCGATATATCTAATGCTTTGGCTGCAATATCATAGGATATCCCATTTTTACGTGCATAACGCTTGATTTTTTGATATGTTTCTTGTATTGTTCTAGGAACTTTAATGATTTTATCTTTGTCCCTTAAAAACATTAAAATATATCCGTTTATAAATGGTAGCGCAAAGCTAGATAATTTCTTAGATTTATCAGGATTATATCTTTCTATAGCTTGGATTAATCCCATGCTACCAATTTGAACTAAGTCTTCTAGTGGAGTAGAACAAGTTTTTTTCATTTTACTAGCTACAGAATAAACTAATCCCATATTCTGCTCTATTATCTTGTTCCTAAGAGTTACATTCCTGGTTTTAAAATACTCTATTAACAGCTGTTGATTAGAACCATAATCCATAGTAATAGCAAAAAAGTAGCACTCTTATATTAGCAATTTAAAATGATGGCTGGGTAAAAAATGAGAAATTTCTAAGATTAAAGTGTTGCCAACATAAAAGTGCATACTTCTTTGTACTAGGCTGCTAATGCTGATTCTAGGGTTTCTATGCGTGCATTTAATGCTTGTACTGTTGTGCTTAATTCTTGTATAGCTTTAGTTAATACTGGAATTAAAACCGCAGGAGTAATCATTTTTTGATCTGTAATAGTATGTTCGCCAGTTTCTGGATCTGTGTAATCAATATCAAAAGTTGTCACCATTCCAGGAATATCATATACAGTTGATTGGACGGATTCAACTTCTTGAGCCACAAATCCAATTTCGGTAATATCTTTTTTCTCTCCAATGCACTTCCGCATATCCCATGTATATTTACGTGGTGTAAGTGCATTAATGTATTCCAGCCCAGAAAAATTGAGTTCTTCAATATTTTTTTTGTCGCGTTGATCTGACACAACTGTTAAAGGAACTGCGCATTGTAGGCTAGTTATACTAGAATTGCCAAGTATAAATTGGTTTGACTGAGTGGTGATATTGCCTCCAGCTTGAAATCCTATTGCCGTGTTATTACTTCCAGTACAAGTAACTAATGTATCATATCCTATTCCTGTGTTATTATTTCCAGCGCTATAGCCAAGCGCTCGATATCCTACTGCTGTGTTATTGTTATTAACGGCGCTAGCTGACAGCGCAAAAATTCCTACTGCTGTGTTACTGCCACCAGTAGTGTTAATTAAAAGTGATTGCACTCCTACTGCTGTGTTAAAGCCACCAGTAGTGTTATCTCTAAGCGAAAGCCATCCTATTGCTGTGTTATTGCTACCAGTGCTAACGCCAAGTGCGCTCCACCCAAAAGCTGTGTTATTTTCAGCTCCAAAATAAGGAATCCAAGTACTTCCTGAATAAATCTTAACTCTATTATTATTAGTATCAAACCACAACTGTTGTTGTTGTGGATTACTAGGAGCAGTTGCCCCAGAAGACATAGTAGCAACTTGCTTTAATGCTTCGTTCATGTATGCTCTATAATTTGCTCCGGACACATTTCCTACATCTAATCCTTGAGTAGCTTGCGACATAAAAACCTCAATAAATAAGTTATAATACAAACACTATAGCACATGGTTAAATATGCGAATTACATGGCATAACATTCAAGTACCAACAAAATCTAAGTCTATTTTGAAATGGACTGAGGAATATGCTTGGCTTGTTCACGAAGGCAATGCTGAATATCCATCTCGTCGGTGGGTAGATGAAGCTAGACGAGATTTTGAATCTAATTTTGATGGCTACGTTGCTGATGTTTTGAATCCTGTTGATTACAAAAAAACTTTCCAAAATATTGCTGAAAAATTTGGGGAAGTTTGTCAAGATAAAATGGAAGAATCTATTTATCAATGGCCAAGGCAAACAAAAAGACGAAATCAGGATATAGTTGGTTCAC
>NBNH01000426.1 GCA_004379115.1 Actinomycetales bacterium mxb001
CAAAAGGCGACAAAGGAGTGGCTCAGGGGTCTGGTGGGTTGGGGATTTGTTAAAAGAGACGGGGGGGGGGCCGCACCGGGGTGGGTCGGGCGGGGGCTTCCTGGCGGGCGGGGAGGGTGCCGCGGAGGCCCCCGCCGTTGAGGAACGCGAGCTGGGTGCCGTACGTGCGACGCACCGCTTCGGCGGCGAACGTGCCCATCGGCGTCTCCCCGGAACGCTCGACAGGTGGCTCCCCGCCTCGAGGGAATACCCCGGAGACCTGTCCGATGCGGACGTCGAGGAGTGCGCTCGCCCGGTTCACGTAGTCGTCGACGAGCGCCTGGACCCGGGGGTCGGGGGCGATTCCTGCCATGTCCCTGGTCGAGACACCCTCGGTGTCGGCACCCACGACTCGCCCGGTGCGCGTATCGACGCAGACCTGCGTACGCGTGTACTCGGCACCGGAGTTGGGGACCTGGGCCACGAAGGTGCGCTGGATGTAGGACATGAACTGCTGGTGCGTGTGGCCGCCGTAGATGATGTCCTCACCCCGCAGTTGGCGGGTGAGGTCGACCAGGCGTCCTTCCGGACGGCCATCGACGTTGCGGGACCAGCCTTGGTGGGCCAGGACGATGACGATGTCGGCACCGCGGGCTCGGGCTCGATCGATGGCGCTCTGCACTCCGCGGACCGACGGCGAGATGGCGATGGTGGTGTCGCTGCGGGGGTCGGTGAGATTGCCCGGCGCCACCACCTCGGGGGTGTCCTCGGTGTTCATGCCGACGACGCCGATGCTGACACCTCCGCGGCGCAGCATGACCAGGCTGCGGGCTGACTTTTGCTGGCCGGCGAGCGGGGCCAGGGTGCTGTAGTTCGAGACCACCCACTGGAAGGCGGAGGCGTCCACGACACGTCGCACGTGCTCTAGGGGTCGGTCGTGCTCGTGGTTGCCGAAGGTAGACACATCGAGTCCCATGAGGTTGAGAGCCTCGACGGTGGGGAACTCTTCGAAGGAGGCCGACACCGGGGGTGCGCCTCCGATGTTGTCTCCGGACGACACGATGAGTGTCGCGGGCACACGAGCGCGATCTTGCTTCCACGCGGCGGCCAGTACGGCGGCGCCAGCGGCGGTCGGGGTTGCCTGGATGGCGCCGTGGAAGTCGCTCAGCTGCAGTACCTGGACGTTGGCATAGCGGCCCGTGGCGCGACCGGTGACGTCGATGGAAGGGGCTACGCCGGCCGGCGAGAAGCCGTAGGCATTCACTGCCTCGACGCGTGGCTCGATCAGGCCCTGGCCCTCGACGACGGGCAGCACGGCCGACGTGGACCCGGCAGGCACCAGAACAGGACACGAGCCCTGCCCTGCGTGCACCGAGTAGTGACGCACAGGGGGATGGGCTGTCACCGGCGCCCAGGTGACGCGCACGCCACCCGGCGCGAGGCGGGCGCTCACGTTGCCGGGTGCTGCCGGGATCGCGTAGGTGGTGGAGCCGGTTGCCACTCGGGGGTCGTCTGCTCGGGAAGGGGTCGTGGCGAGCGTGGCCCCCAGGACGGCGGCCAGTGCTGCGATCAGCGCTGCTGCTCGAGCAGGGCCGCTACGGATCAATCCCCACGGGTGCACGCCGCGACGCTAGCAAAGTGCACTGTGGCGTTGCCCGCCCACGCGAGAGGTCGAGCAGGAGCCCGACCTACAGGTTGCCGCCGCGCTCCTCGAGTTGCTGCTTGTTGCTCATGGGCTCGCCCTCGGTGTGCAGGATGCCGCCGTGGAAGGGCACCATCACCGTTGACGCCTCGTCGTATTCGTGCAGGGGAGCCTCGAGGGCGGCATCGTGGGCGACGTGCGCCTGGCCGGCCTCGATCTCCTCGCGCGTGGGCGGCTTGATGTCGTCGGCGTAGTACCAGTGCGACAGCTTGGCGCGCAGGACATCGAGGCGGTAGCGCTTGTTGCGCACGCCATTCGCGTCGACCTTCTGCGGGGCCGGCAGAGGAGCGCGGTAGGACTCGATGGCCGACTCCAGGACGGCGCGCTCCTTGCTCGGGAGCGGTTCGTGCACCTCGATGTATTCACCGTGGGGCAGGCGCAGGATGCGGCCGGACTCGTAGCCGTGCAGGAGCTTCTCGCGGTCCTTGCGCTGCAGGCCGATGCAGATGCGGCGCGTGACGAGGAAGGCGATCGGGGGGATGACGATCACGCCGATGCGCAGGAACCAGATGATCGAGTTGATCGACAGGTCGAAGGTGATCGCGATGACGTCGTTGCCGCCGCCGATGAAGAGCAGGAAGTAGAACGTGATGGCCATGACGCCCAGGGCGGTGCGAGTGGGGGCGTTGCGCGGGCGGTCGAGCAGGTTGTGGTCGCGCTTGTCGCCGGTGGCCCACGCTTCGATGAACGGGTAGAACGCGGCCACGGTGAAGACGATGCCCGGAAGGATCACCGCAGGGATGAAGATGTTCCACGAGATCGTGTAGCCGAAGAGCACGGTCTCGATGTTGGGGAAGATGCGCAGGGCGCCGTCGAGCCAGCCGATGTACCAGTCGGGCTGAGAGCCCGCCGACACTTGGTCAGGCGTGTAGGGCCCGAAGATCCAGATGGGGTTGATCGTCACCAGGCCCGAGATGAGCGTGATGACACCGAAGACCACGAAGAAGAAGCCGCCGGCCTTGGCCATGTAGATCGGCATCAGGGGGTAGCCCACGACGTTGTCGTTGGTGCGGCCCGGCCCGGGGAACTGCGTGTGCTTCTGAGTCCACACCATCATGAGGTGCACGGTGATGAGCGCCAGGATCAGGCCGGGGATCAGCAGGATGTGCACGCCGTAGAGGCGAGAGATGAACTCGGTGCCGGGGAACTCGCCGTCGAAGAGCAGGAACGCGCCCCAGGTGCCGACGATCGGGATCGCCTGGACGATGCCGCGAGCGATCTGCAGCCCGGTGCCGGACAGCAGATCGTCGGGCAGGGAGTAGCCGGAGAAGCCGGCGCCCAGGCCCAGGGTGATGAGCGCGATGCCGATGATCCAGTTGAACTCGCGCGGCTTGCGGAAGGCACCCGTGAAGAACACGCGGAACATGTGCACGGCCATGGCGGCGATGAACAGCAGTGCCGCCCAGTGGTGCATCTGGCGGATCAGCAGGCCACCGCGTACGTCGAAGGAGATGTCGAGGGTCGAGGCGTAGGCCTCGGACATCATGACGCCCTTGAGGGGGACGTAGGAGCCGTCGTAGACGACCTCGACCATGCTCGGCTTGTAGAAGAGGGTGAGGAAGACGCCGCTCAGCAGGACGACGATGAAGCTGTAGAGGGCGATCTCGCCCAGCATGAAGGACCAGTGGTCGGGGAACACCTTCTTGAGGCTGCGCCCGAGGAAGCGGTTGGAGCCGACGCGATCGTCGACGTAGGTGGCAACCTTGCCGCCAACCTTCTCAGTGGTACTCATCCGCGCTCCCAGAAACTCGGTCCTACTGGTTCGGCGAAGGGCGCCTTGGCTACGAGGAATCCTTCCTCATTCACGCCGATCGGCAACTGGGGCATGCGCCGAGCCGCAGGCCCAAAGACGACGTTGCCCGCGTCGGCCAGGTCGAAGGTCGACTGGTGGCACGGGCAGAGCAGGTGATGCGTGCGGTGCTCGTAGAGGGCGATGGGGCAGCCCACGTGGGTGCAGATCTTGGAGTAGGCGAGGATCCCCTGGTAGTCCCAGCCGTCGCCCTGCTGGGCGCGGATCTCATCGGGCTCCATGCGCACGAGAATGATCGCTGCCTTGCCGCGCGCATTGAGATTGTGCTCGGCCTCCTGGATTTCCATGATGTTCTCCGGCAGCGCGGAGACCAGGCCGCCGACGGGGATGTCTTCGGGGCGGAGCTTGACGTAGGTGCCGTCGGTGACGACGGGCATGCCCTCGACCCAGGCGGTGGTGCTGAGCAACTCGACCGGGCTCGGGCCGAAGCTGCCGTCCTTGGGGCTCCACAGGTCGCGCAGCAGGACGATGAGGGGGATGGGCAGCAGCGCCATGGCGCCGATGAGCGTGCGCCGGATGATGCGGTACTGGCCGAAGCCCGACTCCTCCTTGCCACGCTCGTACTGGTCGAGCGCCTCCGCATCTTCGTGGGGAGTGGACCTCAGCGGGTGGCGCTCCTGCACGACCTCGACGTCGGGCATGAGCTTCTTGGCCCACTGGATCGCGCCGGCGCCGATGCAGAAGATGCCCAGGCCGAGGGTGAGGCCGAGCACGAAGTTCTGGGCACCGATCAGGCCGAAGACCGGGACGTAGACCTCGGTGAACGGGCTGATGGCGATGTAGCCGACGACGAACAGGATGAACATGAGCATCGCCAGCACGAACAGCGCGGCAACCTGGCGCTCGGCGCGGCGTGCGGCCTTGGGGTCGATGTCGCTGCGGCGCGGACGATGCGGGATGTCGGCCGCGGGCAGCGCACCCGGGCCCTCGTAGAGCGGGCGGGCGAGGTCGTCGGGGTTGGTGCCTTCGGGAGCTCCGTGGCCGTGGTCGGGTAGCGACCCGCTGTCGCGCGTGGTGATCTCGCTCATCGTGCCTTGATTCCGATCCAGACGGCGATGCCGATGAAGACCGCGATGACGCCGGCCCACAGGAACAGGCCCTCGGCCACCGGTCCGATGCGCCCGAGGGCGATGCCGCCGGGGCTCTCGGCCTCCTGCAGGTCCTTGATGTAGGCGATGATCGCCTGCTTGTCCTCGACCGGGAGCGTGGTGTCGGCGAAGACCGGCATGTTCTGCGGACCGGTGAGCATCGCCTCGTAGATCTCCTGGGCCGAGGAGCTCATGAGGCTGGGTGCGTGCTTGCCCTGGGTGAGGGCGCCGCCACCACCCGCGGCCTGGTGGCACTGGGCGCAGTTGATGCGGAAGAGCACACCGCCCTCGGCAATGTCGGCGTCGGTGTAGTCGAGTTGCTCGGCGGTGGGGATCGCGGGCCCGGGGGCGAGCGAGGCGATGTAGGCGGCCATCGCGGCGACGTCGGCCTCGGAGTAGTCGACGGGCTTGACCGGTGCCTGAGCGCCGGGTGCGGCCATCGGCATGCGACCGGTCGACACCTGGAAGTGCACGGATGCAGCGCCGACACCGATGAGCGTGGGACCGGTGGCAGTGCCCTGCGCATTGAGTCCGTGACACGACGAGCAGCCCTCGAGGTAGAGGCGCTTGCCCTCGTCGATCGCGGTCTGGTCGGCGGTGGCGACAGCTTCGGCCGGGGCCGCGGACGTGGCGACGGCGTACACGCCGCCCACGCCGAGCAGGGCCACGAACAGGAGCAGTGTGGCGACGATCGGATTGCGTCGCCGTGCTGCGAGTGCCTTCACCGAACCTCTCTCCAGCGTTGTGTCGTGGTCCTACCTGAGGATGTAGATCATGAAGAACAGAGCGATCCAGACGACGTCGACGAAGTGCCAGTAGTACGACACGACGATCGCGCGCGTGGCCTGGTCGTGGGTGAATCTCTTGACGACATAGGTGGTCGCGAGGACCAGCAGGAAGGCGATGAGGCCGCCGGTGACGTGCAGGCCGTGGAAGCCGGTCGTGAGGTAGAACGCCGAGCCGTAGGCATTGCCCGAGAGCGTGATGCCCTTGTGGACCAATTCGACATATTCGGTCACCTGGCCGCCGATGAAGATCGACCCCATGAGGAAGGTGATGATGAACCAGCGGCGCAGCCCCTTGACGTCGCCACGCTCGGCGGCGAACACGCCGAGCTGGCAGGTGACGGAGGAGAGCACCAGGATCGTCGTGTTGACGCTCGCGAAGGGGATGTTGAGCTTGGCCGACTCCTCGACCCACATTTCGGGGTTGACCGCGCGAAGCGTGAAGTACATGGCGAACAGGCCGGCGAAGAACATGAGCTCGCTGGAGAGCCACACGATGGTGCCGACGGCCACGGTGTTGGGCCGGTTGGCCGGGGCGTGGGCGTAGGCCTGCGCCACGGAGGGAGAAGCGGTCGCCACGTCCCGCAGTCTGCCATGGGGGAGCGTGAGGGGCAGGGCGACCCCCCGGTAGCCTGACGCCGTGACTGATCACGCCTCCGCGAGCGAGTCCACCGCCCCCACCCTGGGCGTGCTGATCTACAGCGACGACCGGACCACCCGCCAGCAGGTGGCCCTGGCCCTGGGCCGTCGCCCCGCCCCCGAGTTGCCCGCCATCCGTGTGGTGGAAGTGGCCACTGAGGCGTTTGTGACTCGGACGATGGACGCCGGGGGCATCGACGTGGCCATCCTCGACGGGGAGGCCACTCCCTTCGGGGGCATGGGGGTCTGCCGCCAGCTCAAGGACGAGATCTTCAACTGCCCGCCCGTGCTCGTGATCACCGGGCGCCCCCAGGACGCCTGGCTGGCCACCTGGTCGCGGGCCGATGCCGTCGTGCCCCGCCCCCTGGACCCCCGGGTCCTGGCCGAGGCCACCGCTCACCTGCTGCGCCAGCGGGTGGCCGGCGCCCCCGTGGCCTGATCCATGTCCTCCCCGGCCGGGCCGTCCTGGCCGACCGTCCTCGGCCGCCTGGCCGCTGGCCTTGACCTCGACTCCGACTCGGCCGCCTGGGCCGTGGCCCAGGTGATGTCAGGGGAGGCCGCCCCCGCCCAGGTCGGCGCGTTCCTGCTGGGCCTGCAGGCCAAGGGCCCGACGGCCCACGAGGTTGCCGCGGCGGCGGCCGTCATGCGCGATGCTGCGTTGCCGATCAGCGTGCCGGGGGTGCTGCTCGACGTCGTCGGCACCGGCGGTGATGGCTCCGGGTCGGTGAACTTCTCGACGATGGCGGCCGTCGTGGCGGTCGCGTGCGGCGCCACTGTCGTCAAGCACGGCAATCGCGCGGCGTCGTCGAAGGCCGGCACCGCCGACGTGCTCGAGGAGCTCGGTGTCGTGATCGATCTCGGCCCCGATGCCATTGCATCGTGCGCGCGCGAGGCCGGCCTTGCTTTTGCGTTCGCGCAGGTCTTGCATCCGGCGATGAAGCACGCGGCACAGATCCGGCGCGAGCTGGGCGTGCCCACGATCTTCAACACCCTCGGCCCGCTCACCAACCCGGCGCGCCCCACCGCGGGTCTCATCGGCTGCGCGAGTGAGCGCTCGGCGCCGCTGATGGCGCAGGTGTTCGCCGACCGCGGTGATCGCGTGTTCGTCGTCCGCGGGGAGACCGGCTGGGACGAGATCTCCCCCTACGGCGTCACCCAGGTGTGGGACACCACACGCGGGGGAGTGATCGAGGAGCGTCTCTACGCCGCCGACCTGGGCATGGGCGGCATCGCCGAGGGGGCGCTCGTCGGGGGAGACCCGGTCACCAACGCGGAGGTGTGCCGCGCGGCGTTCGGCATGCCCCGCGAGCATCCTGACCTCGCGCTGCCCTCCGACATCGACGCCGTACGCGCGGTCGTCAGCGCCAACGCCGCCGCTGCCCTCGCGGCCAATGCGGCCGCACATGGCGCCGACACGTCGGCTCCGCTTCTCGATCGCATCAAGGCGCACCTCGGCGATACGCGCGCCGCTATCGAGTCCGGTGCGGCCGGAGGCATCCTGCGACGCTGGATCGATACGTCGCGCGCTCTAGCGCGAGGTTGACGTCTCGAGCTTGCGACCGCGCACGTAGGTGCCGGTCAGTGCCTTCTCGCGCGCGAGCATGATCACGGCGAAGAGGAAGGCATCACGGCGCGTGATCGGGTCTTCCGGCAGCACCATGTCGGCCAGCGTGTGGCCGTACATCTCCCACGCCGACGGGTCCATGACGACGAAGTCGGCCTCCTTGCCCACGTCGAAGTTGCCGGTGCGATCCTCGAGCGCGAGCGCACGGGCACCGGCCAGCGTGCCGGTGAAGAGCAATTCCGCCGGATGGAGCGACAGCGACTGATCGTCGGCGGGGTACGGGTCGATGCCGACCGGCTGGCGCTCGGAGATGTGCACCTTGAAGCAGGCATTGAGCACCTGCGGGATGAACCACTCGTCGCCCGCGCTCCAGTCGGAGCCGATGGCGATGTTGACCCCCGAGGCCACCGTGCGCTTCCACGGCATGGTGCCCGAGCCGAGGAAGAGCTGCGAGACAGGGCAGTGCGCGATCGAGGTGCCGGTCTCGGCCATGCGGGCGAGCTCGACGTCCTGGCAGTGCACCGAGTGGGCCATGACGCTGCGCGGTCCGAGGAACGACTTGCCGCCGACCTTCGAGCCGGGCAGGAACTTGCCGTCGTAGGTGTCGAGGTAGGTGTTGACCTGGTAGATCGACTTCGTGCGGTCGATCTCACCGGTGCCGGGCCGCGCGTTCTCGTTGAGATGCGAGGTGAAGTAGACACCCTTGTCGCGGTAGTGGTCGTAGAGCTCGCCGAGCGCCGCCATCGTGGTGGGTGTCACCGACAGGCTGAAGCGCGGCACGACCGCGACGTATTGCAGTGCGTTCTTGTAGTCGGCCTCGTTGAGGGGGTGCCACTTCTCGATCTCGTCGCGCACGAGCTCGACGGCCTTCTCCTCCGAGGTCACGAGCTTCGACCAGTCCGGGCCGGTCGTCTCGACCCCGCGGCCGCAGACCAGCCGGATGCCGCGGTTGCGCGCCTCCTCGAAGAGGATGTCCTGCGCCTGCGGGAACGCCGACCCGAAGACCAGGCCGTTGGTCGTGCCCGCGGTGACCATGCGATCGATCCACTCGACCGCGGCCTTGCGCGCGTAAGCCGGGTCCTCGAGCTTGGACTCCGACGGCCAGATGCAGTTGGTCAGCCACTCCAGCAACTGCCCGCCGCCGTAGGAGTCGCCGCACCACACCTGCGGGAAGTGCATGTGGGTGTCGACGAAGCCCGGCAGCAGGAACGCGCCGTGATGGTCGACGACCTTGGCGCCCGCGTGGTCGGCCGGCAGGTCAGCCCAGTCGCCGCACCACTCGATGATGCCCGCGTCGCTGACGACGAGTGCGCCGTCGGGGAAGTGCGCCAGGTTGGCCGCCGCTTCGGTGACCAGCGGTGCTCCGGCGATGTGGAAGATGTGGCCGCGGTGGATCGTCGACATGGTGCTCCTTTGGGGGTAGGGCTACCAGTGCATGCCTACGGCATGAGTTGTGGGAACCGAGCGACGAGCACCCAGAAGATGATGACCGAGATGGCGTAGAGCCCGACCACCACGGCGATGCCCTTCTTGGTGCGCTGGGACGCCTCGGCCTCCGGTGGCACCAACCACCAGTGCAGCAGCGACGACGCCCATGGGATGAGCACGAAGCCGGTGATGGCCACGCTGATCGCATTGCCGATGAAGACGCCCAGGGCGGGATTGAGATGCAGGACGTCGACGGTGAGGTGGTTGAGGGTGAAGAACTCGAGCATGACGATCGGGTAGAGCACCAGCAGGACGATCGCGCTCAGCTTCCACCCGGGGGGCGGCTTGCCATCGCCATCGGTCTTGGCGAACCAGCTCTCGAACGCCGAGTCGGCAGGACGCACGTAGAAGCGCTCGACGTAGGGCTCGGACTCCTTGACGAGCGCCGCGCGCTCGGGGCTGTCCTCCCACCGCTGCAGGTCCTCGGGTGAGTCGAAGGCCACGATGGCGACCCAGTCATTGTTGGTGCCGGGCAGTGGGGCCTGCACCCGCTGACCCAAGTAGCCCGGGAACTTCTGCTGGGCCGCTCCCATGCGGCCTTGCCAGTCGGCGTACCACGCATCGCTGCCCTGCTTCACGCGCGTGGTGATGATGGTCGATGCCGTACTCGAGGGAGCAGGGTTGACCAGCACGTTGTGCACCGGCTTGGCGGTCGAGAACGGCTCCAGGCTCTGCTCGAAGGTTGCCATCGCCGGGCTCGACTGCCAGGTGCGCGCGGCCTCGAGGGTGGTGAAGCGCCACACGACCGTGGGTGCGGTGCCGGAGGGGTCCAGGTGCACCTCGGTGCCGAGGCAGCCGCTGGCCTTGGCCGCGCTCGTGCCGAGGTCGCCGACCAGCCGGGAGAACTCCCCGGCCTTGTCGGCCTGGATCGCGTATTGGACGACGAACGAACTACTGCCTGTGCCTTCGGGGGAGGACATGCGGCCCAGCCTGTCAGGTGGGCGGCGGCGCGGCAGGGCTTTGGACTAACCCAGGGCCCGCCTGGCCCTGATGAGCTTGGCGATCGTGGCCTTGGGCAGCGGCTTGTCGACGGGCACGTGCAGCGCGGCCTTGGTGCCGCCGTACTTCTCGATGAGTTCGGGGAACTGCGCCAACACCCTCCCGCTGTAGGGGTAGTAGCCCACATGCCGCTTATGCGCCATGATCCCGCACAGCGGCACGCCCTCGACCACGAATGTCGGCATCTGGTACTTGATGCATTCGACGGCGTCGGGGATGACCGACAGGATGCGCTCGCGCATTGCCAGCATCGTCTCGCGCTGCGGCGAAGGCAACGCCTTGTAGTACGCCGCGACCGCGCGCGGGGGCGCACTCATGCGCTGGGCCTCAGCGAACGTCGGTCATCGGTGTAGCGCAGCGTCTCGGCGGCCGCGCGCGCCTCGCGCACGACATCGAGGTGCGCCCCGCCCACGTGCATGGGCAGCGCCAGCGACCGGCTCGCGCGCACCAGGCGCGTGGCCCCGTCGGTGAGCCAGCGCCACAGGATCTCGGTCTCCTCGACCAGTGCCTCGCCGGGCTCGACGACGTCGGCGGCCAGGACGAGCGCCTCGACCCGAGGCCGCGGATCCTCGCCTCGCGCGGCGATCCCCGCAGCGGCGAGGCGTCCGTAGCGCACGACGTGAATCTGCCAGGCTCCGTCGACGCACTGCGCGGCGACAACCTCCTCGGCCGCACCGAGCGCGGCCAGTTGCTCATCGCGCAGGCACCCACGCAGATAGGACTCGAGTCGATCGCGCCACGCGCGCGCCTGCTCGAACTTGCCCTCCTCGCTCAGCGCCGACATGCGCTCGAGCAGCGCGGTGACGACCGCGCGGGTGTCGCCGGTCATCGCCGCATAGGCCGACGCCGCGGTCTCGGCGTAGGACGCAGCATCACCGGCCTCGGCACACGGCGCCGCGCACTGACCGAGCTGCGCACGCACGCATCCGGCCGTCCGGCGAGGCGTGCGCGGCAGGCGCTCGGTGCAGGTGCGCAGCGGCAGCGCGGCCTGCAGTGCCTCGATGGCAAGCGTGGCAGCGCCTCGCCCGGAGAAGGGCCCGATCGCCGCCACGTGCGCATCGCGCACCCGCGGCACCGTGACCAGTCGCGGATGCGCCTCGCGGGTGAGCGCGACCCAGGCCATGCGCTCGGGGTGACGCGACCGCCGGTTGTAGGGGGGCTGGTGTTCGACGATGAGTCGCAACTCGCGCACGCGCGCCTCGAGGTCGGTGGCGCACACGATCGGATCGACGCGTGCAGCGATGCTGACCATCTCGGACATGCGCGGGCGCGTCTCGGCCGCGGTGAAGTAGGTGCGCACCCGCTGGCGGAGGTTGCGTGACGTGCCGACGTAGAGGGCCCGGCCCTGGGCATCGCGGAAGACATAGACGCCGGGCGCCTCGGGTACGCCCTCGATGAGGTGTCGCTTGGTGCGCTGCTGAGGCGTCGTGCGCCCGCCGAAGGCGAGCAGGTCTTCGAGCGTCTGGACGCCGAGCGAGCCCATGCGGTCGAACAGGCCGTGGAGCACGGCGACGGTTGCGCGCGCATCGTCGAGTGCGCGGTGGCACGGGGGAGTGGGTGACTTGAAGTGCGCCGACAGGGTCTCGAGCTTGCAGTTGCGCACCTCGTCGCGCGTGAGGGCGCGGCGGGCGAGCCGCGCGGTGTCGGCGACACGTGGCGAGGGCCACGGGATGCCGGTGACCTCGCAGGCCCCGCGCAGGAAGCCCATGTCGTAGGGCGCGTTGTGGGCGACGAGCACGGCGCCGTGCGCGAACTCCCAGAAGCTGGCAGTGGCCGCGGCCACGGATGGCGCGCCCGCGAGCATGCGATCGGTGATGCCGGTGAGCGCCGCGATGAAGGGCGGGATGGCCACGCCCGGATTGACGAGGGTCTGGAACTCGCCGAGCACCTCGCCCCCGCGCACCTTGACGGCGCCGATCTCGGTGATGCCGGCATCCTTCGGCTTGCCGCCGGTGGTCTCGAGGTCGACCACGACGAACGTGACATCGCACAGGGGCGTGCCGAGATCGTCGAGGGACAGCTGGCGCTCGTCCATGGGGGGACCGTAGGCGCGGGGTCCGACATCGCCGCCCCGCGACACGCGCCGGGGACCCACTGTCAGACCCCCCGCCTAGCGTCGGTGCCATGAGAAGCGACCTTCCCCGCCCCTCGTTCACGCCGCCCTCGGGTGCCCCCAGCGGCCCCGAGGGAGAGATGCTCATCGACTGCGGTTCCTGCGTCGCCCGCGGCGATGCCTGCGGTGACTGCATCGTCACCGTGCTGCTCGGCCCCATCGGCGGGGTGAGCGGCGAGGAGCGCGCCGCCTTCGCTGTGCTCGCCGACTCCGGACTCGTCCCGCCGCTGCGCCTGGTGCGCCCCGATGAGGGCGCCGCCTAGCACGCCTTCGCCCGCGATCGCCCCGCATGATGGGGGCGTGCGCTCCTCGTCCCGGGCGGCGGTCGTCGTCGCGATCGCCCTTGCCGTCATCGGCATCGTCGTGGCGATCGTGTTCGTTCCCTGGGAGGCCGATGTCGCGCCCTGGGCGACCCTGCAGATCCCCGCCGCCCTCGACTTCTTCACCGAGCAGCAGCGCGCGGACATCGCCGCGTACGTCGACGCCGCGTGGCTGCCCGGCCTGCTCTCCGTCGTCGCTGGCCCCGTGCTCGCGCTCGTCGTCCTTGCCTCCGCACGCCTGCGGCGCTCGCTCTCCCGCGTGGGTCCGCGTGAGCGCCCCGTCATCCGCGACTTCCTGGCCGGCTTCGCGCTCATCCTCGCCACGCGCCTGGTGGCACTGCCCTTCGATGTCTGGCTCGCTGTCGTGCGCCGCGACAACGGCCTGCTCATCGAGCCGTGGGGCACCTGGCTGCTGCGCTGGTCCGGCACCGCACTGGTGATCGCCCTGCTCGGTGCACTCGCCGTCACACTCGCCCTCGGCATCGTGCGGCGGTGGCCGCGACGCGGCTGGATCGCGGTTGTCGCCGGCGCGGCCGTCGCGGTGGCCGCGGTGTCACTGGTGGTGCCGTTCGTCAACGTCGTGGACGGCACCCGCAGCGATCCGCTCGTGCGCGATCGCGTGCTCGCCATTGCGAAGGACGCCGGGGTCGAGGTGGGCGATGTCGTCGTCGTCGATGTTGCCGATCGCTCGCCCGTGCTCAACGCGACGGTGTCGGGGTGGGGGCCCACCCGCACCGTGACCCTCTACGACACGTTGCTAACCACCGCCACGCCCGAGCAGGTCGACGCCATCGTGGCGCACGAACTCGTGCACGTGCGCGACAACGATGTCGTGCTCGGCACCGCGCTCGCCATGCTGGGCGCCGCCGTCGTGGTCTCGATCGGGCTCGCGCTCGCGATGAGTCCGGGAGTGCGGCAGCGGCTCGGCGTGCGCGGTCGCGCCGACACTCCGCTCGTCGCGCTGCTCGTCGCCGTCGTCCTGGCGGGCACGGTCGTCGCGCTACCCGTCTCCGCGACGATCAGCCGCGCCATCGAGGCGCGGGCCGATCGTGATGCGGTCGCGATCACCGGCGACCCCGCGGCCTACGCCGATCTCATCGCGCTGCTGGCCGTCACCAACCGGTCCACGCTCGAGCCGCCACCTTGGCGCTATGCGCTGTTCTTCACGCACCCGACGCCGCTGCAGCGGATTGCGGCGACCGCAACGCCGCCTTCGTGACGATCACCAGCGCCCACACCGTCGCGACCACCAGCAGGATGATGCGCACCGACTGCAGAGCCACAGCCCACCACACGCCACCCAGGAAGCTGCCGTAGGCCAGCGGGTAGATCACCTGCGCGGCCAGCACGGACGGCACAAGAAGCCACACCACCGTGCGCATGCGGCTGCGCGGATCGAGGAACGTGACCGCGGCGACGCCGGCGATCCAGACGGCGTACTGCGGGGAGAGCACGCGACTGGTGACGATGGAGATCAGCAGGGCGGCGAGGGCGACATCGGCCGGTGAGAGGTCCTCGAGGCGTCCGAGCAGTCGAGCCACTCCCATCAGGCCCAGGATCACGAAGCCGGTGAGCGTGATGGCCAGCCCGATGGGGATCGTCGCCGCGATGTCGACCTCCATGGATCCGAATCGGAACTCGGTGGGCACGTGGGCACCGAACACCTGCGCCGTCATGAAGGGCCAGGCCCCGACCGACTCGACCTGCAGTCCGCGCGCTCCCTGTTCGCCGAGGAACGAGATGCCTCCGGATGCCCAGAGTCCGATGCCGATGAGAATGGCCGCACCGGCGAGGACGAAGCCGAGGATGCCAGCGGGAAGTTGCCGGCGCGGCAGGGCGATGAGCATGATCCCGGGCCACACTTTCAGCAGCGCTCCCGCGGCAGCGGAGGCCCCGCTCCACACCGGTCGTGCGATGAGCACGAGGGCACCGACCGCCGCGAGCGTGGGGACGACGTCGAATCGTGCGACGAAGACCGGTCCGATGATGAGGGCACTGGCCACCCATGCCCAGGCGGCACTGTCGCCTACGCGTCGCCGATGGCCGGCAACGAGAAGGATGACGAGGACCGCGAGATCGCAGGCCAGCACGATGCCGACGATCGCAGCGACCGGATTGGTGCCGATGAGTGCGGCCACGGCGAAGATGACGCCCGCGCCAGGCGGGTACTGCCACATGTCGTCGCCGATGGGAAAGCGTCCGGTGACGAGGAGGTTGGACCACTCGGCATAGAGCTTGACGTCGTTGATGACGCTGGGGCCGTCGGGGTAGGGCACGACACCGGTGATGAAGCCGACGAGAAGTGCGCGGGACAGCACCCACGCGCCGACGATGGCCGCGGTCTTCACGGCGCGTCGTCGGCCTGGGGCAGCAATCCGAGCTTGAGGGCGGTCATGAGCGCCTGCGCGCGATTGGCCGCGCCGAGCTTCTCGTAGAGCTTGGAGATGTGCGTCTTGGTGGTGGAGTCGCTGATGAACAGTTGCCGTGAGATCTGCGAAACCCCGAGGCCATCGGCGAGCAGGAGCAGTACCTCGCGCTCGCGCGGCGAGAGCTGCGGGCCCTGGGGCGACATGCGGCGCTTCATCGCCTCGGCCAGGTCGGCCGAGGTGAACGACTGCGGTGACGCGGCGGCATGACGGGCGGCCGCGACGATCTCCTCCGCCGGTGCGCTCTTGGGGACGAACGCGCTCGCCCCCGCTTCGAGCGCATCGAAGAGCTGGGTGTCGCCGCCGTACATCGTGAGGACGACGATCCCCATGTCGGCGCTGTGCGCACGCAGGGCGCGCACGATCTCGAGGCCGTTGCCGTCGGGCAGCCGCAGGTCGACGATCGAGACGTCGGGGGTGAGCTTGCAGCCGACCGCGATCGCCTCGGCGACGCTGGCCGCCTCGGCCACGACCTCGAGGCCGTCCTCGCGCTCGAAGGCCCGGCGCAGTCCCTCGCGAATGAGTTCGTGATCGTCGGCGAGCAGGACGGTGATCGTCATGTGCCCACCTCTCGCGAAGTCGCCGTGCCTGTCTGCAGGGATAACTCCACCACAGTCCCATTGGGACTCCGTCGCTTGACCGTCAGGCTCGCGCCGATGCGTGCCGCGCGCTCGCGCATGATCTGCAGGCCGAAGCTGTCGGGCCGGCCGCGTCCTTCGGGAATGCCACGGCCGTCGTCGGCCACGCGCAGGAAGGCCCCGCCCTCGGTCACGCGGTAGGTCACCCACAGCGTGCGGGCCTGGGCGTGACGTCGCGCATTGGCCACGGCCTCCTGGGCGATGCGCAAGATCTCGGGCGCCACTCCGGGTGGCAGGCGTGACTCGTCCTCGTCGAGCACCAGGTGCACGGTCATGCCAGCCTCTGCGCCGACGGATCGCACGTGCGTGGACAGTGCCTCGCCGATGCCGGCACCCACCTCGCTGCGCAAGTCGTAGATCGAGAGGCGAAGTTCGGTGACGATGCGCGTGAGCTCTTCGCGGATGCGCTCCAGGCTCGTGCGTGCCGCAGGTTCGTTGGTCTCGCGCAGCGCGTCGTCGACCAGGAAGCCGAGTCCGGCGACCTCCTGGGCGATGCCATCGTGGATCTCGCGTGCCAGTCGTCGACGCTCTTCGAGGGTTGCGAGATCGCGTACCTCGTCGAACAGGCGCGCCGTGTCGAGTCGCAAGGCCGCCTCGTCGGCCATGAGCTGGGCCTCGCCCAGATCCTCGATGGGCCATAGGCCGCCGGTGCGCTCCAGGCCCACGAGCCCGATGCGCTGGTCACCCAGCCGCAGGGGAATGACCGCGCACGCGGAGGTGCTGCCGAGTTCTGGCCCCTCCATCGTCCCTAGTCGCTGAACGGCGACACCCGAGTCCCAGGCCTGACCCCAGATTCCCGAGTGGGTGCTGGGCAGCCAGTTGCTCCCCGTGAGTGTGCCCGCGCGGGCGACGGGCAGGAAGGTGCCGCCTTCGCTGCGCACGAAGACCTCGGCGCGATCGTGGGGGAGGACATCGCCCAGTCGGCTGAGTGCCGCCTCCGCGAGTGCCGTCTCCTCGAGACCCCCGGGCAGTTGGCGCGCAACATCGCGCAGCGATGTGAGCAGTCGGCGAGCGGCGTCATAGTCGGTACGCACGGGCGCGGTGCGTTCGCGCAGGTGCGCGGTGAGGGCTGCACCCAGGCCGAGCGCGATCCCCAGGGCAACGGCGACGATGAGGTCGACGAGCCCGATGGGCAGATCCTCGCTGCGGCGGATGACCGTGCCGACGATGAGGATGAGGACTTCGAGGGCGATGCTGGCGGTGACGCCGGGAATGCCCATCGCCAGCGCCGCGGTGATCGGGGGCACGACGAGGTAGACGATCGACGGCCGGTCGCCGGGCATGGCGGTGATGACGATGAGGGCGGCTGCCCCTGCCTCGACGAGCGGAACGGCGAAGCGTGCCCATACGGGGCGGTGGATGAAGCTGGCGAGCGTGGCCGCGATGGCGATGGCGGCGATCCACGCGATCTGCGCGGTCGACTTTCCGATGTCGCCGGTGACGAGGGCGACGAGAACGACCGCGACAAAGCCAAGGCCCCGCGCCACGCCCTCACGGGCGCGACGCGAGGCCAGGGCCTCGCTCACGCGTACAGCGCGTCGATCTCGGATGCGTACTCCTTCATGACGACATTGCGCTTGATCTTCATCGAGGGGGTGAGCTGGCCGCCCTCTTCGGTCCAGTCCACGGGAAGGATAGTGAACTTCTTGATCGCCTCGGCGTTGGAGACGGCCTTGTTGGCTTCGTCGACAGCCGACTGGACCTCGGCACGCAGATCGGGGTCATCGACCATCGACGCCACCGAGGCGTCGGTGGCCTTCCCCTTCTGCTTGAGCCAGCCGGGGAACGACTCGGGATCGATGGTGACGAGCGCACCGATGAACGGCTGCGCATCGCCGACGACGATGCACTGGCTGACCAGCCAGTTGGCGCGCAGGCGGTCTTCGAGCACCGCGGGGGCGACGTTCTTGCCGCCGGCGGTCACGATGAGTTCCTTCTTGCGGCCGGTGATCTTGACGAACCCCTGGTCGTCGATCTCGCCGATGTCGCCGGAGTGGAACCATCCGTCGGACTCGATGGCCTCGGCTGTGGCGGTCGGGTTGTTCCAGTAGCCCTTGAAGATCTGTGCGCCGGCCAGCAGGAGCTCGCCGTCAGCGGCGACCTTGACCTTGGCACCGGGGAACGGCTGTCCGACGGTGCCGATCTTGATGTGGCCCGGACGGTTGACGGTGGTGGCTGCCGACGTCTCGGTCAGGCCGTAGCCCTCGAGGATCGTCACGCCGATGCCGCGGAAGAAGTGACCGAGTCGCTCACCGAGTGGCGCACCGCCGGAGACGGCCCAGGCGACCTTGCCGCCCATCGCCGCGCGCAACTTGCTGTAGACGAGGCGATCGAAGACCTTGTGCTTGAGCTTCAGGCCGAATCCGGGTCCGCCGGTGTCGAGCGACTTGGAGTAGTCGATTGCCGTCTGCGCGGCCGTGTTGAAGATGTTGCCCTTGCCCTCGGCGGTGGCCTTCTGCTGCGCCGAGTTGAACACCTTCTCGAAGACGCGGGGGACCGCGAGGAGGAAGGTCGGCTGGAAGGACTGGAGGTCGGGCAGCAGGTTCTTGATGTCGGGCGCGTGGCCCAGGCGGGTGCCGGAGTAGACGCAGCCGAGCTGGATGATCCGGCCGAAGACGTGGGCTAGGGGCAGGAAGAGCAGGGTCGAGGCCCCCTGGACCTTGAAGAGCTCGGGCATGCCGGCGACGATGTTGGAGACCTCGAACATGAAGTTGCCGTGGGTCAGCATGCAGCCCTTGGGGCGCCCCGTCGTGCCCGAGGTGTAAATGATCGTGGCCAGTGCATCGGGATTGAGGGTTGCGCGACGCTTCTCGAGTTCTTCGTCGGACACTCCAGCGCCCGCGGTCGCGAGGGTCTCGAGTGCGTTGTCGTCGAAGATCCACACGCGTGTGCAGTCGGGCACGCGGTCGGCGACCTCGTCGAACACTGCCTTGTTCTTCTTGCTCTCCAGGAACACGCCCACGGCATTGGAGTCGCTGAGGATCCAGTCGACCTGCTCGGCGGACGAGGTCTCGTAGATGGGGACGACCGCGCCGCCGGCGTACCAGATGGCGTAGTCGGCGACGGTCCAGT
This sequence comes from Actinomycetales bacterium mxb001, assembly GCA_004379115.1. Lineage (GTDB taxonomy): Bacteria > Actinomycetota > Actinomycetes > S36-B12 > S36-B12 > Mxb001. The sequence continues at coordinate 18,624 of NBNH01000426.1, forward strand.
CGTAGCGCGTGCGCGACATGATGCCGACGCGCTGTCCTGGCTCGACGCCCGACGCGATGATGCCCTTGGCGACGGCCTTGACCTGGTCGAGGAACTGCTGCGAGGTCACGCCCACCCAGGCGCCGCCGCGGTTGACCGACAGGGCGATGCGATTGGGTGCCGAGGCCGCGTTGTCCACGATGGCATCCACCAGGCTGCCTGAGGTGGGCGGCGGCACGATGGCGTCGACGCTGAACTCCGTCTTCACGATGTCTCCCTGTGTTTCCGTCCCCCCGGCATACGGCGAGACTCCCTGCGGATGACGCTAGGGGATCGGCCCGATCGTGGCTACCAGAACCCCACTCTCGGTGCCGGCTTCCCCTGGGATCGGCCTATCCTCGGGGCATGCCCACGGTGGATCTGGTCGACGAGACCTACGTCGTCGTGGAGCGGACCCGAATCGCCGCGGTGGTCGCCGACCCGCAGCGGTGGCGGGCGTGGTGGCCCGGTCTCGACCTCGCGATCTTCATGGACCGGGGGCTCGATGGCATCCGATGGTCGGTGACCGGCGATCTTGTGGGCTCGTGCGAGCTCTGGCTCGAGGCTCATGGCGACGGCGTGCTCGTGCACTACTACCTGCGTGCCGATCCGACCGCCCCGGGCTCGCGCTCCACGGCGCGCACCCTTCCCGACTCCTCCCGGGGGCGGCGCGAGGTCGATCGGCTGCGGCGACGTCAGGCGATGGCATGGAAGCGCGTGATCTGGGCGCTGAAGGACGAGATGGAGGGTGATCGTCCACCGGGGGAGTCGCGTTAGTCTCTCGCCCATGGCCGACCAGACCGAGTCCAGCATTGACATCGATGCGCCCGCCTCGCTCATCATGGACGTGATCGCCGACCTGCCGGCCTACCCCTCCTGGAGTGATGGCATCACCCAGGTGACGGTGCTCGAGGAGAAGGACAACCGTCCGCTGCGGGCTCGCTTCCATCTGGAGTCCGGTCCGATTCGCGATACCTATGAATTGCTCTACCGCTGGGACGGCGATCACGAGGTGTCATGGACGCTGACCAGCGGCGACATGCTCAAGGCCATGGACGGCACATACCTGCTCGAGCAGCACGGAGACACGACGACGGTGCACTACCGCCTTGCGGTGGACGTGAAGATCCCCATGATCGGCATGATCAAGCGCAAGGCTGAGAAGGTCATCGTCGATACGGCCCTCAAGGGCCTGCGCAAGCGCGTGGCAGAGATCCCGCAGGGCTAGACGACCGCGCCGTTGTCGTCATCGTCGCGGCGTCGATCACCCGATCGGGCGATGAGTGTGACGAATCCAGCCGTGAAGGCCACGAAGCCGAGGCCGGCCAGCCAGCCGCCTGTCCCTGTGGCGTAGGCAACCACGACCGCGAGCGGGCCGCCGATGGTGCCGGCCCACGCGAGTGAGTCGAAGCGGTCGCGCGGGCGAGGAAGCGGTGGCGGTGGCGGTGGCACGAAGCGTTCGTCTTCGGGATCATCCGCGGCGATGTAGTCGCGCGGTCCGGGTGGCGGCGGAGTGTGCTCGCGCACGAGTCGCGACGACAGACCGGAGCCGGTCGGTGCGGCCGGCTCATCCGGACCGGTTGCCTCGAAGCCCGCCACGATCTGCTCCCATGCCGCATCGATGTCCTGCGCAGGCGCCTGGGCCATGTCCTCGGCATCGACTCGACGAGCAGCATCGGCGTGGAACTCCGCGCGCAGCTCGGGCAACTGCTTCTCGACCGCCGCTCGCGCATCGCCGAGCCGCCAGCGCTCGACGAAGATGCGCGTCGTCGGGCGATCAGGCGGCCGGATGTCGCGATAGGGGCCGGTGTCACCAGCGAGGGGCTCGGCGTACGCCGTCACTCCCGCGGTGCGCAGGATTTCCATGACGTGGTCGACGAGGGGAGGATCGACGTCGACGAGCTTGGCGTAGGCGGCCGCCGGGAGGCCGGACTCTGGCATGACCCCAGGCTACGAAAGTCGATTGACGAAGGCGATGCTGCCCGTGACGATCGCCTCGGCGTCGTTGTCGACCGTGGCCACGTGGAAGGAATCCTTGAGCACCACCTCGGTCTTGTCGCTGCTCGAGACGTGATCGAGGATGTAGCGACTGTTGGACGCCTCCACGACGTGGTCGACCTCGCTGCGGAAGAGCAGCAGCGGATTGCGCACCTTGGGCAGGTCATCCTTGACGAGCTTCCACAGCTTGGTCAGCGAGTGGGCAGCCTTGAGCGGGATCTTGTCGTAGGCGCCTTCATCCTGGCCGGGCTTCTTGATGTCGTTGGAGATGCCGGGGAACGCTGGAACGATCGCCTGGAGGACGGGGAGCAGGAATCGATCAGGTCGCTCGGAGTGCACCGCCGGGTTGACCAGGACGATGCCGCGGATGGCGTCGCCGTACTGCTCAGCGAGGCGCAGGGCGAGTGATCCGCCCATGGACAGGCCGAAGACGAAGACGCGGTCACAGGACTTGGCGAGTTCGCCGTAGGAGCGATCGGCCTCGGCGTACCAGTCCTCCCAGCGCGTGAGGTTCATGTCCTGCCAGCGTGTGCCGTGGCCCGGGAGTCGAGGCACGCGCACGGAGTGGCCCTCGGCGGCCATGCGCTCACCCCAGGGCTTCATCGACTTCGGCGAGCCGGTGAACCCGTGAAGCAGCAGGATCCCGGTGGACCCTCCGTCGGCGGAGTACGGGTCGGCTCCAGGAAACAGCGGCATGGTGACCTCCTTCGGGTGCCCCCGATAGTGCCACACGGCTAGGGTTGCTCACGTGCTCTATTGGGTCCTGAAGTGGATCGTCATCGGACCCTGGCTGCGCGTCCTCTATCGCCCCTGGACCGAGAACCTCGACGTCATCCCCGTTCAGGGACCCGCCATCCTCGTGAGCAATCACCTGTCGTTCTCGGACTCCTTCTTCCTGCCGCTCGTCGTCGACCGCAAGATCACCTTCCTGGCCAAGCAGGAGTACTTCACCGGCAAGGGCATCAAGGGGCTCATCAGCAGGGCCTTCTTCACCGGCGTGGGCCAGGTGCCGATCGATCGGTCGAGCGGTCGCGCAGCGGAGGCGGCGATCATCACCGGCTTGCGCGTGCTCGACGAAGGACATCTGCTGGGCATCTACCCCGAGGGCACGCGCACGGCCGATGGTCGTCTCTATCGCGGCAAGACGGGCGTGGCGCGCATGGCATTGGAGAGCAGGGTCCCGGTCATCCCCGTCGCCATGATCGGCACCTATGAGATCCAGCCACCCGGACGCGTGCGCCCCAACATTCGACGGGTCGGCATTCGCTTTGGTCAGCCCCTCGACTTCTCCCGCTATGAAGGACTCGAGGGCGATCGCTTCGTGCTGCGCTCCGTCACTGACGAGATCATGTACGCGCTCATGGAGTTGTCCGACCAGGAATACGTCGACGTTTACGCCTCTCGAGCCAAGGAATTGCGAGCCGAGCGGGCGGCCGTGGCCGCCGGGCAGGACGACGACTAGGCGTTGTCGAAGCCGGGCCGGGGCACCCAGCTCATGAGCGTGGTGGTGAAGCCCCCGTCGACGATGATGTCGGCTCCGCTCACGTAGCGCGCCCGGTCGCTCGCGAGGAAGACGATGACGTCGGCAATGTCGTCGGGTACGGCGACCCTGCCCACAGGCACTGCCTTGTCACGTCGCTCGGCAACGCCGGGTGCGCGGTAGTACTCCTCCGTCATCGGCGTGCGGACCATGCCCGGGCTCAC
>NBNH01000427.1 GCA_004379115.1 Actinomycetales bacterium mxb001
TCGTAGAGGAGGGCGCGGCGCATCATGCGCTGCATGTCGATCGCGAAGAGGCGGTCCGCGGCCGCGACCTGCACGGGGGTGGCGACCGCGCCGGCGATCGGCACGTCGTTCGGGCGGCGCAGGTCGATCTTCCGGTTGTCCACCAGGAATCGCTGGCGCGCGTTCTCGAAGTCGCTGACGTCGATGCGCCCGTCGCCGTTGGTGTCGCGCACCGGGAGGCCGAAGGGATTGTTGCCGCCCGGCGGGATGAACACCGCCGCCGGGAACATGATGTTCGGGTGGTACGGCACCAGGTCGTCGCGCAGGTCGACGATGCCGTCGCCGGTCACGTCGTCCGGCGCGCCGTCGCCGTCGAAGTCGACGCCGCGCTTCACGAACGCCGCCGAGGTGCGCGTGCGCTACGGATTCATGGAACGCCCTGATCCCGAGGCCGTCGTGCGCCAACTGGCAGCGCAGGTGAGCGGAATCGACCCACCGACGTGCACCTACGGGTTCCACTCCGTCCACCTGCAACTCGAGCCCTCGCCGCTGCCTGTGCACCTGATGGCCGAGTTGTTCGCCTTCATGCAGCGCAATGCCATCGACCCACAGAGGTACTTCCACCTGCCACCCGAGCGGGTGATCGAGGTCGGACGTCTCGTCGAGATCTAGTGGCTAACTCGTCGCGGGGCTGGCCGTCGCGGCCGGCTCGCTCGTGAGTGCCTCCGGCGAGGGGCAGCCCGGGCCGGAGGGCGACGGCGAGGGGGCAGCCAGGGCCGCGTCGACCTCGGACTGCGGCGCCACCTCGGTGAAGGCAGCCCCCAGCACGGTGTCGATCGTGGCGTCCTTGCGGCCGTCATCGACGAGCTCGGCCCCGGGCAGGTAGAAGGCCATCAACCGGGCCGCGGACTCACCCGACGGACCGTGCCGGATCTCGGCCACCCCGGTGATGGTCTTGGACAGCGGGTCGTTGTCGATGTTGCCGATGACAAAGCCCCGCACCTGCAGTGCTTCTGCCGTGCCGGCAGCGAGTCCGGCGCGATCCGTTGCGTTGTAGACATTGGTGGTGACCTGTGCCGCGCTCGGCAGTCCTGCACCCGGCGTGACGGTCACGGTGACACACGGCTGCGGCTCGGGAGCGGCTGTTGTCTCACCACCCGTCGCCGTGGATGAACTCGCCGCGTCGCTGCCCGATGAGCCCTGGATGATGCGCGAGAGGCCGTAGCCCGCACCGAAGAGCACGATCATGCCGACGATCACCAAGATGACGCCGACGACCGGGCTCTGCCGCCTGCGATGGCGGTTGCTGGGCCGGGGACCGGTGGACGGGACGCTCATGCGGCAGTGCCTCCAGAGGACGAGAGAACGTCGAGATCGAGAACGCGTGCGTGGATGACCATGCGTTGCTGAAGGGCGGCGCGGACCGCCCGGTGAAGACCGTCCTCGAGGTAGTACTCGCCGCGGTACTTCACGACGTGGGCGAAGAGATCGCCGTAGTACGTGGAGTCATCGGCCAGGAGTGCATCGAGGTCGAGCGTGCGCTTGGTCGTGATGATCTCGGTCAGTCGGAGCTGGCGCGGCGCCACCTTGGACCAATCGGTGACGGACAACCCGTGCTCGGGGTAGGGCCGCGCATCGCCGACGGACTTGAAGATCACGCTTTCAGTCTAGGTTCCGCATCGTCGCGATGCCGCGTACGAGGTCGCGACACTCACGCCGCTGTGAGACGGGCCTGACAGGCTCGGCTTGGCCGAGCGGTCGGGCTGATGAGTGGCTTGGGTAACCTCTGCGACGGAGGATTCGCCTAGTGGCCTAGGGCGCACGCTTGGAAAGCGTGTTGGGGGAAACCCCTCACGGGTTCAAATCCCGTATCCTCCGCGCTTCGCCAGGCGGGGTGCCGGGGCTCGCCCCGGCCCCCCGCCGTGGCAGCGCCTAGACTCATGACGACCCCTCGCGCGGCGATATCCCTCTGAATCCCCCCAGGGCCGGAAGGCAGCAAGGGTAAGCGGGCTCTGTTGGGTGCGCGGGGGGTCCCTTCACGCCCGGCTCGCCATCGGGCCCGGCATTAGGGTGACGGGGTGTCCCTGGCCCTCTACCGCACCTACCGCCCCGGGCGGCTGTCCGAGGTGGTCGGCCAGGAGCACGTCACCGAGCCGCTGGCCCGGGCGCTGAGCGCCGATCGCATCCATCACGCCTACTTGCTGTCAGGTCCGCGCGGCTGCGGCAAGACCTCGACCGCTCGCATCCTGGCCCGCTCCTTGAACTGCGAGCAGGGCCCGACCCCCGATCCGTGCGGGGAGTGCCAGAGCTGTCTCGACCTCGCACCCAACGGCCCCGGATCGCTCGATGTCATCGAACTCGACGCGGCCAGCCATGGCGGCGTCGACGACACGCGTGACCTGCGCGAACGCGCCATGTTTGCCCCGGCCTCGTCCCGCTACAAGGTCTACATCGTCGACGAGGCTCACATGGTGAGCACCGCGGGCTTCAATGCCCTTCTCAAACTCGTCGAGGAGCCGCCGGAGCACGTGCGCTTCATCTTCGCCACGACAGAGGCCGACAAGGTGCTGCCCACGATTCGGTCGCGCACCTTCAACTACACCTTCCGCCTCGTCTCTACTCGTGTCCTACAGCAGCACCTGGCCCAGGTCTGCGAGTCCGAGGGCATCGCGGCCGACCCGGCAGCCCTCACCCTGGTCGCCCGCGCTGCGGGGGGCAGTGTGCGAGACGCCCTGTCGATCCTGGGCCAACTCGCCTCCGGCGCCGGACCCGACGGCCTCGACTACGACAGCGTCGCCGCGCAGTTGGGGGTCACCGATCACGCACTCGTCGATGCCACGGTCGAGGCGATCGCGTCGGGCCAGGGTGCCGATCTCTTCACCGTGATCGACCGCGTCGTCGATGCGGGTCACGATCCGCGTCGCTTCGCGACCGACCTCCTGCAGCGACTACGCGACCTGATCGTGCTGGCCGCGATGTCGTCGGAAGACGCGGTGGCCCTCCTCGACGCCTCTGACGGCGAGCTTGAGGTCATGCGCGCACAGGCCCAGCGCTTCACTCTCGCGGAGTTGTCGCGTGCGGCCGACCTGGTGAGCGAAGGTCTCACCAGCCTGCGTGGCGCCACCGCGCCACGACTGCACCTCGAACTCCTCGCCGCGCGCCTGCTCCTTCCGGGCGCTGACGACTCCCAGGCGGGTCTTGCGGTTCGACTTGACCGACTCGAGCGCGGTGGAGTGTCCGCTGCGCCGAGCGCGGCTGTTCCTGCCGCCGCCGCGCCCGCGCCGCCTGCCCCCGCGAAGTCCACCCGTCGCTCCGAGCCGCCTCCCGCCGAATCGGCGCCGGCGCCCGCGGCTGCGCCGCCCCCGCCGCGACTGTCCGACGTCACGACCGCTACCCGCGCCACACCACCACCCGCCGACGTTCCCACCGAGGCACCATCGCGTGCGACCGCGTCGACATCCTCGGAGGTCTCGCTGTCCGACATCACGACGATGTGGCCGGCGGTCATGGAGGGCCTGAAGTCGATGTCGCGCGTGGCCTGGGCGGTCTTCAGCGATTCGCGACCCCTGTCGGTGTCCGACGGCGTCTTGGCCGTCGGCATTCCCGAGGAGAGCAAGGTCAAGAACGCGCGGACCAGCGGCCATGGCGAGCGCCTTCGTCAGGTGATCATCGACGTCATGCATGTCGATCTCCAGGTCGATGTCGTCCTGTCGTCGTCTGCCGCACCCACGGCAGCCGCCGCCGCGGTCGACGTGCCGAGCCTTGACGACGAGGGTGCCGAAGAACTCACCGGTGAGTCCCTCGCGCTCCGCGAGCTCGGCGCCACCGTCATCGGTGAGATCGAGCAGGGCTAGCCGTGTACGACGGCGTCGTTGCCGACCTCATCGATGAGCTCGGTCGCCTCCCGGGCATCGGACCCAAGAGCGCGCAGCGCATCGCGTTCTACCTCCTGCAATCCGACCCGGCCGATGTGCGCCGCCTGGCCGACGTCCTCGTGACTGTCAAGGAGAAGGTCCGGTTCTGTGCGATCTGCGGGCACGTGACCGACGAAGACACGTGCCGCATCTGCCGCGATCCGCGCCGAGATCCGACGGCGCTGTGCGTGGTCGAGGAATCCAAGGACGTCATTGCCGTCGAGAAGACCGGCGAATACCGCGGGCGCTATCACGTGCTCGGAGGCGCCATCAGTCCCATCGACGGCATCGGCCCCGACGACCTGCGCATCCGTGAGCTGCTGCAGCGACTGGCCGACGGCGAGGTCACCGAGATCATCATCGCCACCGATCCCAACCTCGAGGGAGAGGCGACAGCCACCTATCTTGCGCGACTGCTGACGCCCATGGGCCTGACCGTCACGCGTCTCGCGAGTGGATTGCCGGTGGGCGGCGACCTCGAATACGCCGATGAGGTCACTCTCGGCCGCGCCTTTGCCGGCCGACGTCGACTCGACGGCTAGGCCCGCGGCCGAAGCACGGGCGGCGCGTCGGAGCAGCCGTGGCTAGACTGGTATCTCCGCCGTCAGGTGACCGCCCCGCTCGGGGGTGGCCGGTGCGCATGCCCAGGAGCCACTGTGGGCCTCGTCGTGCAGAAGTACGGAGGCTCGAGCGTCGCCGACGCTGCGAGCATCCAGCGCGTCGCGCGTCGCATCGTGGCCACGCACCGGGCGGGCCACGGAGTCGCCGTCGTCGTCTCGGCGATGGGCGACACCACCGACGAACTCCTCGACCTTGCGGAGCAGGTGTCCCCCAACCCACCCGGGCGCGAACTCGACATGCTCCTCACCGCCGGTGAGCGCATCTCCATGGCGCTCGTGGCGATGGCCATCAACGACCTCGGCGAGGAGGCCCGCTCCTACACCGGCTCCCAGGCGGGGCTGATCACCGACTCCTCGCACGGCGCCGCCCGCATCATCGACGTCACGCCCGGACGCATTCAAGAGGCGCTCGAGGCGGGCGCCATCCCCATCGTCGCCGGGTTCCAGGGCGTGGCTCAGGACACCAAAGACATCACGACCCTCGGCCGGGGCGGATCCGACACCACCGCGGTGGCGCTGGCGGCGGCGCTGGGCGCCGACGTGTGCGAGATCTACACCGACGTCGATGGTGTGTTCAGCGCCGATCCGCGCGTCGTGCCAAAGGCTCGCCAGCTCAACGTCGTCACCTATGAGGAGATGCTCGAGATGGCGGCCGCTGGTGCCAAGGTGCTGCACCTGCGCTGCGTCGAATACGCGCGTCGCTTCGACCTGCCGATCCACGTGCGCTCGTCATTCTCCGAGCGCGAGGGCACCCTGGTCCTATCCGAGGCCGCGATCGCGGCCCGCATCGCCTCCGGCGAGGGAGACATCATGGAACAACCGATCATCTCCGGCACTGCTGCCGATCTCAACGACGCCAAGGTCACCGTCGTCGGCGTGCCCGACCGCCCGGGCGAGGCCGCGGCCATCTTCGGCGCACTCGCCGACGCAGGCGTCAACATCGACATGATCGTGCAAAACGTCTCGGTGGCCTCGACCGGTCGTACGGATGTCACCTTCACCTGCCCACAGGGTTCGGTGGCCAAGGCCACCGGCGCCCTCGAGGCCGTACGCGACCAGATCGGCTACGAAGACCTCATCACCGATGAGGGCATCGCCAAGGTCTCGCTCGTCGGCGCCGGCATGCGGTCACATCCGGGCGTCTCGGCCACCTTCTTCAAGTCACTCGCCGACGCGGGCATCAATGTCGAGATGATCTCGACCTCCGAGATCCGCATCTCCATCGTCACGCGCGCCGAACTCGCGACCCCGGCCGTGCAGGCCCTGCACACGGCGTTCGGTCTGGATGCCGACGGCGAGGCTGTCGTCTACGCGGGGACGGGCCGATGAAGGCCAATCCCACCGTCGCTGTCGTCGGTGCCACCGGACAGGTCGGCAGCGTCATGCGCCGACTGCTCGAGGAGCGCAACTTCCCGGTGGGGCAGATCCGCTACTTCGCGTCCGCACGTTCTGCCGGCACGACCTTGCCCTGGAAGGGCACCGACGTGGTGGTCGAGGATGTCGCCACGGCCGATCTCAGTGGCATCGACATCGCCCTGTTCTCCGCGGGTGGATCCACGTCGAAGGAGTTCGCGCCGAAGTTCGCCGAGGCGGGCGCGGTCGTCATCGACAACTCCTCCGCTTGGCGCATGGATCCTGACGTCCCGCTCGTCGTGAGCGAGGTCAATCCCGGGGCCATCGGCCAGATGCGCAAGGGAATCATCGCCAACCCCAACTGCACGACCATGGCGGCGATGCCCGTGCTCATGCCGCTTCACCAGGAGGCGGGGCTCGAGCGGCTGGTCGTCAGCACGTTCCAGGCGGTGTCCGGCAGCGGGCTCGCCGGCGTCGAGGAGCTCGACTCGCAGATCCGGGCCGTTATCGATGACGACTTCACCGCCCTGACTCACGATGGCTCAGCGATCGACTTCCCCGAGCCCAAGAAGTACGTGCGCACCATCGCCTTCGACGTCGTGCCCCTGGCCGGTTCCGTCGTCGACGACGGCCTGGGCGAGACCGACGAGGAGAAGAAGCTCCGCAATGAGAGCCGCAAGATCCTCGGCATCCCCGACCTGTTGGTGTCCGGCACCTGCGTGCGCGTGCCCGTCTTCACCGGTCACTCGCTGTCGATCAACGCCGAGTTCGCGCGGCCGCTGTCGCCGGAGCGGGCCGAGCAGATCCTGGCGAGCGCCCCGGGTGTTGAGGTCACGGATGTCCCGACGCCTCTGCAGGCTGCTGGAGCCGATCCGTCTTTCGTGGGCCGCATCCGACCCGATCAGAGCGCGCCCGAGGGTCGCGGCCTGGTGATGTTCGTCAGCAACGACAACCTGCGCAAGGGCGCGGCGCTCAACGCCGTGCAGATCGCCGAACTCCTGGTCGCTGGCTAGTCGCAGCGGCGGCGGTGCCGTGTGTCACCCAAGACATGCAAAGGGACCCAGGTCGAAACCTGGGTCCCTTTCCATGTCGGGGTGGCGGGAACCGTCGGCATTCGCGGGAATGCCTCCTCCCAAATCCCCCGTGTCACCTGGGACATGCAAAGGGACCCAGGTCGAAACCTGGGTCCCTTTCCATGTCGGGGTGGCGGGATTTGAACCCACGACCTCTTCGTCCCGAACGAAGCGCGCTACCAAGCTGCGCCACACCCCGTGGAGCCGTAGGAGTCTAGCCCCTGGCCGTGAGGGTGAGCAGCGTGGCCTCGGGCGGGCAGGCGAAGCGGATCGGCGCATATGGCGACGTACCCAGACCGGCCGAGACGTGCAGCCACATCTCGGGCTGGTCGTGCGGGGCGTACTCCGTCAACGGGCGCTCGTGCGTGGAGAGACCGCGTGCGCGGCGCCGGTCGAGATCGCAGTTGGTCACCAGCGCCCCTACGCCGGGTAGGCACACCTGCCCACCGTGCGTGTGGCCAGCGAGGGTGATGTCGACACCGTCGGCCGCCATCGCATCGAGCACTCGCAGGTAGGGAGCATGGGCGATGCCGACCGCAAGATCTGCCTCAGCGTCGGGAGATCCGGCGACCAACGCGTAGTCGTCGCGTTCGATGTGCGGGTCGTCGACGCCGCGCACCTCAACCGCTCGGCCAGCCGCGACGATCGTCGTACGGGCATTGGGCAGGTGCTGCCAGCCGAAACCCTCCAGGCGTGAGACGAGATCAGGCCAGGGCAGTTGCGGCCGATCGGGGTGGAGATCGGAAGGACCGGCGAGGTAGGAGAAGGGGTTGATCGCTCGCGGCGCGTAATAGTCGTTGCTGCCCAGCACGAACACACCCGGTCGATCGGCCAGCGGCTCCAGGGAGTGCACGACCGGCTCGACGGCGTCGCGATGCGCGAGGAAGTCGCCGGTTACCACCACGAGGTCGGGATCCAACTCATCCAGCGACGCCACCCACTCCTGCAGTCGCAGTCGCCGCGGTGTCATGTGTAGGTCCGACAGGTGCAGGATGCGCAGATCTGGCTGACCCGGATCGAGGGCGGCGGCCTGTCGATGGCGCAGTCGATAGGACGCGGCCTCCAGACGCGCATAGGCGAGCCCCGCGGCACCGATGAGAGCCGCAGCACCGACCGCTCCCCACGCACGTGATCCCACGGGGGGAAGTGTGTCACGCAGGGCGATCGCCGCACGGCGCCGGACATAGGCGAGGATGGCCCCATGAGCGCTCTCAAGGATCAACTGCAAAGCGATCTCACCGCTGCGATCCGGTCGCAGGATGAGTTGACGATGGCCACCTTGCGCATGGCGCTCGCTGCTGTCACCAATGCGGAGGTCGCTGGCAAGGAAGCCAAGGAGCTCTCCGATGACGAGGTCATGCTGGTCCTGACGAGCGAAGCGAAGAAGCGCCGCGAGGCGGCAGAGTCATTCGCGGGGGCGGGTGCCACGGACCGCGCGGAGCGCGAGCAGCAGGAGCTCACGGTGCTTCAGCGCTATCTGCCCGCACAACTCTCTGACGACGAGATCCGCGCGATCGTGACCGAGGCGGTCGCGACGGTGGCGGCCCAAGGCACGACCGGACCGTCCGCGATGGGTGCGGTCATGAAGATCGTCACGCCACAGACGCGCGGTCGAGCCGACGGCGGGGCCGTTGCCGCCCAGGTGAAGGCGGCGCTCGGCTGATCAGCCCTAGCTCTGCGTGGGCTCCGGCGTCGGTGATGGTGACGGCGTGGGCTCGGGTGAGGGCGTCGGAGACGGAGTCGGTTGCGGGGACGGCTGCGGCGAGGGCTGCGACGTGTCCGTGGGCCGCGGCTTGGGGTCCTTCGACTCGGAGGGCGACGGCGAGGGCTCGGGATTGCGCGGGATGTAGACCGGCGACAAGCCGACGCCGCGCACCGGGCCGACCCCCCAGTTGTTGAAGAGCTCAAAGGCTGTCGGCGGGATGTTGCGGTGCGCGGCAATCATCACCTCGCGCCAGATGGGGCCCGGAATCATTCCGCCGGTCACGTAGGAGTAGTAGGTGCCGTTGATGGTGACGTCGGTCATCGGATAGGCGAAGCCTCCGCGAGGGTCACCCACCCAGATCGCCGCGGCGATCTGCGGCGTGTAGCCGGCGAACCAGATGGCGGCGTTCTCGTTGGTGCTTCCGGTCTTGCCCGCCGCCGGCCGGTCGGGCAGTGACATGGCCGACGCCGTGCGTCCGGTCAAGGGCCCGTCGATCACGCTGGTGAGGACTGACGTGATCGTGTCGGCCACGTCGCGCGTGAGCACCTGCTTGCAGCGCGGCGCGGGCACATCGAGGTTTTGGCCGTAGCGATCAGTGATCTCGAGCACGACGCGCGGCCGGCAGTACACGCCGTGGTTGGCAAGCGCGGCGTAGGCGCCGGCCATCGCGAGCGGCGAGACCTCCATCGTGCCGAGTGAGAACGTCGGGACGCGCTGGAGCGGCTCACCCGTCGCCAGGCGCACGCCGAGGTCTTCGGCGATCTCCGCCTGACGGCACAGGCCGAAGCGCTCGGCGAGGGTCACGAAGTAGGTGTTGGTCGAGAAGGCCGTGGCCTGGAACATGTCGAGGACACCGGCGGACCCGGAGTTGCGCACGGTGACGGGCTGGAACTTCTCGCCGGTGGTGCAGTTGACGAAGTTCTCGAAGGTCTTGGGGTTGGGTGCATCAACGGTTTCGAAGGGGGAGAACCCTGCTTCGAGGGCTTCGGCCAGGGTGAAGACCTTGAATGTGGATCCCGCCTGCATGCCGATGGTGCCGCCGAATTCCTGATCGACGTTGTAGTTGTACGTCGTCTTACCGCGGCCCTTGAGTCCCCAGTCACGGTTTTGCACCATGGCGATGACGTTGCCGGTGCCGGGCTCGACGACGGTGATGGCCGCCGCCCGCTGGCTTTCGTCCTTGACGGGGATGTACTTGGTCACCGAGTCGAAGGCCGAGGCCTGCAGGTCAGGATCGAGGGTGGTGCGAATGGTCAGGCCGCCGCGTCGCAGCAGTGCCTCGCGCTCGACCTGCGTCTCGCCGAACGCCGGATCCGCCTTGATCATGCGGATGACGTAGTCGCAGAAGTACGGCGCATACGACGAGGTGCAGCCGTTGGGCTGGATCGATGGCTGAAGGATCTCGTCCATCGGAACGGACTTGGCGGCGCTGGCTTGGACAGGTGTCACGAAGCCCGCCTGAACCATCTTGTCGAGGACGACGTTGCGGCGTTCGAGCGACAGGTCGGGGTTGCGGGTCGGGTCGTAGGCCGTCGGCTGCTGGACGATGCCAGCGAGCGTCGCCGCCTCCACGAGGTTGAGCTCGCTGGCCGGCTTGGAGAAGTAGCGGCGGGCTGCAGCCTCGACGCCGTAGGCGCCAGCGCCGAAGTAGACGATGTTGAGGTACTTCCCGAGGATCTCGTCCTTGGTGTAGCGACGCTCCAGGGCAAGGGCGTAGCGAATCTCGCGCAACTTGCGCGAGGGTGTGCGCTCGCGCGCGGCCTGGAGTTCCTCTTCGGTGTCGGCGCTCGCCATGAGCAGGTTCTTGACGTATTGCTGCGTCAGTGTGGAGCCGCCCTGGATGCTGCCGCTGCCTGATGCGTTGGACACCATCGCGCGAATGGTGCCGCGCAGATCGATGCCCGGATGGTCGAGGAAGCGGATGTCCTCGATGGCGACCACGGCTTGGCGCATCACCGGGGCGACGCTGGCCAGCGGTACCTCGATGCGGTTTTGGTAGTAGATCGTGGCCATCACCGAGCCATCGGAGGCAAGGATGACCGAGCGCTCGGGGAGTTCGGGTGCATCGAGCTGCGAGGGCAGGCTCTCGAAGCTTTCGACGGCTCCGCGCGTCACGAGGCCGGCAGCGGCAGCCAGGGGAAGCACCATGGCCGCGGCGATGCCGCCGGCGAGGACCGCCACGAGAAGGAAGGCGCCGAGGCGACCCAGTGCCCCCAGGGGCCCCAGGGCTCCCGACGGCCGGGGTTCCGTCACGTGTCCTCCTCACGAGTGCGTACCCAGGGTAGGCGAGCGGGACCGGGGAAGCGCGGTGCGCGCCGGTCGGCAAGCCGGCTGTTCTCGCAGGAAATTAGTCTTTTCTTACTACTGGTCCTTAGTTACTCTAAGCCTGTCCGGTCTGCTCCGGCAGGCGTAGCGTCCGGGCGCACCAGAGAAGCCACTGGGACACCAGAGGCGTCCGCGTGACCGGGGAGACCCCTCCCCGACGAGGAGGGACGGCACCGATGACGACCTGGTCGACGGAGTGGACAGCACGGGCCGCTTGCCGCACCACCGACCCGGATGCGCTCTTCGTCCAGGGGGCCGCCCAAAACCGCGCCAAGGTCATCTGCCAGGGCTGTCAGGTGCGCACCGAGTGCCTCGCCGATGCCCTCGACAACCGCGTGGAGTTCGGGGTGTGGGGCGGAATGACCGAGCGCGAACGTCGCGCCCTGCTGCGCCGTCGCCCCCAGGTCACGTCGTGGCGACACCTGCTGCAGACCGCCCGCGAGGAGTACGAGCGCGCCATCAGCCTCGACGTCTCGCGCGCTAGCTAGCCTGCCCCGCGAGCAAGTCGCCGATCTCTCGCAATCCCTCGAGGTCGTGGACGTCCTCTGCTAGGGCGATGACCTCCACCACCGGCACGCCAGGATGTGCCGACGTAAACCGTTGAGCCAGGCGCCGTTGACGCTCGGCGTTGCGCAGTCTCTCGGCGTGCAGCCGCAGCAGTGACACCGTGAGCGGCGACTCTCCCGACGACTCCAACCGCTCCGCAGCTGCCAGGCACTGCTCCGCCGACAGTTCGGGGGCGCGCACCTCCTGCACGCGGTTGAGCACCAGGCCGCCGAGCGGCATCCCGTCCTGCTCGAGGCGCTCCACGAAGTAGGAGGCCTCGCGCAGCGCATCGCGCTCGGGAGCGGCCACCACGAGGAACGCCGTCCCGCGGTCCTGCAGGAGCGCATAGGTCGCCTCGGCGCGCTCACGGAAGCCGCCGAACATGGTGTCGACGGCCCCGACGAAGGCGGCGAGGTCGCTGAGGAGTTGTGCACCGAGGATCTTGTTGAGGACACCGGCGAAGAGGCCGAATCCCGCACCGATGATGCGACCGATGCCGCGTCCAGCGCCGCGAGCAGGGGCCAGCAGGATGCGAATGAATCGCCCGTCGAGGAAGGTACCCAGTCGCTCCGGTGCGTCGAGGAAGTCGAGTGCCGACCGCGATGGCGGTGTGTCCACGACGATGAGATCCCAGGTGCCATCGCGGTCGGACTGCGCGCGCAATTGACCGAGTTTCTCCATGGCCATGTATTCCTGCGTGCCGGCGAAGGAGGAGGAGAGTGCCTGGTAGAAGGGGTTGTCGAGGATGGCCTTGGCGCGCTCGGGGTCGGAGTGCGACTCGACAACCTCGTCGAACGTGCGCTTCATGTCGAGCATCATCGCGTCGAGTGATCCGGTCTCGGAGGTTACGCCGACCACGGGCCGCGGGGTGTTATCGAGCTCGGTCAGTCCCATGGCCTGCGCCAGTCGCCGCGCCGGGTCGATCGTCAGGACGCACACGCGTCGGCCGCGCTCGGCGGCGCGGAGTCCGATGGCGGCCGCCGTCGTCGTCTTGCCGACTCCGCCCGAACCACAGCACACGATGATCCGCGTCGCCGGATCGTCGATCAGCCTGTCGATGGCGAGCGTGCTCATGCCATGCCCTCGTCCTTGAGCATGCGGCTGAGGTCGTAGAGCGCGGCGAGGTCGATGCCGGACGAGAGGAACGGGAGCTCGTAGACGGGCCGCCCGAGCGACTCGATGCGCTGCCGCTCGGTGTCCTCGACGGCTACCCGCGCCGCGTGGTCAGCCGCTTCGCCCACGAGGGCATCGACGACCGTCTGCGGATCGCGACCGATGCCCGCAGCCACGACCGCGCGTTCGATCTGATCGCGGGGAAGGTCCCCGGCGCGAGCCAGCGCCAAGTCAGCTGCGTCGAGCTGCGGCGGGCGCGTCATGTTGACGACGATGCCGCCGACGGGCAGGGCTGCTTCCTCGAGTTCGGCAACCCCATCGGCCGTCTCCTGGACAGGCATCTCCTCGAGCAGTGTCGTCAGGTGCACGGCCGTGCGCGGCGAACGCAGGACAGCCATGACGCCGTCCGCCTGGCTGCGGATCGGCCCGACCTTGGCGACTCCGGCGATCTCGGTATTGACGTTGAGGAAGCGAGTGATGCGACCGGTGGGCGGCGCATCCAGGACGATGGCGTCGTAGGGACGGGCATGAAGCTTGTCCTTGCGCCGCACGAGCTCGACCGCCTTGCCCGTGAGCAGGACATCGCGCAGTCCGGGCGAGATCGTGGTCACGAAGTCCACGGCGCCCATGCGACGCAGGGCACCCCCGGCACGGCGCAGGTTGTAGAAGAGCTCAAGGTATTCCAGCAGCGCTTCCTCGGGATCGACGGCGAGCCCCCAGACCTCGCCCCCGCCCGGCGCGACCGCGAGCTTGCGCTCTTCATAGGGCAGCGGTGGTACGTCGAACAGTTGCGCCAGGCCCTGTCGACCCTCGACCTCCATGAGCATGACGCGCTTGCCACCCGATGCCAGCGCGAGGGCCAGGGCCGCTGCGACCGTCGTCTTGCCGGTGCCTCCCTTGCCGGAAACGACATGCAGCATGACGTCCGGCCAGTCGCTCGTGGGCACCCACAGAGCCTAGTCGCCGTGTCGGAGCGAGGCCGCCGTACTAGGGTCGGCGCATGACCACGTGGGAGTACGCGACCGTTCCCCTCCTGATCCACGCGACCAAGCAGATCCTCGATACCTGGGGTGCTGACGGTTGGGAACTCGTGCAGGTCGTGCCCGGACCCAACCCGGAGAGCATGGTCGCTTACCTCAAGCGTCCGCTCAGCTAAGGAGAGCCCATGGCAACCGCGACTCAGCGACTCGCCGAACTCGGCATCGCGATTCCGGAGGTCGTCCCTCCCGTGGCCGCCTATGTCCCGGCGGTCGTGACGGGGCGCTACGTCTACACGTCGGGCCAGTTGCCCATGCGCGATGGAGCGATGATCGCCGAAGGCCTCGTGGGCTCGGACGTCGATGCGGACGTCGCCAAGGACTGCGCGCGGCAGTCGGCCATCAACGCCCTGGCCGCCGCGCAGTCGGTCATCGGAAGCCTCGATCGAGTCACTCGCGTCGTGAAGGTCGTCGGCTTCGTCGCCAGCGCACCGGGCTTCACCGGGCAGCCCGGTGTCATCAACGGCGCGAGCGAGTTGCTGCTCGAGGTCTTCGGCGACCTGGGACGTCACGCGCGTTCGGCCGTGGGTGTGGCGGGACTGCCGCTCAATGCTCCGGTCGAGGTCGAGATGGTGCTCGAGGTGGCCGACTGAGCATCCCGCGCATGCCGGCCCACGTGAGCGAGCGCGTGCATGCGCTGCTCGCGGGAGAGTGGGACCCGCCGCCATTGCGCGATGCCACGACAGTCGTCCTGCTGCGCGACGCCGGAGGCCTTGAGACCTTCCTCATGCGCCGGGTCTCCACCATGGCCTTCGCCGCGGGCATGTACGTCTTTCCCGGGGGACGCATCGACGATGCCGATCTCGCTGCCGACGTCGAATGGACGTCCGGGCACCTCGACGCCGCGCGCATGACGGCCACCGACGCACTCGCACGGGGTCTCATCGTCTGCGCCGTGCGCGAACTGTTCGAGGAGACCGGCGTCCTGCTCGCCGTCGACGACAACGGCGAGCTTCCGCGGGAGGACGACGCGTGGGAAGCCGACCGCGCCGCCGTGCATGCGTCCAGTGCCGCACTGCCGCAGGTGCTGGCGCGCCGAGGCCTGCGTCTCGACCCCGGCCTGCTGCCGCTGTGGACGCACTGGGTGACCCCCGAGATCGAGGCCCGTCGCTACGACGTTCGCTTCTTCGTGGCGTCGGTACCGGAGGGCCAGCATGTGCGCGACGTCAGCGGCGAGGCCGACGAGGTGCGCTGGGAGAAGCCGCACGCGGCGATGGCTGCGTATGGAGAAGGCCAGCTCCCGATGCTGCCGCCGACCGCGGCCACGATCGCGGATCTGATGAACTACGCCACCCCCGACAGCGTGCTGGCGGTAGCGGAGACCCGCGATGTTCGACCCCTGATGCCGCGAGCACGCCTCGACGACGCGGGTGCCATCGTGTGGGAGATCATCGACGTCCGCGACGGCTCCGTCGTGCTTCCCCTCGCCAGCGAGCCAGCGGGATCCGAGGTGCACGGGACCGGTGGCGCGTGAGCGGCCTACCTCTCATCGGATCGACCGACCCCTGGTCCGGCGGCGAGGTGACGGCGCGACTGCGCTGCGTCCTCGCCCCCAATCCCAGCCCGATGACCCTTGACGGGACCAACACCTGGGTCGTCGGCACGGGTCCCTACGCCGTCATCGACCCCGGGCCCGACGACGCGGGACATCTGGCCGCGGTCGTGGCGGCTGCCCATGGGCAGATCGCGCAGATCCTGCTCACGCACGGCCACCTCGATCATTCCGAGGGAGCGCGTGCCCTGCATGACCTCTCTGGTGCGCCCGTGCGTGCACTCGATCCTGACCACGTGCTCGGTGGCGAAGGACTCATCGCGGGCATGGTGGTGGCGGCTGGCGATGTCGAGGTGCACGTCTTGGCCACGCCCGGACATACATCCGATTGCTTGAGCTTCCACGTGAGTGACGATGGCGCGATCCTCACGGGCGACACGGTGCTCGGTCGAGGGACGACAGTCGTGGCATGGCCAGACGGACACCTCGGTGACTACCTGCGATCGCTTCACGATCTGCGACGGCACGCGGCGGAGTCCGGCGCCACGCGCCTGCTGCCGGGCCACGGTCCCGTCCTGGCTGATCCCGTCAACGTCATCGACGCCTACCTCGAGCACCGGCGCGCACGACTCGATCAGGTGCGAGCCGTGTGGGACGGCGGTCGGCGTACGCCCGAGGACATCGTTGATGAGGTCTACGTCGACATTGCCGACAACGTGCGCGCGGCCGCCCTGTTGTCGACCCGCGCCCAGGTGGCCTATCTCGAGAGCGGTGGCTAGCGACTAGCGAGCGCGTCGGGCGAGGCGTTCCATGTCGAGGAGCACGACCTCGCGCTGGTCGACGACGATCCAGCCACGCTGGGTGAAGTCGGCCAGGGCCTTGTTGACCGTCTCGCGCGAGGCGCCCACGAGTTGAGCGAGTTCCTCCTGCGTGAGGTCGTGGTGCACGAGCACGCCTTCGGGGCCGGGCTGGCCGAACTTGTCGGCGAGTTCGAGCAGCAACTTGGCGACGCGACCGGGCACGTCGGAGAAGACGAGGTCGGCGAGTGTCTCGTTGGTGCGGCGCAGGCGTTGGGCGAGAGCCTGCAGCAGCGACTCCGCGACCTCGGGGCGACCCGCCAGCCATGGGCGCAGGTTGTCGTGACCTAGTCCGATGACGACGACGTCGGTCACGGCGGTGGCCGTGGCGGTGCGGGGCCCGGGATCGAAGAGGGAGAGTTCGCCGAAGACCTCACCGGGACCGAGGACGGCGAGCAGTGACTCGCGACCGTCGGTGGAGGTCTGGCCGAGCTTGACCTTGCCATCGAGGATGACGTACATGCGGTCGCCGGGCTCGCCCTCGGTGAAGATCTCCTCGCCGCGCGGTACGCGCAACTCCACCATCGAAGCGCGCAAGGCAGTCGCGGCCTCCGCGTCGAGAGCGGAGAAGAGCGGTGCCTGCATCAGTGCGTCGTCCACGAGATCTCCTTCCAAGGACAGTCTGGCGCATTCCGCAAACCCCCGCCGCAGAAGGGTGAGCCCGTGCGACCTCCGTGCGCATCCGGGGCGACGTACCCTGGTCGAGTGCCCGCCCGGTCGACCGTCGCGCGCGCGGCGAAGCCGGACACGGCCACCGTGCGCCGAGCCCGGCGCGTGGGCAGGGCACTGGCCGAGGCCTACCCCGATGCGCACTGCGAGCTCGACTTCGCCAATCCCCTCGAGTTGCTCATCGCCACGGTGCTCTCCGCCCAGTGCACCGACAAGCGCGTCAACCAGGTGACCCCGGCTCTCTTCGCCCGCTACCCCGACGCCGCCGCTTACGCGGCAGCCGATCGCGAGGAGTTGGAGTCGCTCATCCAGCCGACCGGCTTCTTCCGCGCCAAGGCCGCGTCCATCCAGGGCATCGCGCAGGTGCTGTGCGATCGATACGGCGGCGAGGTGCCCGATCGCCTCGAGGACCTGGTGACCCTGCCGGGGGTCGGGCGCAAGACGGCCAACGTGGTCCTGGGCAATGCGTTCGGCGTCCCGGGTATCACGGTCGACACCCACGTCGCCCGACTCGCAAGGCGTCTGGGCTGGACGACGAACGACGACCCTGATCGCATCGAGGCCGATCTCATGGCGCTCTTCCCGCGGGCGGAGTGGACGGATCTGTCGCACCGCATCATCTGGCACGGTCGCCGCTGCTGCCATGCTCGTCGGCCCGCCTGCGGCGCGTGCCCGGTTGCGCGAGCCTGTCCGTCCTACGGCGAGGGCCCCACGGATCCCGCCGAAGCAGCGACGTTGCTGCGTACTGAAGGACGCGGCTGATGTCTGATCGAGATCCCGGCATCGGTTGGCGCGTCGATGGTGTGGCACTTCCCGAATGGCTGGAACCCCTCGCTTCGCGAATGCCCCGTCTGCGCGGTGAAGACCTCACCCGATTCCTGCCGCCTCCCGAGGGCGGCCGGCCCGCAGCCGTGCTCGTGCTGCTCGGCGAAGGTCCGGATGGTCCCGATGTACTGATCATCGAGCGCGCTCACGACATGCGCTCGCACGCGGGACAGCCGGCTTTTCCCGGGGGTGCCGTCGACCCCGACGACCACGACGCCGTGGCCGCGGCCCTGCGCGAGGCCAGGGAAGAGACCGGACTCGATATCAACGGGGTTGACGTGTTCGCTCTCATCCCTGACCTGTGGGTGCCGGTCTCGGGATTCGTCGTGACCCCGGTGCTCGCGTGGTGGCGCGAGCCCTCACCGGTCAGCGCTGTCGATCTCACCGAGGTCGCCAGTGTGCATCGCATTCCCATCGCAGAACTCGTCGACCCGGCCAATCGCACGCGGGTGCGCCATCCGTCCGGATACATCGGCCTGGGCTTTGCCGTGCGCGGCCTGCTGATCTGGGGCTTCACCGCCGGCCTCCTGTCGGGAATGCTCGACCTTGCCGGATGGAGTCAGCCGTGGGATGACACGCGCATCACCGACCTCGAGCCGGATGCCACCGAGGACCTCGCATGAACGCGATCGACGCCCTGGTCCTGCTGGCCGTCGTGGTCTTCGCCTGGACCGGCTGGCGCCAGGGCTTCGTTGCCGGGCTGCTCTCCTTCGCTGGCTTCCTGCTGGGGGGCCTGGGCGCGGCACTTCTGCTGCCGCGCATCGTCGAAGCGCTCGGTATCCCGGGATTCGCCGGTGCCGTTCTTCTCGCCGGCGGCATCCTCGCGAGCGCCATCCTCGGCCAGACCGTCGCCACGATCGCCGGGCGCTCGTTGCGGGCCGGCCTCACGTGGACCGGAGCCCGCGCCGTCGATAGTGCCGCCGGTGCAGCACTCAACGTCGTGGCCCTGGCCGCTGTGCTCTGGATCGCTGCCACCGCGATTGGACTGCTTCCGAGCCTTGGATTCGCGCGCGAGGTGCGGTCTTCGCTCGTCCTGTCCACGATCGATCGCGCTGTTCCCGATGCAGCACGCAATGTCTTCTCGGGATTGCGCGATGCCGTCGACGCGTCGGGACTGCCGCGCGTCTTCTCCGGGTTCGGGCAGTACGCCGGACCCGACGTACCCCCGCCTAATCCCGCGCTGCTGCGCGATCCGGCGGTGCGCGCCGCGTGGCCGAGCCTGGCGAAGATCAGCGCGAGCGCCTGTGAAACGAATGTCGTGGGCTCCGGGTTCGTCTACGCCACGGACCGGGTGCTGACCAATGCCCATGTGGTGGCCGGCGCGCCCTCGGCGCGGGTGGTCATCCCCGGCGACCCCACGCGTTACGACGCGACGGTCGTCGCCATCGACTCGCGCATCGACCTGGCCGTGCTGCATGTGCCCGGACTTCCAGCGCCGCCCCTGGAGTTCGCCGGCCGCCTACCCGACACGGGTGACTCAGCGGTCGTGGCCGGATTCCCGGGTGGCGGTGACCTGGTGGCCGAGCCCGCACGTGTTCGTGCGCGCATCGATGCGCGCGGGGAGGACATCTACGGGCGTTCCGGTGTCGTGCGCGAGGTCTACTCCTTCCGCGGCACGGTCGTCCCCGGCAACTCGGGGGGTCCGCTCCTGTCTCCGCGCGGCCGCGTCTTTGGCGTGGTGTTCGCTGCGGGACTGGGCGAGGCCGACACCGGCTACGCGATCACCGCTGCCCAGGCCGCGGAGGTGGCAGCCACCGGTCGCACCGCCACCGCGCCGGTCGACACCGGCGCCTGTCGCCGCTAGTCGAGGCCGAGGTCGGCCAGTAGGTCATCGATGCCAGCGGGGAGCGGGCCGTCGTACGCCGCGATCGTCGCCGATGCGCGCTCGTGCAGTCGCTCCGCACCTGTGGGATTGCCCCGCGCAGCGTGGGTCACGCCGGCCGCGGCTTGCGCCAGAGCCCGCCACAGCACTCGTTCATCGTCTGCGCAGCACCGCCAGCGCATCTCGAGCACCTCATGTGCGTGAAAGGGCAGGCCGTCGGCCAGGTACGCGCGGGCCTCGGCAAGTGCATCTGCGCTGGAGATCTGGGGCCGGAGGGGGACGGTGGGGAATCCGTCGGCGTCCCACGGCAGTGGCCGACCGAGCCGGTCGCGTGGCCGTTCGGGTGGCGGCTGGCTCATGCCTCGCGCAGCTGAAGGAGCCACTTCTGCAGCAGAGCGTCAAAGCGTTCGGGTGATTCCTCCTGCGGGAAGTGACCGACGCCGTCGACCACGCAGAACTCGTAGGGTCCGCTCACCCATTCACCGGAACCTTCCGCACTGCGCAGGAGGATGGAGGAGTCGCGCTCACCGTGCAAGTGCAGCACGGGGATGTCGATGGGTGTCTCCATGCGTCGCGCATAGCGAATGCCGTCGGTGCGCAGCATGGAGCGCACGGCCCAGCGGTGATACTCGACGGCGCAGTGGGCCGTGGGCCAGAGGGAGAAGGCCGAGCGATAGGCCAGCGACGTGTCGGCATCGGGCCACTCGGGATTGCCGGACCAGTCGTCGAGGATGCGCCCGATGCGTGCGCAGTCGTCCTTCTGCAGCGATCGCTCGGGTAGGAACGGCCACTGGAAGCCGATGGCGTAGAGGGCGCGACGTCGCTGGATCGCATCGCGCATGATCGCGCGACGCAGTCGTCGGGGGTGCGGCATGGATACCGGCACGATGCCGTCGACCACGTCGGGTTCGAGGACCGCCATGCTCCACGCGACCAGCCCACCCCAGCCCTGGCCGACGATGACCGCGGAGGGCTCACCGAGCGATCGGATGACGCCGGCGACATCGCTGGCGAGGGTGGTTGGGTCGTAGCCGTGGGGGGTGTGGTCGGAGCCGCCGTAACCGCGTAGGTCCATGGCCACGACCCGATACCCGGCGTCGGCGAGGGAGCGCAGCTGATGGCGCCACGTCCACCAGAAGGTGGGAAAGCCATGGAGCAACATGATGAGCGGGCCCGTACCCGCCTCGACGAGGTGGAAGCGCGCCCCGTTGGCGGAGACGTCGCGATGCGTCCACGGCCCAGGCGCGTGGATGACGGATTCTGGATCGAGCAGCACGCTCAGGTGCCCGCGGGTGACGCGGGCGCCTCGGCCACCGGAGTGATGGCCGGAGTCGATGAAGCCGTTGCGCCACCGCCCGACAGCACCGCCGTCGTCTTCTCGATCTGCGCGATGGTGCGCTCGGGTCCCTTGATGCGCTGCGCCTCGCGGCGGCCGAGAAGTCCGAAGACCACGGCGACGATGAAGAGGACGAGGGTGACGATGCCGAAGCCCGCCCACACCGGCAGCCCGAGGGCGACGAGGACGTAGGCGATGGTCACCAGCAGGAAGAGTCCGCCGGTGGCGGCCATCGACAGGGCCAGGACGAGGAAGATGCTGGTCTTGGCCGCCTGCTGCCCGGTCTGCTGGAGTTCGAGCTTGGCCAACTGGATCTGCGCGCGGATGAGTCGCTGCAGGTCGGCGACGGCGGCGGTAACGAGCCCCTTGAGGGAGGCATCGCCCCCTGGGGTGAGATCAGCCATTCGATCCTCCTCGACTGCGGGGCCGTGGGATGAGGCTAGTCGGTCCGGGCAGGGCCCGGGTCCGCATCCCCGGGAGCGGGCCGCTGGTAGACGTCCGGGATCCCATCCCCATCCACGTCGGCCTCCTCGACGAGGGCCACGCGCCGGTAGTGCCGGTTGCGTGAGAGCAGGACCACGCTGGCGATGAGCGCGGACACCACGGAGGCCGTGAAGACCGCGACCTTCGCCGCATCGAGTTGGCCCGGTGACGACGTGAAGGCGAGTTCGGTGATGAGCAGCGCCACGGTGAAGCCGATGCCTGCCAGCAGCCCGACGGCTGACACGTCGCGCCATCCGATGTCCGGGTTGAGGCTTGCGCGCGTGAAACGGGCAACGAGCCACGCGGTCACGACGACGCCGATGGGCTTGCCGATGATCAGCCCGGCGAGCACGCCGATGGCGACCGGCGAGGTGAGCGGCTCGATGAGACCGGTCGCGCGCAGGTCGACACCGGCGGCGAAGAACGCGAAGAGAGGCACGCACACTCCTGCGCTGAGCGGGAGCAGCATGCGCTGCAGCCGGTCGGCGGGTGATTCTGCTTCCCCCGGATCGGCATGCGCCCGGGTCAGCAGCGCGAGCGCGACCCCAGCCACGGTCGCGTGTACACCGCTCATGAAGACGGCCCACCACACGACGATGGCGAGGGGGACGTAGATCCACGGACTTCGCACGCGTCGACGCTGAAGAAGCCAGTACGCCGCGAGCAGGGCGATCGCGAGCAGGAGATAGGCGAGCGAGAAGCCCTTCGGATAGAAGATCGCGATGATCGTGATCGCTCCGAGGTCGTCGACGACCGCGAGCGTCAGCAAGAAGGCGCGCAGGGCGATCGGCAGGCCGCGCCCGACGACTGCCAGCACCGCGAGAGCGAACGCGATGTCGGTGGCCATGGGGATGGCCCAACCCGATAGCCCGGAGGGGTCGCCCGTCGCCACGATGACGGTGAAGAGGATCGCGGGGACGACCATGCCACCCAACGCCGCGGCCACTGGAACGGCTGCCTGCGCCGGGCGCGACAGCGTGCCGTGGGTGAACTCGTGCTTGAGTTCGAGCCCGGCGACGAAGAAGAAGACGGCCAGCAGGGCGTCAGCGGCCCAGGTGGCCAGCGACAGGTCGAGTCCGAGGGCGGCGGGGCCGACGGTGACCTCGGTCAACGCCGTGTAGGCGTCTCCCCATGGCGAGTTCGCCCAGGCGATGGCGATGAGCGCCGCGATGAGCAGGAGGACGCCGCCGATGGTCTCCCCGCGCAGTGCGCGCAGGAGCCACACGCGCTCGCTGAGTGAGGGCCTGTCGAAGAGCTGGTGCTCCGCGCCTTCAGGTGGCGGACTTGCGGCAGGGATGGTCACGGGTGGCCTCCGGGGTCGGTCGACGAGACGCCGACCAGGCTTCCCGGCACACCGTGCAACAGGCTACCGCTAATCCTCGCTACTGCCGCTGCTCAGGCCCATGGAGATCAGGTGCATGACCTGCGGATCAGCGAGCGTCGTCACGTCACCGAGCGAGCGGTTTTCGGCCACGTCGCGCAGCAGGCGGCGCATGATCTTGCCCGAACGAGTCTTGGGTAGTTCGGACACGATCATGATCTGGCGCGGCTTGGCGATAGGCCCGATCTCGTGGGCCACGTGATTGCGCAGCTCGGTGATGAGTTCGGTGCCGTCGGCGCCCTCCTCGACGCCTCCGCGCAGGATCACGAACGCCACGATCCCCTGACCGGTGACGTCATCGGCCGCCCCTACCACGGCCGCTTCGGCCACGGACGGGTGCGAGACGAGCGCGGACTCGACCTCGGTGGTCGAGATGCGATGTCCCGAGATGTTCATGACGTCGTCGACGCGCCCCAGCAGCCAGATCGCGCCGTCGAAGTCGATCTTGGCGCCGTCGCCGGCGAAGTAGTACTGCGGCCACCGCGACCAGTAGGTGTCGACGTAACGCTGGTTGTCGCCCCAGATGCCGCGCAGCATGGAGGGCCACGGTTCGGTGAGCACCAGGTATCCGCCGTGTCCAAGCTCGACGGGAGTGCCGTGGTCATCGACGACGGTGGCGCCGATGCCGGGCAGCGGTCGCATGGCGGATCCGGGCTTGGCGGCGGTGACGCCGGGAAGCGGGGAGATCATGATCGCGCCGGTCTCGGTCTGCCACCACGTGTCGACCACCGGGCACTCGTCGCCGCCGATGACGTCGCGGTACCACATCCACGCCTCGGGATTGATGGGCTCACCCACGCTGCCGAGCAGCCGCAGCGATGTCAGGTCGTGCGCCTGCGGAAACTCCTTGCCCCACTTCATGAACGTGCGGATCGCCGTGGGAGCGGTGTAGAAGATCGTGACGCCGTACTTCGCGACGATCTCCCAGAAGCGGCCCTTGTGTGGAGTATCCGGGGTGCCCTCGTAGATGACCTGGGTCACGCGATTCGAGAGCGGCCCATAGACGATGTAACTGTGGCCGGTGACCCAGCCGATGTCGGCGGTGCACCAGTAGACATCGCTCTCGGGCTTGAGGTCGAACACATTCCAGTGCGTGAACGACGTCTGCGTGAGATAGCCACCCGTGGTGTGCAGGATGCCCTTCGGCTTCCCGGTCGTGCCTGATGTGTAGAGGATGAAGAGCGGATGCTCGCTGTCGAAGGACTCGGGCACATGCTGGTCGGATTGCCGATCGACGAGGACGTGCCACCACACGTCGCGCCCCTCGGTCATGGTGACCTCACCGCCGGTTCGACGTACGACGAGGACGTGCTCGACGCTGGGAGTGTCCTGGACGGCCTCATCGACCGCTGGCTTCAGCGGCATGGCGGATCCACGTCGATGCTGGCCGTCGGCCGTGATGACGAGCTTGGCCTGGGCGTCGTCGATGCGGGTGCGCAGGGCCTCGGCGGAGAAGCCCGCGAACACCACCGAGTGCGGTGCACCGATGCGAGCGCACGCGAGCATGGCGACGACGGCTTCCGGAATCATCGGCATGTAGATCGCCACGCGATCGCCGGCCTGGATGCCGAGCTCGGTCAGCGCATTCGCGGCCTTGGCGACCTCCTTCTGGAGTTCGGCGTAGGTCACGGCGCGGGTGTCGCCGGGCTCACCTTCGAAAAACAGCGCCACCTGATCGCCATAGCCGTCCTCGACATGGCGATCGACGCAGTTGTACGCGACGTTGAGGCGCCCATCGACGAACCAGCGCGCGAAAGGTGCCTTTGACCAATCGAGGACCTGGTTCCAGGGGGTGTCCCAGTGCAGTCGCTCCGCCTGCTTGGCCCAGAAGGCGAGTCGATCGCGCGCAGCCTCGTCATACATGTCGGCCGTGGCGTTGGCCTGGGCCGCGAACGGCGCTGAAGGCGGGAAGGTGCGATCCTCCTGCAACAGGTTGGCCAGGGCGTCGCTCTCACTCACGGAGCCTCCTCGTTCAGGCGGGTGATCTGGGCCACGCTAGCCGCCCCGTGACGAGGGAGTGCAGGGTTCCCGCGGGTCACAGGGAGCCTTCGGGGTATCCCATGCGTCAGTATGGGAAACGTCAGCCCTCACCTCCGGAGGTTTCGTGCGCGCCCGGGTCGTCGTCCCCCTTCTCCTGGCCCTTGCGGCCACGCTGGGGCTCGTCCTGGGCGCCGTGCTCCCGGGTTCCTCGACGGCGCCCACGGCTGCCGATGCCTCGCCCAGTGCAGCCGCCACCGATGCGGCTCCGAGTGGCGACTCGACCTCGGGATCGACCTCGGAGTCGGCGTCCCCCGACACCCCGGCGGTCGGCGATGTCATGGGCGATGGCGGCGGTGTCTCCGCGGTCAATCTGCCGCAGCCCCAACTCGAGATCAAGAAGCTCGCTCCCGGCGAGAAGCCCCCGCAGTTCGTCGTCATCTCCTTCGACGGTTCGTGCAGCAACGACATCATTCGCCACTACATGGACACGGCCGACGCCGTTGGCGCGCGCCTGACGTTCTTCGTCTCCGGCCTGTGCCTGCTCCCCGAGGAGCAGAAGTACCTCTACGAGACCCCGGGCCGCGAGCCGGGTTCGTCGGCCATTGGCTTTGCTGACGACGCCCAGGAGGT
Source organism: Actinomycetales bacterium mxb001 (assembly GCA_004379115.1). Taxonomy (GTDB): domain Bacteria; phylum Actinomycetota; class Actinomycetes; order S36-B12; family S36-B12; genus Mxb001. The sequence continues at coordinate 25,141 of NBNH01000427.1, forward strand.
GGTGCAGCGCATCGCCAACTACAAGGAGGCCTACGAGAAGGGCCACGAGATCGGCACGCACTTCCTCGGCCACTGGTGCGAGCCCAACGACGGCGCCGTCAACTCATGGGGCACCGCCGAATGGCAGAGCGAGTTCCAGCAGGACATCATGTTCATGGATGACTGGGCCGGCATCAACGGCGTGGCCGATCCCACCCCACTGCCGTTCAATCACAGCGTGATGATGGGTGCGCGTACGCCGTGCCTCGAGGGCCAGCGCGACGTCATGTACCCGGTCTTCGTCGAAAATGGGTTCAAGTACGACGCCTCCAACCCGGGCGTCCTGCAGTGGCCGGTCAAGAACGAATACGGCCTGTGGGACTTCCCTCTCCAGACCATGAAGGTCGTCGGCTTCGATCGATCCAACCTGTCGATGGACTACAACTTCCTGTGCGCGCAGAACGACTGCAAGCAGGAGGCTGACCAGGCCACCTGCGATGTGATCGAGCAGTCGACCTACGACTCGCTGATGGCCGCCGTCGATGCGCTCTACAACGGCAACCGCGCTCCCTTCTTCTTCGGCAATCACTTCAACACGTGGGTATGCGGGGCCTACCAGAATGCGCTGACCCGCTTCATGTACGACGCCACCGCCCAGTACCCGGACCTCCAGTTCGTGTCCAACGCTGACCTCGTGCGTTGGCTTGAGGCGCAAGATCCGCAGGTCCTCGATGCGCTCGTGGCCCAAGGGGCGCAGTCCTACTGACCGACCCCCTGTCCGCGATCTCCGGTTTACCCGGGGTCGCCGACGCGTGCGCCGTCGCCCGCGATGAAGTCGACGCACTCCTGTGGGATCGCTCGATTCGCGCGCGTGCCGCCGAGGTCGCTCGCGAGTCAGCGCTGCGTGGGTCTCGCGATAGCGCCGCGCTCGAGGGTGCCGACGTGACCATGGAAGCGCTGCGAGCGGGCCTCGATGATTCCCCGCTCAGCCGCGCTGTCGCGGCGGCGATCGATGTCACCGCTGAGGTTCCCGCCCAGGTCGACACCTGGCAGCGCGCACCACTGCAGGTGCTCGCGCACCTGCACGTCATCGCCGCGCGCGCGTTCGCCGACGAGGCCGACCTCGGTCGGCCACGCACGACCGACGATGTCATCGACCCACTCCACATCGGGGCAGTGCCGCCCGCCAGCGATGTCCCCCCGCGACTTGCCGCACTTGCTGACGTGGTGACGTCATCCACGGAAGCACCCGCCATCGTCGTCGCGGCGATCGTGCACGGCGAGCTCCTGGCACTGCGTCCGTTCACGTGGGGCTCGGGCGTGATCGCGCGGGCCGGCGTACGCCTCGTCCTCGCCTCGCGTGGGGTCGATCCCGACCTCATGACGTGCCCGGAGGCCGGCATGCTCTCGCTCGGTCGGCGGTCGTACGTCGACGGGATTCGCGACTACCTCAGCGGTGATCCCGAGGGGATGGCGCGCTGGATCTCCTGGAATGCCGGAGCCATCGGATACGGCGCCACCGCGGCCCGCGGCTGACCCGTCACTCCAGGTCGACGGGCGGCACGATCCGCACGATCCAGGGGTACGCCGTGTCGCCCTTGACGGTGATCACGCGCACGTAGGCGTCGAGCACGCCATCGCTCTGCTCGCTGAGGGTCGACACCCGCCACATGAGCGTGACGATCGGATCGCCGGGCCGTTCGAAGGAACCGATGCCGCGCAATCCCGGTCCGTCGAGGGGATGGGTGAGGGCACGATCCGCATCGCTACCGACGCGTGCCGTGATGTCGAGCACCTGTCGGCGGTAGGGGCCATCGAGTCGCGCGTCGACGAAGGTCAGCGTGGGGGGTGCACCCGCCGGTGCACACAGGTCGAGCATGATCTTCTCCAGGGATGCGCGCGCATCCGGAGACAGTCGCAGCGCAGTGCCGTTCGGATCCTCCGCCAGTTGCACGCCAGCCGGCCGACGCCAGCGATAGCCCGCCTCGTCGAGTCCCTCGGGGGTCAAGGTTGCCGCGCAGTCCGCGGGTGCGATGACAAGGGAGAGTTCGGCGGTCTCGCCCGCGGGCACCTCGACTGCGGTGCGACCTTCGATGTGCAGGGCCCCCGACGAAGCAGACGACTGAACCCGCGTAGCTGTGCGCGCGTCCCCCGACATCACGACGCGCACCACGGCCCCGGGCAGCGTTGCCCCCGCAGGCATGCCGAGCTTGCCCTCCCACGACGAGTCCTCGGCATTGGGCTCGATGCGCGTGAGGCCGGTTTGCTCGATCGAGGAGATCTCCAGCACGTTGGGGGAACTGTCGCG